>NZ_CP020331.1:300000-593079 GCF_002043005.1 Martelella mediterranea DSM 17316 | reverse complement strand
CTGACGGTTTCCTGTCCGAATTTACTCCATTTGCGTCAACGCTGCATGACTCGCACCGATTCTGCAAGGGGTTTTTGGTTAATGAAAGGTTAACACGCGGGACAAACGCACTGCCTGCTCGCGCCGGTTTTGGAGCGTTGGCATCACGTTTGCGTCCCCCGGCATTGTAACGCCCCTGTTTGTCAGTTGAACGAAGGATAGTTCCTGTGCTCTGAACTGCGCGTCAGTTCTGCCGATGAAGCGCCTTATCCTCTCCGTTGGACCGAGACGATCGGACCGCCGCGAGCCGCGGACGACCGCATACGCGTAGTCCGCCCTCCCCTTCGAAGCGATGCCCGTGCCGCGCATCAATGACCGCAGATTGGCGCGCCGATTCGCCGGGCAACTCGAACAGTATCATCACCGACGACAATCTCCACGCCATGTTCGGCACGGGTCTCTCTGTTGACCAGTGCGGAAGGACGATACTCCCTTTGAGCGTCCGCGCAGCGCGGTCTTGAGTGCCCGATCAGGACTGATAGCCCAAGAAATGCATTCAGACCCATGACGGTCGCCGTCGGGGCCTGAGGCAGCCTGCGCCTTCGCGCCAGCGCGGCATAACCCGCGACGGATAGCGTCCTTGGACGACGCCGGAAGTCGCGTTGCGGACGCAAAAGACTAGAGGCGTTTCCGCCTCGCTTACACAAGGTCCCGGATACCCTCCAACCGGCAATCGCGGGTCACGCTCGATGAACCCCTTGGCGAAACTGCGTTGTTCTGACGAGACGAACTCACCCAGGCGGATCGCGAGGAGCCTCACCCGTCGAAACCGCTCTTACACTGGGGTACTCTTCGACGATCACCGCGCCCCTCCCAGCCAGCCAGACGATCGCGCGACATTCCTTCATGACACCGACCGTTTGTTTTCAATTGAAAACTCATCGCCAGATTGATTTCGCCGCGTGACGTGGCTGATGGCTAGCCTGAGAGACAAGCACGCCGGCGCCGCTCGCTGGAAGACGGATCTCCTTGGCTACACGATATACCCGCCAATGATTCGGCGCCGGCCACGTCGTAAGAGAGCCGCGCTTTGAGACTTCATGGAGAGCGATATCCACCGGCGTGTTTTCAATTGAAAACCTCGTTGGAACTACTGCGGCCGCGTCACTGGACTGGACCATCCGCGCAACACCCAACCAGTAGACTTTGCCGCCAGATTGTTTTCAATTGAAAACTCCGCGCCAGCGTCGCACCACTGCACGACGCAATCAAAGACTCATTCAGGCGTCGCAAGTCCGGTGATGCGATTCGCCCGCAGATAGAAGTCCTTGGGTCGTCTGATATGCCGGGCAATGATCTCGGAAAGACGGTCCGTATCGCCGACAGTGAGGGCGTTGATCATCTCGAAATGCTCATCGATCGCTAACTTGCGGATGTCGCGACTGGCGAACGCGCGGGTGCGGATCGGCTGGGTGGCGAAGGTGTAATGCGGGATCGCTTTGGCAAGTTGGCGATTGCCTGCCGCCCGGTACAGCGTGTCGTGGAACCGGTCATTCAGTTCGAAGACATCGCCAAGCCGTTGACTCTGCGATGCGTCGCGATGACGGATGGCGATGTCGGTCAGCGCCTCGATTGTTTCCGACAGAGCAGGGCGGGAGAAACGCCCTCGGCCTGACATTCGAGACATTGGCGGATTTCATACAGTTCCTCGATCTCACGGATCGAATAGTCGCGGACACGGACGCCTTTTTGCGCGCACGCGCCACGAGACCGGCCTTTTTTTCAAGTGCGGCGAAGACGAAGCGGACAGCGTGGCGGGTGGCGCCTGTGCTCGCGATGACATCATCCTCCACCAGGCGCTCGCGCGGATGGCGGCGACCGGTAACGATCTCGCGCTGCAGTTCGCCAAGCACATCCTCCCAGTTTTGGGTTGCTCCGACAAGTTCCGCGCATCCCAACACTGCCTCATATAGCTGTAAATACTAGCATTTTTCGTAAAGATCAGGATTATTGATTATAATATCGATAATTATATTGACGTGAGAAGAGTTGATAGCGAACTCGCAGAGGGCGGATTTTAGCCGGGCAGACAGATGAAGCTCAGGTCGTCATCACGATCAACGCCGGCGCAGAGGAAGGCGGCGTGTTCACGTTCGCCACACGCGGCGAAGGCAGGCTCGCACTCGGCCAGGTCGCCAGGCATAGGCATTCCGTCCGCGATCATGAGCCCTGCCTGGAGACATCGCGGCGCCGGCATCGTTGGCAATTCTTGCGCCGCCGATGCCAGGGTAGGGGAGGGGAGGGGAGGGCAGGGGAGGGGAGGGGCTTCAACGAAGAGCCCGCCTTCCTCGCTCACGGTGGTGTGGTTGTAGTCCAACCAGCCCATCCGATCGAATTGAGCGCGCTATGTCCGACAACACCGCAAATTCACCTGCATTTCGATGAAAGTCATGTTTTTATCGATGAACCGGCATTCGTTCCAGCGCGCGAAGGGCGTAAGTTGACGGCAAACGAGGCGAGGGAAAAGGAAACGGTGCCCGCTAATGGTCAGTGATACGGTGGATGCCCGCGCCGCGGAACACATTGCGTCCGAAAACGCGACGGGCGGCAGACATGTGCCCATCCTCCGGACATTCTGGGGCGCGCAGTGCGCTGTGTGGAGCTTTCTGATCCTGTTTGGCTGGACCGCGCGGCTCATCACCTTCGGCGATGTCTTCGCCGCAACGGCGATGACGCTGATCGTGGACCCGATCGCCTTCCTCATGACCGGCGCCGTGCATGTGTTTTTCCTGTCGCGCCGGCGCCGGGTTACGTCCATCCCGATCGTCGTCTTCCTGCTCTGTTTTTCCGTCGTCGGCGGCTTCCTGCTGCACGGCATCGCCGACATCGTCCGCCGTCTGGTGCTCGACGACATGCCGCTTCCGCTCAGCCCGGCGATGATGACCGTATTTTACACGATCCTGCTTATCGGCTGGTCGCTGATGTATTTCTGGCGTACGGCGCTGCTGGAGGCGCGCTCAGAGCGCCTGCGCGCCGCCGAGGCGCAGGCGGAGGCCGTCCGGCTGGAAATGGAGCGGCTGCATCTGCAACTCGCCCCGCATTTTCTCTTCAACGCGCTCAATTCGGTCGCCTCGGAAATTCACGACCGGCCCGACGAGGCACTTGAGATGGTGCGCCGCATCGCCGCCTATCTGCGCTATTGTCTCGACCACGCGGCCCATTCGCGCTGTCCGCTCGCCGATGAAGTGGAAGCGATGCGCGCTTATCTGCGCATTCAGGAACTGCGTTTCGAGGAAAGGCTGAGGACGACCGTCACTGTCGATCCCGAAGCCCTCAACGTGCTGGTGCCGCACATGATCCTCCAGGCATTGGTCGAAAACGCCGTGAAGCACGGCCTGCGGCATCAGGATGACGCCATCGACATCGGCGTCAACGTCGAGCGCCTCGATGACAGGAGCATCGTCATCGAGGTGGTCAATTCCGGCACGCTGCAGCCGGAGCGGCCGGGCCGCCCCGCTATCGGCCTTGCCAATACCAGAATGCGCCTTCACCTTCACTACCCGGAAGGCTATGAGCTGACCCTGAAGCAGGAGGATGACCGCGTCGTCGCAAGGCTGATGCTGAGGGGGTCCGCATGCCGCGTGTAATCCTCATCGATGACGAACCGCCGGCCCGGCGCGGCCTCAAGCGCATGCTCGCAGTCTTCGATGATATCGAGGTCATCGGCGAGGCCGGCACGATCGACCAGGCGCGCGACCTGATTGTCACGCTGCGCCCGGATGCCGTGTTTCTCGATATCGAATTATCGAGCGGCAAGGGCTTCGAGATCGTCACAGACCTGTCGCCCGAAACCGCCGTGATCGTGGTCACCGCCTACAGCCTCTATGCCACCGACGCCTTCGATGTCGCCGCGCTCGACTTTCTGGTCAAGCCGGTCGATCCGGACCGGCTCGAGACCGCGATCAACCGCCTCAGGGAACGCCTTGCGCCGCCGCCGTTGGCCGCCGCCGCCAGCGCCCGGCCGCCGGCGCGCATTCTGCTGAAATCGATGATGTCGTCGGTGATGGTTCCGGTCAGTTCGATCACGCTGTTGCAGGCGGAGGCCGATTTCACGCGGGTGCATCTCGATAGCGACCAGACCTATCTCGCCGGCGGCCTGCTCGGCAAGTTCGAGGCCGACCTGCCATCGCCCCCTTTTTGCCGGCTGAGCCGCTCGTTGATCGTCAACCTGGAACATATCCATACGGTCGAATGGCAGGCGGGCGGGCGCAGCCTGCTCCGCTTCGGCGCGGACAGCCGCGACTTCCCCCTCGGCCGCTCCGCAACCAAGCGCCTGCGCCAGCTTCTGGATGACTGAACCCGATCCGGCTGAAGGGCTCCAGTCAGCGGACCGGATGCTTCGCGCGGCCAGCATAAGATGCCGATCTTCGCCGGAGGAAACCACTGGTTAAGGTTTCTTTTCTATCACTTCTGCTGAGTGACAGCCCTCAGATTGGTCTCCATCAGCATGCCCTTTTCGCGTTATCCAAGCCTTCAATCGAAACCCGCCGGATCGCTGCGGACGGACGGTGATCAGACAAAAGGTGACGACCGGATCACGGAACCGTCGCGGCGCAATCCGGATGCCGCGATCCTCGATCCCGACCGGCTTCCGACCTGGCAGCGCCCCTTCGTGCTGGGACCGAATGTGCGCTTCACCCGCACGCCGCACAAGAAGCATCCCGAATCGCCTTCCTCAGCCGCAAAACCGGAGGAGGGTGACGACCTGCCGCCGCAATCGCCCGCCGCAGCGCTTCAGGATCGCATTGCCGAAGAGTTGCCGGCCAAGCGAGGGGAGGGCGCCCTGGAATATCCGGCGGCAGAGCCGTTCCGGGATGAACCGCCGATGCTGGTGGATTTCCTGTTCCACCCGCTCGGCGCGCCGGAGCATGACGCGGCGCAGCCGGCCTTCCCCGAACACGAAACCGATCCAGAGCCTGTCGCGCAAATAGCGACGAACGAACAGACTTCAGCAGACAATGACGAAAGCCCAGTGAACATTCCGCAAGCCCCATCGATCTCTGAAATGCATGATGCCCACGCCGCCGAAACAGCGGACGAGGCCAACCAGACACAGGCCGGGGCAGGGGCGCTCGCCTTCATTCCGGACGGGCTCGCCTTCGAGATGATGGAACTCGGGCTGTTCGACGGCGCAATGCCGGCACCCAAGGCCGAGGCCGTGGCACCTGCGGAAGACGGCCCTGCCGATGCGGCGGGTGCGCATGACGGCTTCATGCCCTGGACCGCCGCCTCCGACGCGGTGGAAACTGCCACCGACGAGCCGGAGGCGAGCGTGGAGGAGGGGCCTTCGCCGGTTACGCTTTACCGGCAGGTGCTGCTTTACAGCCCGACCCGGCGCACGACAGACGACTGTATGGACAGTGAACCCGCACAGGCACAGGAGATCCCCGCCGAGGAGAGCGATCCCATTGATGACAAAGACCTCGATGACAATGACCTCATGGATGAGCGCGAAGAGGCCTTCGCCGAGATAGACGAGGATGCGTGGGAAGACGAAACGGAAGCCGAGTTTGCCGATTTCGGCGAGGCGCAGCCGCGCCAGCCCGCAGCGGAGGAGGACGAAGCGCCGGACAATGTTGCCGGGCCCCTGAACGTTCTGGCGAAGCATGAACAGACGGATTTCGTGTTCCCGTCGATCGAACTGCTGCAGGCGCCGCTTGCAGATGAGACCAGCGTTCTGAGCCAGGAAGTGCTGGAACAGAGCGCCGGCCTGCTGGAAAGCATTCTGGAGGATTTCGGCGTCAAGGGCGAGATCATCGATGTCCGCCCCGGCCCGGTCGTCACGCTTTACGAATTCGAGCCGGCGCCGGGCGTCAAATCATCGCGGGTGATCAATCTTTCCGACGACATCGCCCGTTCGATGTCGGCGCTTTCGGCGCGCGTCGCGGTCATCCCCGGCCGCAATGTGATCGGCATCGAGCTTCCGAACGAGGAGCGCGAGACGGTCTATCTGAGAGAGCTTCTCGAAAACCGCCTCTACATGACGACAGATTTCCGCCTGCCGCTCTGCCTCGGCAAGAATATCGGCGGCGAGCCGGTGGTCGCGGAACTGGCGAAAATGCCGCATCTGCTCGTGGCCGGCACCACCGGTTCGGGCAAGTCGGTGGCGATCAACACCATGATCCTGTCGCTGCTCTATCACCTCAGGCCGGAAGAATGCCGCCTGATCATGGTCGACCCGAAAATGCTGGAACTGTCGGTCTATGACGGTATTCCGCATCTTCTGACCCCGGTCGTGACCGATCCGAAGAAGGCGGTGCTGGCGCTGAAATGGGCCGTGCGCGAGATGGAGGATCGCTACCGCAAGATGTCGCGGCTCGGCGTTCGCAATATCGACGGCTTCAACAAGCGCGTGGCCGAGGCGCGCACGACGGGCGAGACCATCATGGTGTCGGTGCCCACCGGTTTTGACCGCACCACCGGCGAGCAGATTTTCGAGGAGCAGGAACTCGATCTCTCGGCGCTGCCCTATATCGTCGTCATCGTCGATGAGATGGCCGACCTGATGATGGTCGCCGGCAAGGAGATCGAAGGCACGATCCAGCGCCTGGCGCAGATGGCGCGCGCCGCTGGCATCCACCTGATCATGGCGACGCAGCGGCCCTCGGTCGATGTTATTACCGGCACGATCAAGGCCAATTTCCCGACGCGCATCTCCTTCCAGGTCACCTCCAAGATCGACAGCCGCACGATTCTGGGCGAGCAGGGCGCGGAATATCTGCTGGGGCAGGGGGACATGCTGCATATGAAGGGCGGCGGACGCATCGCCCGCGTCCACGGCCCGTTCGTTTCCGACCACGAGGTGGAGAAGGTCGTCGCCCATCTGAAGACGCAAGGAACGCCCACCTATCTCGGCAGCGTCGTCGTTGACGAGGAAGAGGAAGACGAGGGCGAAGAGGATACCGCCGTCTTCGACGCGACCGAGATGGGCAGCGAGGACGACGACGACGACGATCTTTTCGCCAAGGCGGTGAAGATCGTTCAGCGCGACAAGAAGTGCTCGACATCCTATATCCAGCGCCGCCTTTCGATTGGCTACAACCGCGCCGCCTCGCTGGTGGAACGCATGGAAAAGGAAGGTCTCGTCGGCCCCGCCAACCATGTCGGCAAGCGCGAAATCCTCGATAGCGCCGCACCGGCTTGATCCGGCACGCCGTGGCGCGAGCCAGCCCTGAAGCAGGGAGCTTCAGCCGTCTTCGCGCGGAGGCGTGCCGTCGGTCTCGGCCTGCTCGGCCGCCCAGACGCTTGCGGCCTCAACGGCAACCGGCGTCGCGGATGGCGTGACGCCGAGATAGCTTTCGGTCTGGTCGACGGGAACGCCCGGCCGCTGCGTCATGCGATAGAGCGCGTAAAGGGCGATCGCCGCGAAGGTAACGCTCAGAACCAGCCAGAAGGTGAACGGGCCGGCCCATTCCATCGCCCAGCCCGTGGCGAGCGGGCCGATGATCGCGCCGAGCCCGAAGGTGAACACCAGCCCGCCGGATGCGGCCGGCATATCCTCCGGCGAAAGGAAATCATTCGTGTGCGCCAGCAGCAGCGCATAGAGCGGCGTGGTCATGCCGCCGGCGATGAAGGCCAATGCCATCATCGGCCACAACCCGCCGCCGGCGATCCAGCCCAAAAGGCATGAGAAAGACCCGATCAGCGAGGCCGCGAAGATCAACCGGCGCCGATCCATGCGATCCGATATCCAGCCGATCGGATATTGAAAGGCGAGCGCGCCGGCAAACAGCATTGCCACGAGCAGGGCAATCTGGTCCGCCGTCATGCCGATCAGCGTTCCGAAGACGGCGCTCATGCCGGATTGCGTCGCATAGGCGCTTCCAAGCAGGAATATCCCAACCGCGCCGAGCGGCGATTGACGATAAAGCGCCCGCAGGGGCATCGGCCGTATAACCTCCGTTCGCGGAGCCTGCCCGACGGTCAGCAGGACGGGCGCGAACGAGATCGAGACGAGGATCGAAGCGCCGATGAACAGCACCGGGGTTTGCGCGTCGCCAAGCGTCAGAAGTCCCTGCGCGCCGATGATGCCGAGCGTCTGCGCGATCATGTAGGCGGACAGGACCTTGCCGCGCGTCTCATTGGTCGATGCGTCGTTGAGCCAGCTTTCCGCCGTGACGTAGATGCCCGACATGCAGAACCCGATCAGGATGCGCAGCAGCGTCCACGCCCACGGCTCGACGAGCAGCGGAAGCGTAATCAGCGCGGCCGACATGAAGCTGCCGAGCGCCGCGAAAACCCGGACATGGCCGACATTGCGGATCAGGGCAGGGGTGTAGCGGGCGCCGGACAGGAAGCCGACGAAATAGCCGGATGTCACGATGGCAAGCGCGGCCGGCGAAAACCCCTCCAGACCGCCGCGCAGGCCAATAAGGGTAAACTGCATGCCGTTGCCGAGCATGATCAGCACGATGCCGACCAGAAGCGCCCAGATGCCTGATATGACCGTGACCATCGCCCCTCCGGAAGGCCGCGCGGATTGCGCCCGGCCTCAAGAGTTTGGCACACAAATCGGGTTGCAGTTGTCCCATTTGCGTAATGAATATAGCCGACGCGCGCAGCAGCCCGTCGTGAGCGCCACGCGACGCTCGCGGACCATGGCGTAGCAAGTGGGGCAGGGCGGCCTCACCACGCGCGCGATGGAGGGGCTCTCTCTCAGGCCAGCCGGACGATCAGGACATCGCGCGGGGGCAGGGCGAAGCGGCCGTCTTTCAGGAAGGCGCCGTCGCCGGCCCAGTGGTTTTCGGCGCCGGTGAGGGGCTTGCCCTCGCCATCCGTCACCGTTCCGGTCTGTGGCTGCCTTGTGGCGTTGACGAGCCAGAGATAGCGGCCGTCCTCGCCCTCGTGCAGACGGACCTGCACCGCCGGGTTGGAGGTGACGGTGTGGGCGGTCTTGCCGGTGAAGGCGAAGCAGCGGGCGAAATAGCGCTTTCCCGCCTCCGACTGGTCGCGGTAATAGCCGACCGAGGGATGGGTGCCGACCAGAAGCGTGCGGCCCTCGCCGAACGTGTTTTCGACGATCGCGATCCTACCATCGGCAAAACGCGCCAGCTCGCTGCCCTCCGTCACGATGTAGGATTGCAGAAAGCCGCCGCCGGTGGTCGAAACGCCATCGAGCGTGAATCGGATGCGGTCGCCGATATCCGGCATGAACTCGACCTCGTCCTCGCGGACGCCGAAGACGGCGTCGAGCCCGTTATTCGGCTGGACCGTGCCGACCTTGCCGCGATCGCCGAAATAGCCCGGGCAGGCTTCCGACACCAGCGTGCCGCCGGCCTCGACCCAGTCAGCGAGCTTTTTGGCGTTCTCGCTTGTCAGCATGATGGGGTAGGGGAAGTAGAGTGCGTCATAGGCGTCGATATCCTCGATATGGACCCAGTCGGCCTGGATGCCGTTGTCGAAGAAACCGCGATAAGCGCCCCACATGGCCTCCCTGTAGGTCTCGTAATTGCCCTCACGGCTCAGGAGATAATCCCAGGCCTGGGCCTCCGGAGCGACGAGAATGCCGATCTCGCCCTTCACCGGCTTTGCCGCCAGAAGCGGTTTCTGCTCCGGCGCATTGGTCCATTTTGCGATCGTCGACGCCATGTCGGAGCGCGGCGTGCGCGAACCATCCATGCCGTAGGAACCGAAGGCGCCGAACAGCGGGCCGTCGAGCAGCGGCCGGTAGCGCAGGTTCAGCATGCCGCGCGCGCCGCCGGCAAACGACGTCAGCGACCAGACCCGGATATCCTCCGGCTCGGCGACCCGGCCGTCCTCCTTGTCGCGGCCAACCACCTGCGGCTGCATCCACAACGGCCCGCCCTGCCGCTCGGCATGCCAGAACGGCTTGCCGCGCGCGGCGGCGCGGTTGAGGTCGGCGGCGTAGAAGCTGCGCCACGACTGGTTGCCCTTGCGCGCATGGACGAAGGTGTAGCCATAGACCTCGACCTTGGAGGCGGCGAGCCAGTCGTCCGAGCCGCGCGCGGCCATATCGGGGATGGCTCCCGCCACGCCATGGGCGGCGATCAGGCAGTCGCTGTCGACGGCGCGGATCGTGTCGATGCGAAACTGCATCTGGCCATAGTAATTCTCGCGCTTGAAATCGAGCCAGTCGAGGCATTCAGGATAGGGCGCGACCTGGCGCGGCGGTTCGATATCGTCCCATTCGGCATAGGAATAGCGATACCAGGCCTTTGCCAGCGTATCGAGATCGCCGTATTTTTCCTGAAGCCAGACGCGGAAGGCGGCCTTGGTGTGCGGATTGTAGTCAACGGAGGGAGCATAATTGCACTCGTTCCAGACGTCATAACCCAAAAGCCCCGGATGGCCCTCGTAGCGGGTCGCAAGCGCCGTCAGGAAAGCGCCCGCCGCCTCTTTCACCTCCGGGCAGTTCATCGTCAGCGATCCCGCGCCGCCGCCGTTCGGTGCAAAACCGCCGGTCGCCGCAGAAACGCCCATGATCGCCGGAAGCTCGCTGCCATCGGCGCGCATCTGCCGGGCATGGGCGAACTTGCGATAGGCCCAGTCCGGCACGGTATGGGTCAGTTCGGCGATGATGGTCTTGATGCCATTTTCGGCGGCGAGGTCCATCTGCCGGTCATATTCCTCCCAGTCATAGAAGCCGGGGCGGCGCTCGATCGCGCTCCACATGAACCAGTGGCGGAACACGTTCAGCCCATCCTCTGCGGCAACGCCGTAATCGCGCTCCCAGTCCTCGCGCGGCGGGTTCGACTTGCGGAAATAGACCGCCCCGAACGGCGTCTGCATCGGTATTTTCGTCATGATGTCCTCATCATATTATCTCAAAAGGGTCGGCGGTTTTGACCTGCGCCTCCCCCCGACTTGCGTCATACAGATGTGACGCCGAACAGCGGCGGGCTTAACCGCATAGCCCCCCCAACCCTCTCGCCCCGGAGGGGAGAGATGTCGCGAAAGCGACAGTGAGGGGGGAGACCATCCTCGCGATCGCCCTCGCGGACTGAAAAGCTGCTTCACCCTTGTAACTTCGAATCCGCTGCTTGTGGTATAGAGCAGGTTGCGGTGGCGGACGGGAGACCGGTCACCCTGAGGGACACCAAGCCCGTGAGTGAGCAAGGGTCCTCGTCCGCCGTTCCATCGAACCCGAACAGTCGCTTGGGCCGCTCGAAGCGAAGCCCGCTTAAGCAAGGATGGGATCGGATGGACGCTCTTAACATCGGTATCGACGTCTCCAGGGATCGTCTGGATGTCGCCGCCAACACGTCTTCGATGGCCCCTTTTCATGTCCCGCGCGATCATGACGGGCTGGAGGACCTGATCGCGCGGCTGAAGCCGCTCGGGGCCGCACGGATCGCCATTGAGGCCACCGGCGGCTTCGAAACCGTGGTCGCGGCGGCGCTGGCTTCGGCCGGACTGCCGGTTGTCATCGTCAATCCGGCGCAGGTGCGGGCCTTTGCCCAGGCGCTCGGCAAGAGGGCCAAGACCGATCCGATCGATGCAGCCGTGATCGCCCGTTTCGCCGAGGCCACAAGGCCCGCCCTGCGGCCGCTGCCGGACGCCGAAACCCAGGCCCTGGGTGATCTCGTCGCTCGCCGGCGGCAGATCATCGCCATGATCGGCGCGGAAAACCAACGCCTGAAGCGATCGTCTCAGCGCACGGCCAAGAGCATCAACCGGCTCCTCAAGGCGCTGCAGAAGGAACTCACCGACATCGATCAGGACATTGACGACAGCATTCGCCGATCGCCCCATTGGCGGGCCAAGGTCGAGCTCATGAAGTCTGTCCCCGGTATCGGTGACCAGATCGCCCGCACCCTGATCGCCGAACTGCCGGAACTCGGTACGCTCGACCGACGTCAGATCGCCGCTCTCGTCGGTCTGGCTCCATGGACGCGTCAGTCCGGCCAATGGCGCGGAAGGAGCTTCATCGGCGGAGGACGCGCCGGCGTCAGAACGGCGCTCTACATGGGAGCCCTCGTTGCAGCGCATCACAATCCAAGCCTCAGGGCGTTCAGGGATCGTCTGGTCGCTCATGGAAAACCTAAACTCGTGGCCATCATCGCAGTCGCACGAAAACTCATCACCATCCTCAACGCAATCCTCCGGGACAATCATCCATGGCGCGAACAAAACGCTTGACCAGAAAGACAGTCGCTCACTGCCCCTTTCGGGGCATCTCTCCCGCAAGCGGGAGAGAGTGTTGGGAGCAAGCCGCAAGGCAGCATGCGGGTACCCTGCGCCCAAGGGCGAAGATCGTTCGATCACAACCCCGCCAGCGCCTCCAGCGTCCGGATCAGCGCCGAATGATCCTTGTCGCCGTCGCCCCGGGCGATCGCGGCGTTCATCAGTTGCTCGGTGGCGGCGGCATTCGGCAAAGCCAGGCCGATATCGCGGGCGGCGTTGACGGCGAGCGCCATGTCCTTGCGGTGCAGGCGAATACGAAAACCGGGATCGAAGGTGCGCTCGATCATCCGCTCGCCATGGACCTTCATGATCGTCGAGCCGGCGAACCCGCCCATCAGCGCCTCGCGCACCTTGGCCGGATCGGCCCCCGCCTTCTTCGCAAACAGCAGGCCTTCCGCCACCGCTTGAATCGTCAGGCCGACGATGATCTGGTTGGCGACCTTGGCGGTCTGGCCATCGCCGACCGGGCCGACATGGGTGATGGTCTTGCCCATCACCTCGAACAGCGGCTTGCCGCGCGCAAAATCGGCGTCCGAGCCGCCGACCATGATCGTCAACGCCGCGTTCTTGGCCCCGACTTCACCGCCGGAGACCGGCGCGTCGAGATAGCCACAGCCCTTTGCCGCGATCTTTTCGGCGAAAGCCTTGGTCTCCACGGGCGAGATCGAGCTCATGTCGATGACCATCTTGCCTTCGGAGAGACCGTCAGCCACGCCGTTCTCGCCGAACAGAACCGCATCGACATCCGGCGTATCCGGAACGATGGTGATGATGATCTCGGCGGCTTCCGCGACCGCCTTCGGCGTGTCGCAGGCCGTGGCGCCCTTTTCGACGAGAAACTCCGAGACCGGCTTCACCCGGTTGACGAATAGTTCATGGCCGGCGTCGATCAGGTGCGCCGCCATGGGTCGGCCCATGAGGCCGAGGCCGATAAATCCGATTTTCATATGATCCTCCTTAAAGCCAGGGCTTCATCCAGCCGAGGCCTTCGGTTGTGCCGGCCGAGGGCTTGTATTCGCAGCCGATGAAGCCGTCATAGCCTTCCGCGTCCAGCATATTGAAAAGATAGGGATAATTGATCTCGCCCGTGCCCGGCTCGTGCCGGCCGGGATTGTCGGCGAGCTGCACATGGGCGATCTTTGCCTTGAGCCGCCGGTAGGTTTCGGCAAGGTCGCCCTGCATGATCTGGGTGTGGTAGATGTCGTACTGGATGAACAGGTTTTCGGAGCCAACCGCCTCCAGAATGCGCTCGGCATGGTCCGTGGTCGAGACGAAGAAGCCCGGAATGTCGCGCAGGTTGATCGGCTCGAGCAGCAGCTTGACGCCGGCATCAGCGAGACGCGGCGCTGCATATTTCAGGTTCTCGACCAGCGTCTGCTCGAGCTTTTCGGCTGCAACACCCTTCGGCGCGATGCCGGCGAGGCAGTTGATCTTGGGGCAGCCGAGCGCCTTGGCGTAGGAAATCGCGTTGTCCACGCCCGCCTTGAACTCTCCCACCCGGTCCGGCAGGCAACCGATGCCGCGTTCGCCGCCGGCCCAGTCGCCGGCCGGCAAGTTGAACAGCGCCTGTTTCACATTCGCGGCCTTCAGCGCGGCGGCAACCGCCTCTTCCGTGAAATCATAAGGCCCCACATATTCGACCGCCGGAAAGCCGTCCTTTGCGGCGGCGGCAATACGGTCGAGGAATGGCAGGTCGGCGTAGAGAAACGAAAGATTGGCGGCAAATTTCGGCATGGAAAACTCCTCAGGCGGTAAATCTGGTTCTGTGCAGCATGCGCTTGTTGCGCGGGTCCGGGTTGGGCACGGCGGAAATCAGGCTTTTGGTGTAATCCTCTTCCGGCGCGGTGCAGATCTGCTCGGCGCTGCCGAGTTCCACCAGCCTGCCCCGGTGCATCACCGCCACCCGGTCGCAGAAATAGCGGACCACCGAAATGTCGTGGGCGATGAAGATGTAGGAGAGATCGAGGCGTTTCTGCAGGTCGAGCAAAAGGTCGAGGATCTGCGCCCTAATCGAAACGTCGAGCGCTGACGTCGCCTCGTCGGCGATGATCACCTTCGGGTCGAGCGCCAGCGCCCGGGCAATGCCGATGCGCTGCCGCTGACCACCCGAAAACGCATGCGGATAGCGCTCCATCGCGGAACGGTCGAGGCCGACGAGTTCCAGCAGGTCACCGACCTTCTGCTCGATCTCCCGGCCCGACAGCTTGCCCTGCACGACGAGCGGGTCAGCAACCACCTGCCGGACCGTCATGCGCGGATTGAGCGAGGCGAACGGGTCCTGGAAGACGAGCCGGACCTGGCTATGGAAGTTACGCAGGCCCTGCTTGTCGAGCGTCGTTACCTCGGTCTCGGTCCCATCGCCGGGGCGGTAGATGACCGAACCGGAAGTCGGGTCGAGGACGCGGAGGATCAGCCGGCCCATCGTCGTCTTGCCGGAGCCGCTTTCCCCGACGATACCGAGGTTCTCCCCGCGTTTCAGGTCGAACGAGACGTCGTCCACGGCCTTCAGGATAAACCCCTTCTTGCCGGCCCCGGCGCCGAACACCTTGGTGAGGTTGCGCACCGAAAGCACGACATCGTCCTTTAACTCTGTCCGGGCGGCGTCCGCGACGCGCGGTTTTTCCAGCCGCACGGTCGAGGATAGAAGCTGGCGGGTATAGGGATGCTTCGCATTGTAGAATATCTCGTCGACCGGCCCGCGCTCGACGATTACGCCGAAGTGCATCACCGCCACCTCGTCGGCCACCTCGGCGACGACCCCGAGATCGTGGGTGATCAGCAGCATGGCCATGCCACGCTCCACCTGCAGGCGCTTGATCAGGTCGAGGATTTCGGCCTGGGTGGTGACGTCGAGCGCCGTCGTCGGTTCGTCGGCGATCAGGATATCGGGATCGCAGGCAAGCGACATCGCGATCATCGCGCGCTGGCGCATGCCGCCGGAAAACTCGAAGGTATAGCGGTCGATCATCGCTTCCGGGTTGGGAATTTCCACCTGCGACAGGAGGTTAATCGTCTCCGCCCGCGCTTCCGCCTTGCTCATGTTGCGGTGCAGCCGCAGCGCCTCGATGATCTGGTCGCCGATGGTGTGGACCGGCGAGAGCGAGCTCATCGGCTCCTGGAAGATCAGCGAGATGCGGCCGCCGCGAATGGCGCGGATTTCCTTTCCCTCATCGGGCAGCGCGTGGATATCGACGGGTTTGCCATCGGCATCGAGCACGATCGTGCCGCTGGTGATCCTGGCCGCCCTGTCGACGATCTTCAGCAGCGCCCGCGCCGTCACCGACTTGCCGGAACCGCTCTCGCCGACCAACGCCAGCGTCTTGCCGCGATGGAGATCGAAGGTGACATCGCGCACGGCATGCAGGATGTGCTGGCGCAGGTGGAAGTCGATGGAGAGGTTCTTCACCGATAGCACCGCATCGCCGAAGCCCTCGTGATCGTGAACGATGGTCTCGGGTGTCATCACAGTCGTCATTGTCGTCATCTCCCCTCAGCTATCATAGGGGTCGGCGGCATCGCGCAGGCCGTCGCCGAGGAAGTTGAAGGAAAGCACCGCGATCACGACCGCGCCGGCCGGCCAGATCAGCAACCACGGGGCCGTCGAGATGGTGCGGATGTTCTGCGCATCCTGCAGCAGCACGCCCCATGAGACGACCGGCGGCTTCAGCCCGACGCCGAGGAAGGAGAGAGCGGTTTCCGCGACGATCATGGTCGGCAGCGCCAGCGTGACGACCGCGAGGATATGGCTCGTCAGCGACGGCAGGATGTGGCGGAAGATGATCCGGCGCTCGTTCGAACCGTCGAGCCGCGCGGCGGTGACGAAATCATCGCCCCGCAGCGCAAAGAAGCGTCCGCGCACCTCGCGGGCAAGCGAGGTCCAGCCGAGCAGCGACACGATCAGCGTGATCAGGAAATAGACCTTGAGCGGCGCGAGCGAGACCGGAATGGCGGCCGCAAGCCCGAGCCAGAGCGGGATGGTCGGCATCGCCGAGATGATCTCGATGATGCGCTGGATCAGAAGATCCACCCAGCCGCCGTAATAGCCCGAAAGCGCGCCCATCACCACGCCGAGGATCAGGCTGATGCACACCCCGATCAGGCCGATCGACATCGATACGCGCGTGCCGTAGATCACCCGGCTGAAGAGATCACGGCCGAGCTTGTCGGCGCCGAGCAGGTAAAACGGATCGTTTGCCTTCAAGGGGCCGACCAGGTGCAGATCGGAGGGGAAAAGCCCCCACATCTTGTATTCCGGCCCGCGCACGAAAAAGCCGATCGGCACCACCTTGCTGTCATCGACGACGAAGGAGCGACGCAACGACGCCTGGTCCACGGTGACGCTGTAGCCCTTCACATGCGGCAGGAATTTTCTCTCACCGTTCTCGTCCTCGACGAAGAAGGAAATCGTCTGCGGCGGGGCGTAGGAATATTGCGGCCGGGCCGCCTGCGCCAGGTTAGGCGCCAGGAACTCGGCGAAGATGCCGATCAGGTAAAGGCTCAGAATGACGATCCCGGCGACGATCGCAAGCCTGTCCTTGGCGAATTTGTGCCAGATCAGCGTCCACTGGCCGGCCGCCGCGTCGGTATCGCTGGTGACGCCCTTCTTCAGCGGGGTGATCGCGGGACGATCGAGCCCATGATGGTGCGTCGGCTCATGCAGCGCGGTTTCCTGGAAAATGTTGTCGCTCATTGGTCAAACCTTATCCGGGGATCGAGCATGGCGAGCAGGATGTCGGAAACCAGCATGCCGATCAGCGTCAGAACGCCCATCAGGAGAATGAAGGAACCGGCGAGATACATGTCCTGCGAAATCAGCGCGCGCAAAAGCAGCGGCCCGGCGGTCGGCAGGTTGAGCACGATCGCGGTGATCGTGACGCCCGAGATCAGGTTGGGCAGCACCCAGCCGATCGCAGAGACGAAGGGGTTGAGCGCGATGCGCACCGGATATTTGAGCAGCGCCTTGGTCGGATGCAGGCCCTTGGCGCGGGCGGTGACGTAATACGGCTTGTTGAGTTCGTCCGTCAGGTTGGCGCGGAGAATCCGGATCAGCGAGGCGGTGCCCGCCGTACCGATCACGACCACAGGAATCCACAGATGCGCCAAAAGGTCGATAAGCTTGCCCCATGACCATTCCGCATGCGCATATTCCGGCGAGAACAGCCCGCCAACGCTCTGGCCCATCACCTTGTAGGAGAAATACATCAGCGTCAGCGCCAGGATGAAGTTCGGGATCGCCAGACCGAGAAAGCCGAAAAAGGTGAAGACATGGTCGCCGAGCGAATGACGCTTGACCGCCGAATAGATGCCGATCGGCAGCGACACCGCCCAGACGAACAGCAGCGAGGCGACGGAGACGGCAAGCGTCGCGCCCATGCGCTCCCAGATCAACTCGCTGACCGGCCGCTTCCACTCGAAGGACTGGCCGAAATCGCCATGCAGCAAAATGCCGGAAATCCACTTGTAATACTGGACGTAGATCGGGTCATCGAAGCCGTAGATTTCCCTTAAGCGCGCGATTTCCGTCGGATCGAAGGCCTGGCCGCTGTCGCTCATCGAGGCGATCAGCGAGGTGACATAGTCGCCCGGCGGAAGCTGGATGATGACGAAGGCGATGATGGAAATGCCGAACAGGGTCGGGATCATGTATATGATCCGCATGATGATATAGCGCAGCATCAGGGTCCTCCCGTCCTTACGGTTTCAGACACTATCATGACCAGCGAACCTCGACCGTTTCCAGCAGTTCGATTTCGGGAAGGTCGACCTCCACCGTGTCGCCCTTTGTCCGGTATTCGGCCTTCCTGCCGGCGATCAGCAGTTGCGCGTCCCTGACGGACCGGCCCTCGGGGATCGCGATCGAGACCTTATGGGGCCCCACGGGATAGATCGATCGCGTCGGCCCCTTGAACATCATAGGATTGGTGAGGTTGAAAAGCAGAACGGCGAGCATATCGCCGCTCTCGCGCACCGCGATATCCAGCACCGAATGCCCGGAGACACGGACGCGCGGCGTGCCGTCCATCGCCCAGCGCACGGCGTTTTCGATCAGCCGCTGGTGGTCGGCGGCGAGCACCTGCCAGAAGATGCCGCCGATATTCCACGGGATATAGACCGTGCGGCCGCCGGCCGCCGTTTCGCGGGTGACGACCGCGGCGCCGCGCGGCTCCTCCCGCGGATAGACTTCCTCCATCGGCAGGTCGGGGAAGTCCGGAATGCTGACAAACGGCGCCTGGACGCCTTCCACGGTTTCGACCTCTGCAAGCTTTGTACCGCCGATGATCCGGCCGGCGCCCTCGTACCCCTGATTGACCGGGTGCTCGCCTGAAAGCACGATATAGCTGTTCTTGACCGGCCCGCGCGCAAGCGCTGTGCGCTTCACGCCGAAGACGTCGCCAAGCGCGAATGCGTCGCGCGCATTGCCGCTTTCATCGCGCATCGCCGTTTCATGGGCGGCGATCAGGCTGCCGCCGCGCGCGGCATAGTCGCGCAGGAGCGCACACTGGGCATCGGACAGGTTGGAGGCATTGGCGAGGATGACCAGCTTGAAGCGGTCCAGGCTTTCCGCCGTCATCGCCTCGTCGGAGAGGAATTCGAAGGGCAGCTTCGCCTCGATCAGCGCGTGGTAGAAGCCGAGGTCATCGCCCTCGGCCTGCCGGCGCTCGTCGCGCGCCCAGTTCTTCAGCGTCGTTGTCGGGTCGATGATCGCGATTTCGGCGGTCGGCGTGGTGGCCTCAAGCATCGCCTGGAGCTTCTCGTGCTTTTCGAAGCCGGCGGCGACCGGGGCGACCCAGCGCTCGTCCGGCACCACGCCGTTGAATTTCGTGAACCAGGGCAGCATGCCATGGGTGACGCCATTCGCGATCCAGCTTTCGATTTCCGCCCCGGTGGTGACGGAATCCTTCCAGCGATATTCCTCCTCGGGCCCGATCGAGGTGATCAGCACCACGGGGCGGTCGCGGAAGGTGGCGCGCATGCGCTTGGCATTGCGGCCGGCAAGCCAGATCGGCTCCAGCCCGCGCCGACCCTGATGATCGACGACCAGGAACGGGCAGTGCTTCTCGATCAGGCCGATATCGAATTCCATCAGCGATTCACCGCCCATATTGGGAATGAAGCTCGCATGCGGGCGGATCGCCTTGACGTCATTGTCCCAGGCGATGACCATGCGGGTCAGCACGTCGCGGCGCCAGCCGGACCATGCCCGCCATGCGGGATCGTTGACGTCGCTGGTTATCGGCAGATCGAAGCCGGTGGCGCCCTTGAAGCGGGTCCTGCAGCTCTCGCAATAGCAAACGCCATGGCCCTGCCAGCGATTGGCGAAGATCGCGTCGATATCGTAGTCGCGGGTGATTTCCTTTACCACCTGCGGCATGAACTTGTTGTTGTAATCGCCATAGGCGCAGGTCACCCAGACATCGGGAAAGGCCCAGTGGCGGCGGGGATTGCCGTCCTTGTCGACCGCGATCCATTCCGGATGGGCATCGGCGGCATCCTGATGAATGGCGTGCGGATCGACGCGGGCCATGACATGCATGCCGAGCGATCGCGCGCCGTCGACGAGGCGGCCGAACGGATCGGTGTCGCCGAGATACTTGCTGACATAATGCAGCGGAACCCTGGACGGGTAAAAGCCGATATAGCCGCCGGCGGAAAGGCAGACCGCATTGGAACGGGTGCGTTGGAACACATCGATCCAGAAGTCCGGATCGAACTTGACCGGGTCGTTCTCGACCAGCGTGAGCTGGGTCCAGCGGGTGGCGGTCCTGTACCATTCCGGCGTTCTGAGATTGGCGGCTGCGATCGGGTCGATGGGCTTCATGTGTCGGGTTCCGCTGGAGCGCGTCCAGGAAAAGTGGATACCGGTTTTCCGTCCGGACGCGCGTAAAAACAAAAAGATGGAGCATTGCCGGTGATCCGGTTTTCGCCGGAATGCTCCAGGTAAAGCGGGGCTGGCGCCGGCCCGTGGAGGAACGGGCCGGCCCTTGGTCGGTCGAAGGTGACAGAGGTTTCTGCCGATCAGTTCTTGAAGAACTGCTCCGGCGCCGACGGTCCGGGCGTCGGCCAGCCGAACGAGTTCGGCATGACCGGCATGGTGTTGACCATGTCGTTCTTGATCACACCGTAACCATCCGGCGGCAGGCTGACGCCGAAGACGAGGAACTGGTCGGCGGCATTGTTCAGGAGTTCCAGCATGATCTCGTGCTGCTTGTCCTGATCACCGGTGGCCAGCAATTTCTTGTAGAGCGCCTGCTGCGCCTTCACATCTTCCGGCGGTTCGATGGCGGCGTCATTGTCCGGCTGGTTGAAGTGCAGGGCCCAGCCCTGCGCATAAAGCGCATTGGTGTTGAACGGCACGAAATAGCGCGGGTCGAGCATGGCCGCGACGCCGCTGTTTGCGCCGAACTGATGGGCCGTGGCGTCGAACTCGCGGCCATGGCGCACGCGGGTTTCCCAGAGCGAGCGGTCCATGGTGCGGATCTGCGCGTCGATGCCGACATCGCGGAAGTTGGGTATCGCAAGCTGGAACATGTCGAGAAAGGTGGTGCGGACCTGATCGATCTCGAAGATGATCGTCACGCGCCGGCCTTCGGAATCGAGCCGGAAGCCCTCGCTGTCCTTGTTCGGCAGGATCTCGTCCAGGATCGCATTGGCCTTTTCCGGATCGTATTCGGTGTATTGCTTGGCGAGCCGTTCGACATAAAGCGGATCGCCTTCCACGATCGAGGGCTGGGCGGGCGCGCCCTGGCCGACGAACACCGCCTCGATCATAGACTGGCGATCGATGGCGTGGGACAGCGCCACGCGGAAATCGCGGTTGTTGTAGAGCGCGTTCTTGACCGGGTCGGTGTGGTTCAGGTTGAGCTGGAACACCATCACATTGGCGGCGGTTTCCTTCAGCGTGTAGAAGTGGAAGTCGCCGCTTTCCTGCGCATCGTAGAGCACCGGCTTGTTGGCGGGCGTCGCGATATACTGGTCCATCATGTCGATCTCGCCCTGAAGCGTCTTCAACAGAAGCACTTCCGGGTCTCCGACCATCTGGTAATTGATCTGGTCGAAATAGGGCAGTTGCGTGCCTTCGGTATCGACCTTCCAGTAATAGGGGTTGCGCACGGCGACGGCCCGTTCGGTGTCCTCCCCGGGCGCGATCGTGAACTTCCAGGCGTTCAGCGTCGGACGGTTGGAATTCTGGAAGAAGTCATTGTCCTGCTGCACGCCGCATTCGCGCTGGAACAGCGCCACCCAGCTTTCATAGCCGCGCTCCTTAGCGAGTTCGTTGGCATCCGGATTGTACTTGATGTGGAACTGCTTGAGGTAGTGCTTGGGCGTACGGGTGATCTGGTCCTGCTGCGCCCAGGCGAGCTGCTGGGCGAAGAAACCGTTCGGCTGCGCGAACTTGACCTTGAAGGTCTGGTCGTCGACCACTTCCAGTTCGGCAACCGAGCCGTCGGTGGAATACCAGAAGGCCTGATCGCCGATGGTCAGTTCCGGGTTCTGGAACACATCCTCATACCAGAACTTCACATCCTCGGTGGTGTAGGGCTCGCCATCCGACCACTTCATACCCTTGCGCAGCGTGAAGGTATATTCGGTGGAATCCTCGTTGACCTCGAAGGATTCGGCGACATTGGGCGTGACGCCCGACCAGTCGGGCGTGAAGCGCACCATCGGCTCGTAGCCCTGATAGCGCACCAGCATGGAAAGCGATCCGCCGCCAACCAGCGCATGGTTCCAGGTGCCGCCCTGCGTGCCCGGCTGATCGCGGGGCGTGATCACCAGCGGGTTTTCCGGCAGGCGTTCGGCAAGCGGGGGAAGATCGCCGGCCTGAACCGCTTCTTCCAGATTGGGCGACTTGTATTCCATTTCGGCCCAGGCGGGCAGCGCCAGCAGAGCGGCAAACGCCGTCCCTGCCGCGAGAAAAGCTCTGCGGCTCAAATTCCTCATGGATTTTCCTCCTACTGTCGATGCTCCGTTATCCTTCATCGACTAACAACTAGCTTGAAATAGAAGTTTTGTTATGTAAAGCGTTAGGTTCAGGTTTTTTTTGAACCGTGGCATCGCGCGCCCTTTCGGGCCATAATGCCGCATGAATGTGAGGAGCCGCCGTGTCGCGCGTAACGATCCAGACCATTGCCGATGAAACCGGTCTTTCGAAATTCGCGGTGTCGCGCGCGCTTTCGGGCAAGAGCGGCGTCAGCGAGGCCACGCGGCTGAAGGTGAACGAGACGGCCATTCGCCTTGGCTACCGCAAGACCGCGTCCACCAGCCGCGTGCTCGGCGTCGTCTTCGATGACAACGATATCACCAACACCGAACTCCATATGCAGATCCAGAACGGCGTCCAGCGTGAGGCCCAGTTGCTTGGCTATGCCTTGCGCATCCGCAGCACGCGCAACGGCATGGAGCTCGAGGCGCTGGCGGAGGAGTGCAGCGGCCTGCTGATCGTCGGCCTGCATGACGAGGAAAACCTCAGACGGCTGCACAATTCCGGCATTCCGATCGTGCGCAACAGCTGGCTGGAGCCGCTGGAGCCGGTCGATCAGGTGGGCGCGACCGACCATGAGGCCGGCTCCGCGGTCGGCCGCTTTCTTCTGGACCTCGGCCATCGCACGATCGTCTATATCCATGGCGACCCGCGCTTTCGCGGGCGCATGGAGCGGCTTTACGGCTTGCGGGAGGTCTGCGAGCGCGCGCCGGATGTCCTCCTCCACGATCTCATTCTCGAGGAGGGCCGCGATTTCGGCGAGGCCTTTGCGCGGCTGATCACGGACATCGAAAAGCCGACGGCATTCTTCTGCGCCCATGACGGGCTTGCGCTGGCGGTGATTTCCGAACTGCTCGCCCGCGGCTACCGGATACCGCGCGATGCCTCCGTTGTCGGCTTCGGCGATTACTCGGCTGCCCAGCAGATTTCGCCGCAGATGACGACGGTGAAGGTGCCGGGCGTCGATATCGGCAGAATGGCGACGCGCGTGCTGCACCAGCGCATCACCAACCAGGATTTTCCCGCCTGCCCGCTCCGCCTCCACGTGCCCTGCCAGATCATAGAACGCCAATCGACGGGACCGGCGCCGAAGTGAGGGGCCTCAACCGGATGATCCGAGCACCGCGAAAAGGCGCCTGGTCTTCACGTCCTCAAGGGCCAATGTCATCGCGACGGAACGCTTCAGGATGTCGCCACCAGAGCGGAAAGTCTTTGGCCAAGCGCTGCCTGCGGGTCGGAAAGGTCGAAGACGATCGAAAGGTGATTGACGCCGGGCTCCGTCCTGAGCTCCGCCTGCTGCGCCTCACGGGTAAGCAGACCATGAAGGGCAACAGCCTGGTCCTGGAAAGGCGCGGTCTCGTGCTCCCCACGCGTGATGATCCGCAGCGGACCCGGCATGTGCCGGGCGGCGAGCGGCGACCATGCCTGCGCTTCATCCGCACGCATTCCGGCCTCGTCCTTCAGAAAGGAGCCGGGAATGCCGGAAAGATCGTAGATGCCGCTGACCAGAAGCATGCCGCGCAGCTTCGGCAGATCGGGCGGCAGATTGTCGCCGGGCGCCCTGCAGGCGAGCAGCGATGCCAGATGCGCGCCGGCGGAATGGCCGCTGACGGTGAAGCGCTCCGGGTCCGCGCCGATCTCAGGAGCAAGGTCCACGAGGCGTCGGGCCGCCGCGCGCACCTCAGCCACGATTTCCGCCAGCCGGGTCTCCGGCATCAGATCATAACCGACCAGCGCCGCGATCCCGCCCGCCGCGACCACGGGTGCCGCGACGAGCGTATGCGTTTCCTTGCTGCCCGCGCGCCAGTAGCCCCCGTGAATGAACATGTGAAGCGGCGCGCCGGGCGCGGGCTCCGGCGGAAAGACGAGGTCGAAGCTCTGCCGGGGCGTTTCACCGTAACGCACATTCCGCTCGACGCGCGAGCGATCGGCGAAGGCGCGGCTGCGCGCCTCCGTCTCGGCCATGATCGCGTCGAAGTCGGGGATGAAATCCCGGTTGCGATAGAGATCGCGCTTCGCCATGGTCGTCTCCCCTCTCAAAACTCGACGGCGAAATATTTGGGCTCCATGAACTCCAGTATGCCGGTAACGCCGCCTTCCCGCCCGAGGCCGCTCTGCTTGGTGCCGCCGAACGGCGCAGCCGGATCCGACATCAACCCGCGATTGATGCCCACCATCCCGGTATCGATCCCGCGCCCCACACGCATCGCCCGCATGACATCGCCCGAATAGACATAGGCTGCAAGCCCGTATTCGGTATCGTTTGCGAGACGCACGGCCTCCTCCTCGGTCTCGAAGCGGTAGACGGCGGCGACGGGACCGAAAATCTCCTCATGCGCCAGCGCCGCGTCGGTCGGCACGTCCACCAGCACCGTCGGGGGATAATAGTATCCGCTTTCGCCCGCAGGCTCCCCGCCGGTTGTCGCCCTGGCGCCGCGGGCCTTGGCCTCCGACACCAGCCGGTCGATCTTCTCCACCGCTTTGGTGGTGATCATCGGGCCGCACTGGACATCCGGATCGTAACCCCGGCCCAGTTTCAGCGCTGCCATCCTCCTGGTCAACCCTTCCACGAAAGCGTCGTGAATGCCGGATTGCACGTAGAACCGGTTGGCGGCGGTGCAGGCCTCGCCGCCATTGCGCATCTTCGCAACCATCGCGCCATCGAGCGCGGCATCGATATCGGCATCGTCGAATACCAGGAAGGGGGCATTGCCGCCCAGTTCCATCGAACAGCTCACCACCGATTTCGCCGCTTCGGCCAGAAGCGTGCGCCCGACGCCGGTCGATCCGGTGAACGACAGTTTGCGCACCCGCTTGTCGGCGAGCATGGCCGCCGTCACGGGGCCGGGCTTCGAGGTGGTCAGCACGTTGACGACGCCGGGCGGGACGCCGGCCTCCTCGCCGAGCCGGGCCATGGCATAGGCGGTCAGCGGCGTTTCGGAGGCGGGCTTCAGGATCACGGTGCAGCCGGCGGCCAGCGCCGGGCCGATCTTGCGCGTCGCCATCGCGGCCGGGAAATTCCACGGCGTGATGAGAACGGCAATGCCGATCGGCTCGTGATCCACCAGGATATTGTGCGCGCCGGAGGGCGTGTGGCGGAATTCACCGCCAACCCGCGTCGCCTCTTCGGCATACCAGCGGAAGAACTCGGCGGCATAGGCTACCTCCCCGCGCGCATCCGGGAGCGCCTTGCCATTCTCGAGCGAAATCAGAAGGGCGAGTTCCTCGGCATGCGCGCGCATCAGTTCGAACCAGCGGCGCAGGATTTCCGAGCGCTGGCGCGACGACATTTTGCGCCAACCTTCGGCGGCGGCCTCGGCGGCATCCACGGCTCGCAAGGCGTGATCGACGCCGGCATCGGCGACATCGGCAATCCTGTTTCCCGTCGAGGGGTCATGCACCGGAATAGCTCCGGCGCCGGGCGCCCAGTTCCCGCCGATGAACAGGCCCCTGGCGTGAAGGGCGGGATCGGCATAACCGGAAAAGGCGGTGTCTTGCGTCATTGGATTTCTCCCTCAATGCGTTGAAAGTGCGGTCAGTTCGCCGTGATAGGCCGCGCCGACCAGCCGCCGCATATCCGAAAGCGGCAGTGGGCGCGGATTGTTCTGGATCAGCCGGGCGATGCCGCAGGATTGCTCGGCCACCCAGTCGAGCCGGTCTTCGCCAAGGCCGAGATCGCGCAACGTGCGGGGAATGCCGATACGATCGAACAGCGCGGCGATGGCCGGGATGACCTCCGCCCGGCCTTCGAGACCGATGATCCCCGCGATCTGGTCGAGCTCGGGTCCGATCGCGGGGGCGTTCCACGCCATCACATAAGGCATCAGGCAGGCCACCCCCGCCCCATGTGCCGTATGGGTGAGCGCGCCGACCGGGTACTGGATCGCATGGGCCGCGGCGGTTCCGGCAACGCCGAAGGCGAGCCCGGCCGTCGTCGCCCCCAGCATCACATTGGCGCGCGCCTCGATGTTGCCCCCCTCCATGCAAGCCTTCTCGAGGCCGTTCCAGAGCAATCCGATGGCCGTCAAGGCGAAATGGTCGGAGGTCGCATTCTTGCCGACGAAGACCCGTTCCTGCGCCAGTCCCGGCACAGGATCGCGCCGGAGCGCCGTGAAGGCCTCGATGGCATGGGTCAGGGCGTCGGCGCCGGCGATGGCGGTCAGCGCGGGCGGGCAGGTCAGCGTCAGGTCCGGATCGCAGATCGAGACCGTCGGGATGATATAGGGCGAGGAGATTCCGACCTTGAGCTGCCGCTCGGAATCCGAGAGCACCGCGACCGGCGTCGCCTCGGAACCGGTGCCCGCCGTGGTCGGGATGGCGATCAGCGGCATCACCGGTCCGGGCACCTTGAACTCGCCGTAATAATCCTGCGGCCTGCCGCCATGCGTCAGCAGCACGGCCACGCATTTGGCCATGTCGAGGCAGGACCCTCCGCCGACGCCGATCACTAGATCGGGCGCGAAATCATGGGCCTTGACGGCGCTGGCGGCCGCGGCTTCGACGGGCACATCCGGAAGCGCCGAACCATCGACCTGGACGGCGAGGCCCGCCGCCTCCAGTTGGGCCACCATGCGGTTGAAATCGCCATCGCCGGCCAGCCGCTCGTCTGTCACCACCAGGGCGCGCTGCCCGAGTTTCGCAGCCACCGCCCCCAGTGCTTCTCGCTGGCCCGAGCCGAAGATCAATTCTCTCGGGGCTCTGATCGTGCCGAATAGGGTCATCCTGTCTCCTTTGATTTTTCCTCAGCCTTCCGAGAGGGCCCGGATTTCTTCATGCAGCGGGTCGGGCAGGTCGATGCCCCCGGCGAGCGCCCTCATCCTGCGGGCGCGCATGCCGTCGCCTGGAACAGCCACCGGCCTCAAAGGGTCGGCCGGCCGGGAGGCGCGCAGGCGATCGAGATAAGCGGCGAGCCCGGATGGATGACCCTCGCCCGCCGCTGGGTCGATCAGAATGAGGATATCGCCCTTGTTAGCTTGTCTGGTTGCGTCCAGCGTGCCGCCCACCTCGGGCGCGAAGGCCGAGCCTGCAAGCGATGCGACCAGCAGTTCCACGGCGAGACCGAGGCCGTATCCCTTGGCGTCGCCGAAGGGCGCGATCGCGCCGGTCCGCGCCGCTTCGGGATCGGTGGTGCGGCGGCCGTCCGCGTCGACGGCCCAGTCATCCGGGATCGGCGCCCCGGTCAGGGCGTGGTGATGGATTTTTCCCATCGAGACGCGGCTGGTGGCGATGTCGAGGATAAAGGGCTCGGCGCCGGTGGGGATGCCGATAGCGATCGGGTTGGTTCCCAGCATTGCTTCCGTGCCGCCATAGGGATGTACCAGCGCTTCGCTGGTGGTCATCACGATGCCGATCAATCCCCGCCTGGCCGCCGCCTCCACATAATAGGCGAGCATCCCGATGTGATTGGCGTTGCGGATCGATGCCAGCGCGATGCCCTGCTCGGGCGTCACCGCCGCAAGCCGGTCCAGGGCGCGCATCATGACCACCGGGCCGAGCCCACGCTCTCCATCGATGGTGAAAGCGCCGGCACCGGTTCTGCGCGCCCTGCCGTCTGCAGCCGGATCGGCAAGGCCGGCGCGCAGACGCGCAACCAGCCGGGGCAACCTCTGAAGGCCATGAGACGGCAGGCCGCGCAGTTCCGCTTCGATCAGAACGTCTGCCTGGAGCCGGGCGTTGGCGGGCTCGACCTTCTGCGCAAGAAGCGCCTTCTCCGCAATCTCGCGCAGATAATCGGCCGAAACCAACAAATGCCCACCCTCCCGGATCAAATCGTATATGATATTGTATTTGACATTCGATATCATATCGACGATAAAGCGAAGCATGTCAAGAATGCAGAACGGGGAGGTTCAGATGGCGGCAGCGACGGATCACGACCAGAAAGCCGGGTTCGCACGGCCACTGAGCATTTCCGAAAGCGTTCACGAGCAGATATACCAACGCATCATGTCGCTGGAGATCCTGCCGGGAGCGCGAATCCCGATCGACCAGCTGGCGCGAGAGCTGAATGTCTCCCAGACCCCGGTGCGCGACGCCCTCACGCGGCTGGAGCGCGAGGGGCTGGTGCGCAAGGCCCACCTGATCGGCTACTCCGCCGCGCCCCAGCTGACCCCGAAGGAATTCGACGATCTCTACAGGTTCCGGCTGATGCTGGAGCCGGAGAGCGCCCGTCAGGCCTGCCTCAGACTAACTCCGGAAAAGCTCGAGCGGCTGGAAAACGCCGCCGCCGACATGGAAAAGGGCGAGCAGCCCGTGAGCCGCAACAGCCGCTATTCCCGTTTTGCCCGGGCGGATGCGCATTTTCACGACGAGATCCTGAAGGTCGCGGACAACGAGTTCGCTCGCCAGGCGCTGAACGACCGGCACATCCACCTGCACATCTTCCGCCTGATGTTCCACAGCCGCGTGACCCAGGAGGCGCTGGAGGAGCACGAGCGCCTGCTTGCCGCATTCCGCGCCGGCGACGCGGATGCGGCCTATCACGCAATGCACGATCACATCGAGCGGTCGCGGGACCGGCTCGCGGCGGCCTTCGAATGACCTTCGCTATGACTGATACCGCCGTTGACGGCGCGGCGCAGGAAGCGCCTGTGCTCCGCGCCGAGGACCTTTCCAAGGCCTATGGCCCGATCACGGTCTTGAGCGATGTGACGCTGGATATAAATGCGGGCGAGGTTCACGCGATCATCGGCGAGAACGGCGCCGGCAAGTCGACCCTGATGAGGCTGCTTTCGGGTCACGCCGCGCCGACGGCCGGCGCGATGTCGATGGCGGGAAAGCCGGTCGCCTTCGCCAACGCCGTCCAGGCCGAGGATGCCGGCGTGGTTCTGGTACATCAGGAAATCCTGCTCGCGCCCGATCTCACCGTCGCCGAGAACCTTTTCCTGGGGCGCGAACTGTCGCGCGGGTTTGCCGTGGATGACCGCATGATGAACCGCCGCACGGCCGAGGTGCTGGCGCGCGTCGGCTCCGCGGCGCGCCCCACCACGCGGGTGGGCGATCTGCCGCTCGCGCAGCGCCAGCTTGTCCAGATCGCCCGCGCCCTGCTCGACGATCGCAAGGTCGTGATCCTGGATGAGCCGACGGCGATGCTGGCCAATGACGAGGTCGACGCGCTTCTGGAGATCGTCCGGAACCTGCGCGCCCATGGCGTCGCCGTGCTCTACATCTCCCACCGGCTGGAAGAGGTCGAGGCGCTGGCCGACCGCGTCACCGTGCTGCGTGACGGCAAGATGATCGGCACCTGGCCCGCGCAGGACCTCGATCAGCGCCAGATGGCCGAATTGATGGTCGGGCGGGAGCTCTCCATGCTTTATCCGCCGAAACGGGAACCGGCGACCGCGGAACCGATCCTGAGCGTCGAGGAGCTCTCCGTCGACCATGGCAGGTTCTCCGGTTCCTTCAGCGTCCGGCCGGGCGAGGTCCTCGGCATCGGCGGCATGATCGGCGCCGGCCGCACGGAACTGATCGAAGGGCTGATGGGGCTTCGCCCGGCGCAGGCGCGCACGGTCTCGGTCAGCGGCACGCCCGTTGCAAAGCCAGATGTCGGCTCGATGATGGCCGCGGGCGTCGTCTACCTGACCGAGGACCGCAAGGGCAAAGGCCTCCTTCTCAACGAGAGGCTGGGGCCGAACCTCACATTGCAGGCACTCGACATGATCCTTCCCGGCCTGCGTCTCAACCGCAGGAAGGAAGCAAGCGCCGTGCGGTCGGCCGTTCAGGATTACGACATCCGCGTTCGCACGCTCTCGGTGGAGGCCGGGCAGCTTTCGGGCGGCAACCAGCAGAAGCTGCTGCTGGCCAAGGTGATGCTCGCCGAACCCTCGGTCGTCATCATAGACGAGCCGACGCGGGGGATCGACATCGGCAACAAGAGCCAGATCTACCACTTCATCGACGAGCTCGTCCGGGCGGGCAAGGCCTGCGTCGTTATCTCGTCCGAACTGCCCGAACTCGTCGGCCTGTCCGACCGCGTGCTGGTGATGCGGGCGGGACGTTTCGTGGCGGAACTGGCGGGCGACGACATCACCGAGCAGAACGTCGTCTATGCCGCCGCGAGCAGCAGACATGATACCGAGGGGAGGAAACGCGCATGAGCAGCGCAGAAATCGCAGCACTTCCGGAAAAAGAGGGCTTCAAGATCCGCTGGAGCGACCTCGCTCCGTTCATTGCCCTGGCCTTGATCGTGCTGCTGGGAACGATGATCAATTCCAACTTCATGGCGACGAACAATATCCTGAACGTCATCACGCGCAGCGCCTTCATCGCCATTATCGGCGTCGGCGCAACCTTCGTGATCGCGACCGGTGGGCTGGATCTGTCGGTCGGTTCGATGCTGGCCTTCGTCGTCGGCATCATGATCATGGCCATGAATGCACTCGTTCCTTACCTTGGTCCGTGGGCGATCCCGGCGGGCGCTGTGGTCGCGCTGATCGTCGGCTCGCTCTGCGGGTTGATGAACGGTCTGATCATCACCGTGGGGCGCATTGAGCCCTTCATCGTCACGCTTGGCACGATGGGGATTTTCCGGGCCTTCATCACCTACATGACCGATGGCGGCTCGCTGTCCATCGATCGCAGCCTCAGGGATGCCTACCGGCCCGTCTATTTCGGTGATTTCCTCGGTATTCCCTACCCTGTGCTGATCACCATCGTGATCGCCCTGCTCGGCGCGTTCATCCTCTACCGGACGAAATACGGCCGCCGCGTCACCGCCGTCGGCTCGAATTCCGACGTCGCGCGGTTTTCCGGCGTGCATGTCGGCCGGATCAGGACCATGGCCTTCGTCATACAGGGCTTCTGCGTCGCCGTCGCAGCGATCTGCTACGTCCCGCGCCTTGGCGCCGCCACGCCGACCACCGGCCAGCTCTGGGAGCTTCAGGTCATCACCGCCGTCGTTATCGGCGGCACGCTTCTGCGCGGCGGCAAGGCCCATATCTGGGGCACCGTTGCCGGCGCGCTCATTCTCGAGGTTATCGCCAACGTCATGGTTCTTTCGGACATGGTGTCGGAATACCTCGTGGCCGCGGTCCAGGGGGCGATCATCATCATCGCCATGCTGGCTCACCGCTTCACCAGCTCTCGCTGAAGGGGCGAGGCTCATATCTAAACAGAGGAGGAGGAAATTATGACAATCAAGACCAGAAGCGCGGCGCTCCTGTCGGCCACAGTGGTGGCGGGAACGCTGTTCGGGCACGCCGCTATTGCCCAGGACAAGGAATTCACCATCGCGGTTTCCATACCGGCGGCCACACATGGCTGGACAGGCGGCGTGGTCTACCATGCCCAAGAGGCGGAAAAGCAGATCGAGGCCGCATTTCCGAGCATCGATGTTATCGTCTCGACAGCCTCGTCGGCAACCGCGCAGGTGTCTTCGCTCGAGGACCTCTCGGCGACGAACGAGCTCGACGCGCTTGTCATCCTGCCGTTTACGTCGGAGGAACTGACCGGGCCGGTGGAGCAGGTCGCCTCGAACGGCACCTTCATCACCGTGGTGGACCGGGGTCTTTCCGACCCGTCGATCCAGGACCTTTATGTCGCCGGCGACAACATCGCCGTTGGCGCGAACACGGCGAAGTGGCTGGTCGACAAACTGGGCGGCAAGGGCGAGATCGTCGTGCTGCGCGGCATCCCCACCGTGATCGATGACGAACGCATCCAGGGCTTCAAGGATGTCATCGACCAGTCCGACATCGAAATCCTCGACATGCAGTATGCCAACTGGAACCAGGACGAAGCGTTCACCCTGATGCAGGACTACCTCGCCCGCTATCCGAATATCGATGCGGTCTGGGCCAATGACGATGACATGCTGCTGGGCGTGATCGAGGCCGTCGATCAGGCCGGACGGGGAGATATCAAGTTCGCCCTTGGCGGCAACGGCATGAAACAGGTGATCGAGATGGTGCAGGCAGGCGATGAGCGTACGCCCATCTCCACCCCCTACCCGCCGTCGATGATCGCCTCGGCCATGTACATGACCGCGGCGCAGTTCGCGGGCCAGGCGCCGATGCGCGGATCGTTCAAGCTGGACGCCCCGCTGATCACGCCTGAGAACGCGGACCAGTTCTACTTCCCCAACTCCCCGTTCTGAACCGAAACACCCTGTCCGGTCGCCTCGCGGCGGCCGGACGGATCAATCCCATAATCAGGAGATCGAGATGAGCGGCAAGAAAATCCTCATGCTCACCGGCGAATTCACGGAAGAATATGAAATCTACGTCTATCAACAGGGCATGGAGGCCGTCGGCCACACGGTTCACGTCGTCTGCCCGGACAAGAGCGAAGGCGACCTGATCAAGACCTCGCTCCACGATTTCGAGGGCGACCAGACCTATACCGAAAAGCCCGGCCATTTCGCCGAGATCAACAAGACCTTCTCCGAGGCCGAGGCCGAGCTCGACAGCTATGACGCGGTCTATGCCGCGGGCGGCCGCGGACCGGAATATATCCGGACCGATCCGCGCATCCAGGCGATGGTCCGGCATTTCCACGATGCCGGCAAGCCGATCTTCACGATCTGCCACGGCGTGCAGATCCTGATGGCCGTGCCCGGCGTGCTGAAGGGCCGCAAGGTCGCCGGTCTCGGCGCCTGCGCCCCGGAGGTCGCGGCGGTCGGCGGCACCTATATCGACGTCGAGCCGAAAGAGGCCTATGTCGATGGCACGATGGTGTCGGCCAAGGGCTGGACCGGGCTGGCCGCCTTCATGCGGGAATGCCTCAAGGTTCTCGGCACGGAAATCCGTCACAACTGAGTGATAGGCAAGCAAAGCGCAGGGTCGCGGCAATGCGGCCCGCGCCATCATTTCCGGTCCAGCCCGAAAAGAGCCGAACTCAGTCGGCGAGAAGCCCGGATGCCAGTGCGGTGAAAGCCTCGATGGCCCCGGCAAGGGTTTCCTCCGGCCTGTCGCTGGCCGACACCCAGAGCGCCGCATTGAGCGCCGCCCCGTTCAGCAATCGCGCGGCCGCCTCGACGTCCACCTTTTTGACGATGCCGGCGTCGATCAGCTTGGCGAGGACCGATTTGGTCTCCTCAAGGCAGGCGCTCTGGCTGGGCCAGTGCGACGGATCGCCGAGAAAGGCGGGACCGTCCAGCAGGACAATGCGCTGAACCTCGGGTTCGAGCGACAGTTCGATATAGGCGACTCCCTCTGCCAGAAGCGCCTCCCACGCACCCTCCATATGCCGGCTCGCCTCCCGCGCCCGCGCCGCGATCTCGCCGTCGACCTGCGCCACCACGGCCGCCAGCAACCCCTTCTTGTCGCCGAAATTATGGTAGAGCGCGCCGCGGGTCAGTCCCGCGGCCGCCGTCAGATCGTCCATGGATGCGGCGGCGAAACCTTTTTCCGCAAAGGCCCGCCGCGCTGCGGCAATCAGCTTGGCGCGGGTTTGTTCCATCATCTCGGATCGGGTCATAGAGGCCATATCGTGCTCCGCCTTCCAACGCTGGCGCGCACCTGTTGACATACGCCGCGTATGTGTACTATTTGACATACGTTGCGTATATCATTTCACGCGCAGACTGAGAAGTCCGAAACATGCCAGCCAGTGGAGCCAGACAATGACCAAGCCAGAACCCGTCTTCCCCGCCGACCGACACGCCCTTTACGAGGCCCACGGCTATTCCGCGGCCATCCGGTCGGGCGACCTTCTTTTCGTATCCGGCCAGGTCGGCAGCCGTGCCGATGGCAGCCCGGAACCGGACTACCGGCAACAGGCGCGGCAGGCTTTCACCAACCTGAAGGCGGTCCTGGCGTCCGCCGGATGCGGACTTGAGGACATCGTCGACGTGACGAGCTTTCACACCGACCCCGAACGCCAGTTCGCAGACTTCATGGAGGTCAAGAACGAGGTGTTTCCCGAAGCGCCCTACCCGAACTGGACCGCCGTCGGCGTCAACTGGCTTGCCGGCTTCGACGTGGAAATCAAGGTGATTGCCCGCATTCCGGAGAAGGCGGCCTAGCCGCCGGGATCACAGGCGAAATCGTAGAGCTTGATCGACGCCGCACCGGCTTTCGCGCGATCGCGGCGACCGTCAGCCGGCGATTGCGACCCAGCCGCGAAACGAGAAGGCGGCATAGAACAAGGCCGGCGCCGAAAAACCGGCTTCCCGCAACAGCGCTTCTTCCTCGTCTGGCGCAAGGAGCGGCAAGTGCGCGCGCATCGCCCTTGCCGATGCGGCCGCGCCAACGCGATCGGCATCGGCACGATTGGCGAAGGCGGCGGAACGCTCCAGCCAGAGCCCGGCATTCCCGTCAGGTGCGGCGTGGTGCCCGACCACGATCACGCCGCCCGGCTTCAAGCGGCGACGGATTTCCCTCAACGTATGCAGGCGCGCCTCCCTGTCGAGGAAATGCAGGGTGAGCAGGCATGTCGCACCATCGTAAGGGCCGGCCCCGGTTTGATCGACGGTCCCTTCGAGAAGCGCGATCCGCTCGGCATGAGGCGCGGTTACCCTCCGGGCGATATCCAGCATCGCTGCCGAGGGATCGACGCCGTCAAACCGCCAGCCGGGCCGCGCTTCCGCCATCGCTTTCAGTTCCAGGCCGCCGCCAGCGCCGACCACCAGAATATGGGCGGCCTCCGGCGCGTGCTCGTCGAGCAGAAGTGTGGTCATGCGGTGCAGATCGGTCAGACCGGGCACCTTTCTGGGCGTATCGCTGACATAGGATGATACCGCGCCCGGATCGGTGAAGGCCTTTGCGCCTGCCGTTGGCTCTCTCGCCGCGGGCGAACCGGCTGAAAAGAAACTGTCTGTGCTGGACATCGCGACCTCATGATATGTATCAGTTGGAGCTACATATCAGGTCCGATTTCATGCATCAACAACTGATACATAAAAACCATGGAGCAAATGCAGGATGAACAAGGATACCCGCCTGTCGGATGTGCTGCACGTGCTGCTGCATATGGGCCAGGTCGACAAGCCGCTGACCTCGGCGGCGCTGGCAAAAAACATGGGCACCAACCCGGCCGTGTTCCGCCGGACGATGGCGGGCCTGCGCGAGGCCGGCCATGTCAAATCCGGCAAGGGCCACGGCGGCGGCTGGCAACTTGCGCGGCCGCTCCACCAGATCACGCTGCTCTCCGTCTACGAGGCCCTTGGTCGGCCCACTTTGTTCGCCATCGGAAACCGCAGCGAGCATCCTGATTGCAAGGTTCAGGAGCGCGTCAACGCGGCGCTTTCAGACACGATGGAACAGGCGGAATCGCTGTTTCTGGCGCAGTTTGCCGAGGTGACCCTCGATCAACTCATGCCGGAACGGTCCCCGCAATAACGAAAGCGCCCGGCAACTTCCGATCACGGGCGGTCACCGAAGCGCCCGCAATTCGCGCAGACCTTCCTCAAACGTAACCACCGGCCGATAGCCGAGGTCGCGTTCCGCCTTTCGGATGTCGAGCGTGATCTCGACCGCGCTGGTGGCATAGTCCTGATAGCTCAGCGGTCCACTGAACCTGCCGCCGCTCAGGCGATACAGCCCGTCGCCAAGGCGGGCAATCATGCAGAGCGCGCCGCGCGGCACACTCCTGGTCCCGCCTTCCAGCCCCTGGGTTGCGAGCAGGCCGCTGACGGTTTCGCGAAACGGGCGGGCCGGTCCGTCGGTGACGTGGTAGATCTCGCCGCGCCCGCCACGGGCAAAGGCAAGCTCCACGGCATGGCACAGATTGGCGATATGCAGGCTGGAGGAGCGATAGCCGCCGCCCGAAATCCAGGCGAACTTGCCGCTCTTCACGGCTTCGACCAGCATCGGAAGCGCGGTCGTATCATCGCGGCCCCAGACCATGCGCGGACGCAGGATGACGACATGCTGGCCTTGGGCGGCGGCCCGGCGGGCGACCCTCTCCGCCTCGGCCTTGCCGGCCGAATAGGCCCCGGCGGGGCGGTCCGGATAGGGCGCGGTCTCCTCGACATTGCGCAGAGGACGACCGTCCTGCAGCACGGAATCCGTGCTGATGTGAATGATCTTCCTGACCCCGGCATCCCTTGCCGCTTCCAATACCCGGCGCGCGCCCTCCGGATTGACAGATGCCGCCTTTGAGCCCGTTCCATGGTCGACATTGGCCGCTGCGTGGATCAGCACATCCGCGCCGGACATAAGCGGCGCAAGGTCGGCGGTCAGCATGTCGCCCTGAACCGGACGCGCGCCCCAGGACGCGACCCGCTCGGCAGCCTCCGGGCTGCGGACAAGCCCGGTCACCCGATGGCCCCTGGAGACGAAGTGCCGCAGCAGGTTGCGGCCGACATAGCCCGACGCGCCGGTGATGAATACGTGCTCTTCAGCCATTGTCATGTCCGATGCCGTCTTTGCCAAGGCCGGCGAGGGTTTCGATGTCGCGCAGAATTTCCGCGCGTTCGGCCTCGTCCCAGTCATGGAGTTCGAGATGCTGCTGGTATTTCAGGCCCTCCAGCGCAAGCCAGGCAAGCCGTGCGGCCCGGGGATCGCTTGCTTCCGCCAGCAGTTGACGGGAAAGCGTCTTCTGGTTGCGGCGAAACTCCGCGCGCAAATCGGCATCCTGCATCAGGGCGGCGACGAGGCTCAGCACCGCGGGATTGCCCTCGGGCACGGGCGGGCTGCGCCGGGCGGCCTCGATGCGGCCCTTCAAAGGCGCATCCGCCTCGCCGGCAAACGCCGCCGCGCAGGCTTGGTTGAAGGCGTTGTCGGCCTTGATGGTGCGATCGACCAGCGCCGCGACAAGCGCGCGCTTGCTGGCATGTTCATAAAGCACGGTCGCCTTCGAGACGCCCGCTTCCTTCGCCACCGCATCGACGGTCAGCACGCCGTCGCGCGCGACAACCCGTTCGACCGCATCGAGTATCTTATCCTGATCATGTTTTCTGGGACGCGCCATCGATCACCCGTTTATTTCCGACCGTTCGGAAATAAACGGGTGTGGGCGGTATGTCAATCGTCCGGATCGGGGTCGGCGGAAGCCGGCGTGAGTTCAACTCCCTTTCTGCCAGAAGCAAAGAAAGCAGCAGAACGGATTCAGCCTTGCGCCGTCGGGCGGATGACGATGCTGCCAACGTCGACATCGAAGGGCTGTTCCAGCGCGTAGAGGACGCCGCCGGCGATCGCATCCGGCGAGATCGCGATCGCCCCCAGACGCTCCGTAATCATCTGTTTTGTCGTCTGGTCCGTGATGCTGTCGCCGAAATTCGTGGCAATCATTCCGGGCGATATTTCGGTGACCCGCAAATGCGGCCCCGCCTCCTGTCTGAGCGCCTCGGTCACCGTTCTGACGGCATTTTTCGTGGCGCCATAGACCCCCATCGTCGGCACGATCTGGATGCCTGCCGTCGAGACGACATTGATGACGTGACCGCTCTTCTGTCGTCCAAACACCGGAAGGGCGGCCGCTATGCCGTAAAGCGTGCCCTTGAGGTTCACGTCGATCATCGCGTCCCAATCGTCGACCCGCAAAGCATCGAAGCGGGAGATCGGGCCGATACCGGCATTGTTGACGATGACATCGAGCCGGCCGAAGCTGTCGATTGCCTTGGCGACCAGAGCTTCGAGATCGGCGCGGCGGCGAACGTCGGTGGCCTTGAAAACAGCCTGGCCTCCGTTGGCGACGATCTCGCGTGTGATCGTTTCAAGCTCGGCCTCTCTGCGCGCGCCGAGCACGACGCGGGCCCCTTTCGCGGCCAGCAGTTTCGCTGTTGCAAGGCCGATGCCGCTGCTGGCGCCGGTAATGGCGACAACTCTGCCTTCAATGGTCATTTGGCACTCCCGATAGATGATTTGCTTTTGCAGTTATCTATGCCAGGAAGGAAAGATTAGCGACGCGAAGGAGTCTCTCAAATTGTCGCGATCGTCCAGCATCGCCGTCGATCCGCTTTCAAACGTGCTCGATATTCTGGGCGCGCGCGTGGCGCGGCGCACACGAATAGAAGCCGCTGGCGCGTGGTCGCTCTCCTTTCCCGGCCTCGATCGTCTCAAATTCGTGGCATTGCTTCGCGGCGATGCGTGGATTTCGGTCCCGGGGCATCAGCCCCGGCGCATGCAGGCGGGCGATGTCTGTCTGATCGGACGCACGGACTATGTGGTATGCAGTGATCCGACACTCGCCCCGGCCGATGGCCGCGCTCTTTACGACGGTCCGGAGCGGGATGTTGCCCGGATCAACGGCGATGAGACTGTCGGCATCGGAGGCAGCGTCACCTTTGCCGGGGCAAATGCGGATTTCCTGCTGGACATGCTGCCGGATTTCTCGGTCGTGCCGAGGGATGCCTCGGGCTCAAGCGCGATCGGGATAACTCTCAGCCTGATATCGAACGAGACCGAGCGCGAGGCGATCGGGGGCGAAATCGTGCGCTCCCGCCTTGCCGATATTCTTCTGGTGGAAGCGATCCGCGCCTGTGCGAGCGAGGTCCGGGCGACCGGCATGGGCTGGCTTGGCGCGCTTCTCGATCCGCGGATCGGCCGGGCGCTTGCCGCCCTGCACGAAAACGTCGCCCATCCATGGACCGTGGCGGAACTGGCGGGGATTGCCGGCATGTCGCGCGCAGCCTTCTCCGCCGCGTTCTCCCGCCGCATCGGCCAGCCGCCACTGTCATACCTCCGCTCGTGGCGGCTCACAGTCGCGCGAACGGCGCTCATGCGGGACAATCTGCGCGTGGCCGATGTCGCCGAGATGGTGGGCTACCAGTCGCAAAGTGCGTTCAGTCAGGCTTTCCGCCGCACCTTCGGAACCTCTCCGAAAGACGATACCGCAGGCCCCGCGACCATTCCCTGATCCCATCGGGGAAAAGGCGAAATATGAGGATAGTGCGGCCGTTTGAAGCGCCGCCGATATCGTCCATACGCCGGCAATCTCGTCACCCGGCTCGATGCGGAATACAAAGCCGCATGCAACCGGCTGTGACCTCCGGTCAACTCACGAGCAACCGCAAATCGCCGCGCCCTCGCCTGCGGTCAGCCAGTTCTGATCTCGAGACAGCCATTCACCAGCCGCCGCCCCCACCGCCGCCGCCGCCCCCACCGGAGAAGCCCCCACCCGAAAAGCCGCCGCCAGAGCCCGAACCGTTGGGCGAGATGCAAGCCGTGAGGTTGGTGCTGAGCGCCTGGCAGGCGCCGAAGATGGTCGCGCCGTTCGCGCCCGTGTCATAGAAGGTCGGGTGCAGGCCGAAGGGGATCGGGTTGATGGTGCCGCGGCCGGCGTCCATCACGCTGTCGAAGGCCCGGCTCCATTCGGATTTCATATTGAGCGCCACCGCGAAGGGCAGCAGGGCGGGAAGCGCGTCCCTTTCGCTGCGATTGGCGTGGCGCATGTCGCCGACGCGCTCGAGATAGAGGCGCAGCCCCTCGATTTCCGCCTCGCGCGCCCGCCCCTCCTCCGTCGGCTGGCCGATCCGCGCGGCAAACCACCAGAACAGCACCGGCGTCGCGACAAGGCCAAGCGCCGTCGCCCATCCGAAGGCCCCGGTGAAGAAGCCCGTCATCAGCCACAGACCCGCGCTCGCGACCAGCCCGCCGCCCATGCCGTTTCCGGCGGCATTGCTGACCGTATCCGCCGAGGCGCGCGCATCGAAGCCCGCAAAGGCAATGCCGAGCGCGATCGGCAGCAGCGGGCCATAGGCGAGGATCCACCCCTCGCCATCCATGCCGGTCAGCGCAAGCGCTGCGGCAAGGCCGGAGCAAAGGAAGGCGGCCGCCAGCTTCCACTTGCCGTTCGGCGCGTAATACCGCCGGCCATGGGTGGCGCGCACGGCGCGGGCGAAATCGCCGTAAAGCCGTCTCAGCGTTTGCCGGTTGTTGCGCTCGACCAATATGCTGCCGCCTTCGGCGCGCACGCCAGAAACCAGCGCTTCCTCCTCGGGCGCCAGCGTGCCGGTGTCGCCCTCGTCCAGCACGATCCGCCAGGCCTTGCCCTCGGGAACGATGGTCATCAGCCCGCGCAGGCCGAGATTGATGACCGTGGCGAGGAGCGCGGAATGGCCGAGCATGCGCCGCATCGAAATATACTGCACCTGAGCCGGCGTCGTGCCGCGCGGCGGCTTGCGCCGCTCGACCACCGGATAGCGTCCGGCGTGCTCCTCTCCGGGCCGCCTGATCCGCCGGGAGACCAACAGGAAAAGCAGGCCGAGAGCGCCGAGACCGACGCCGGAAATCGCCACGCCCGGATTGCGGCGCACCCACCACCGGAACCGCTCGGCGGCAGCCGGTTCGCTGACGAAACCTTTGGGGAATGTGATGGCGACCGTCAGCCCCTCCTCCGGGCGGAGAATGCGGTAGGTCGAGATATCGACCGTGCCGCCATCCGGGCTGAGGCGGCGGGACACCTCGGTGCGCGTCGAGCCGAGCGGGCCGGTATAGCCGGCAACCTGTGTGGCCGCAGCACCCTCCGGCAGATGAATGGTCGCAGCGGCATTGTCGATCGGGAAGGCCCAGTAGCTGCCGGTCACATTCCAGTAGAACTCGTCCTGGCCGTCGCGGCTTTCGATCTGCGGTCCGGTGCGATAGGAAAGCCGGAAGGTGTGAACGCCCGGTTCGAGATCGGTTCCGGCATCCCCCAGAAAGATGCGTATATAGTCGCTGCGGCGGGCGACGCGCATGGACACCGGCGCGCCGTCGAGCGTGGCCGACAGGATCTGCAGCGCGCCCGGATCGACGCCACCCTCCGCCGTCCGTCCCGCGATCGGCAGATCGCGAAAGATGCCATGCTCGATCCGGTAACCCTCCGCCCTGATCGCGATGGTCTCGGTGATGTCGAGGCGACCGGTCGGGCCGATCGTAATGTCGCTTTCGAAACGCTCGATCCTCTCGCGCGCCAAGGCCGGCCCAAGCCAGATCAGCACAAGCAGGAAGGCCGCGACGATCCGCTTCCCCGAGACCAAAAGGCCGTCATCCGATTTACCATGCCGGCGGAAAAAAACTGTCTGGAAAACCGAGCGTGATTTCATGAATAAAATGGCTGACTGCCCTGGCTTTTGGTGTGGCGAATCCGGGTGACGGGGCCTTATAGCCCGGCGAAAAAGCATAGACAAACCCGTTCGTTACAATGGTTTTCCGGCAGGGAGTAAATCTCAACTTGCAGTTACTTGCCTCTGCCCGCCTGCCCCTTCATGACTGCGCCATCGAAGGAGAAAGCATGATCGAACGACGTTTCTGGTTCGCCCTGCTTGTCGCCGCCATTCCCGGCGTGGCAAAGGCCGAGACCATCATTTTCGACCCGGCCGTCGGAGCCGAACGGACCTATCACCTCGAAATTTCCATGGCTTCCGGCTTCAGCGATTCGGACGGTTTTTACGACAACCAGTTCGTTTCGGCGCTGACCCGCTTTGCGGTCACCGGACGCGACGAGGACGGCGGCATCAGCATGGACGTCTTCCCTTTGTGGTTTGCCTATGAAGAGGGATCGCGCGTGACCAGCACCGCCTTCGGCGACGCGCCCGATGACCTTGCCGCGCTGATGCGCGAAGGCTTTTCCGCCACGATCGATCCGCAAAGCCACGGGCTGACGGATTTCGCCCCGCGCGGCGATGCCGAGATGCCGGAAGCCATGCTCGCCCAGATGCGCGACCAGCTCGGTCAGCCGGTCCTGCCGGTCGAAATCGAAGCCGAGGAAGGCTGGTCCACCACCACCACGCTGCCGGGCATCGCCGATGTCGAGATCACCGTCAGCGCGGTGACGCCGGATGCAGTGTTTCTCAGCTATGACGGCGCGTCGGCGGATACGCGACTGTCCGGCGTTTCGGTGCTGGCGCGCGACAGCGGCTGGGTCGAGCGCTCGGTGATGACCTATGACATGCGCATCAATCCCGGCGCGGACGACGAGCGCTTTTCGCGCCAGACCATCGCGATGGCGAACACGGAAAGTCCCTTCCCGCTCTATACCCATGCGTTCCGGGGCGAGCCTGAATGGCATGACATGCCGACTTTTCCGTTTTCAACCATCGTCATGCCGCCCGAGCCGGACATGGTGTTCACCGGCGAACCGGGAGAGGCCGACAAGCACGGCAAGACCTACACGCTGAGCTTTGCCCACGATCCCGCAGCCGGCAGCAATATCGGCCGCTTCGCGCTCCACGATCTCCATCTCTTCGACGGCGACGCCGAACTGCCGACCGCGTTCATCGCCACCATGCCCGTAACTGTTCCGGACGCCGACGGTTTCCGGACGGTCTCGCGCGCGCGTCCCGTCGGCATCGGCGATGTCCGCGACGATCTGGAACGGGCGACGGCGCTCAGCGCCAAGGTCGACTGGTATCCGTCAGAGCCGTTCACCCTGACGCTGCGACCGGACGCGGACGGGGCGGCCAGCGTAAGCCGCAACGGCGCGTCGGCCGAACTCCGGCCGACAGATGACGGCTACGAGCTGCTGCTCTCCGGCAAAACCTGGGATTTCTTCGGCCTTTCCTTCCCGGAAGGCAGCGCGGTCAAGGGACAGATCTATGCCGCCGACAGCGGCGCGGACTGGCTGACGCCGGCCGAAAGCCAGGCGAGACGACTGGCGCTGCCGGATTACAGCGGCCTCAAGGTTGCGCTCAAGGCTGAAACCGTGCCGGAGAAGATCGAAATCCGGGTCGAGCGCTATGCCGAAACGCCGGTCGCGACCCGCGCGGTCACCTTCCGCACCGAGCGCGGCAAACGCCTCGATCCCGACACCGAACCCGAGACGCGAGCGCTTTATCCGGAAGGCGCACCGCCGGCGCTCGATGCGCTCACGCCCGAAGGCCTCGATCTGGCCGCGCTGCGTTTCAGGCTCGCGACGACGCAGACGAAGCACTGCGAGGCCGGGCTCGATGAGCCCGCACCGCTTGCCGGTCACGAGTTGGTCTTTGAAACGCAGGCGGACGAACGGACCGGTACGACGACGCTGCAGCTTCAGACCGATGACGGCATCCGCACGCATTTCTACGGGCATGACCCGATCGCCGTCGTGATCGATTGCGAGACCGCCGTGGCATGGCGCGAGGTGAGCGCGGCGCTCGATCCCGCGCGGCCATGGCTGATCGATCCGGAAACCCTCGGCGCAGACAGCACCATGACGATTGGCGCATTCAACGCGCGCTTCCGGCTGGTCGATGCCGAAGGCACCGCGCTGGCGCTGGTCGCGCCGGATGGCCCGCCCCTCGCCCCCGACGACACGCTCGCCTCGGCGCTCTTCGAAGACGGCCATATCCGCGCCGCCGGCCGGCCGGAGCGCATCCTTGAAGCGGACGCCGGTTCCGACCCGGTGAGCCGGCGCTTCGAAATCCGCTTTCCCGATCTGCCTGAACCGAGGGAGGACGCCCGATGAAAACCGCTCTCGCACTTCTACTCGCTCTGGCGGCAGGCGCCGCACATGCCGCCAATGTCGATGAAAATCTGGCACCCTCCCCGGACGGCGCCTACAGCTACACCCCGCCGGAAAAGGCAAAGGACGGCGTCTATATCATCGATATCTACGATGAAGACGATGACCGTTATGCCCGTGTCTGGAACACCGCCCCGACGCTGGATGAGGGCCGCAAGGTCGGAAAGATCGAGACCTTCTATCCCGGCTCGGGCTACCTCAAAACCCGCGTTCCGCTCAACGAGGACGGCCGCCGCGACGGCGAGATGGTGACCTTCGATGAGGACGGCAACGTCGTGGGCCGCACGCCTTATGATGACGGCAGCAAAAACGGCACGGAGGTCCGGTACTGGGCGGACGGCAAGACGCAGCGCGAAACAACGTGGAAGGATGGCGTGCTCAACGGCCCTTGGCGTCTCTATTATCAGGACGGCACGCTTTCGGCCGAAAACAACCATGTCGACGGCCATATCGATGGCGTGGAACGCAAATACCACGAAAACGGCAAGCTTGCCGCCGAAATCCACTGGTCGATGAGCCGGCGCGATGGCCCCTACAGGGACTACGACAAGGACGGCAACCTTATCGAGGAAGGCCATTATGTCGATGGCGCGGCCGATGGGGTCGTCACCGAATACTGGCCCTCGGGCGCGCGCCGGGCCGAGCGTCACTACGACATGGGGACGCCGACCGGCAGCGCAAAACGCTGGTCGGAATCCGGCGAACTCGTGGCCCAGACCGATTATGCCGAGGATGGCAACGCGTTGAGAAACCGGAAATGGAAGGACGGAGCGCTGATCTGGCTCGAAGAGCCGGTGCAGATCGAAGGCCGTGGCGAAGGACAGAAAACTGTCGAGCATTACGGCAATTTCACCGAGACCGAGATCAAGGCCGACGGCTATCTCCTCTTCACGAAGTATCTCAACGACCAGCTGCTGGACCGCACCGAACTGGTCGATGGCGAATATCGCGGGCTGTTCGTCTCGACCACCGAAATCGACCAGATCACCACCCGCGTCCACTATGTCGACGGCAAGGAGGATGGTCTTTACACCCGCGCCTGGCGCGGCCGGGAGTGGGACCGGGGCTATTACGACCATGGCAAGCGCGTCGGCGACTGGCGCCGGACGGAACACTCCAGCGACGTCATCCACGAGACCTATAACGATGACGGAAAGCTGACCGGCGCGCAGCGCACATACAGGATGAACGGCGAGTTGAAGCGGCTCGCCACCTATGACGCGGGCGTCTTGAACGGGCCCTACAAGGAACTGGATGGCGACCGGATGATTGCCGGTGGCCGCTATGTCGACGGCGAGAAGCACGGCGAATGGCTGGAACAGGTGCCCTACCGCGACGAAACGCGACAGGGCCGCTACGACCACGGTATCCAGGAAGGCCGCTGGACGACCTTTGACGGCAACGGCTACCGCATCGCGGTCACAAGCTTCAGCAACGGTATGAAGGACGGGCCGCGCTACATTCTGGCGGAAAACGGCGCGCTTGAGGAAGTGCAGATGTGGAAGGACGACAAGCGCGACGGCACCACCACCTATTATGACGCCGACGGCCCGATGTCGCGTCAGCTCTGGCGCGATGGCCGGCTGCAGGGGGACGCGGTTCCCGCCCGGGATGCGCGATAACTGTTCTCGGGCGGCCGCGAGCCCGCTGGCGCGTACCCGCCGTTTCACAACCGGGTTCTGCCGTCGCAGGCCACGCGCAAGAAACGCCCGGCACACGCGCCGGGCGTCTTTCCATCTGCTGAAATGGACGGCAATCCGTGGTCCCGATCAGCCGCCGAAGCCGAAGCCGGGAGGCATGTCCGTCAGCGAGATGCCGAACGGCTCCAGGCTCTTCAGGATCCAGGTCTGGTTGTTGCCGATGCGGCGGTTATATTCGGCCCAGGCGGATACGAAGCTCTTGAAGGTCTCGTCCGAGCCGTAGTTCACGGCAATCACCGAAGGGGTGGACAGAACCGGGGTCGGCACCTTGACGCTGCCCACATTGGCGGCCTTCTTGGAGATCACCAGCCCGTTGAGCATGGTGTTGATCAGCCCCTGCGCCTTGCCGGTGGTGACGGCGACGATCGCCTCGTCGCGGGTCTTGAAGCGCAGAATGTTGGCCTTGGGCAGATATTGCTGCGCCATCAGATCCTGCGCGGAGCCGAGATCCACGGCGAAGGTGTATTGCGGGTCGTTGAGTTCGTTCCAGCTCTTGCCTTCCAGCGTTTCATCGGCGGAGATCAGCACGAAACTGTTGTAATAGGTCGGGTCGGAAAACGAAACCGACAGCGCGCGCACCGGCGTTGCAGTCACGGCGAAGGCCATGTCGACCTTGCCGCTCTGGACATCCAGAATGGCGTTGGACCAGCTCGATTCCACAACTTCAAGCTCGACATCGAGCGTCTTGGCGATATCCGACGCCATATCGATGACGAAGCCGGTCCATTCGCCCGTGCGCGGGTCCTTGTTGAAATAGGGCACTTCGTTCAGGATCGCCGGAATACGCAGCGTGCCGCGCTCGCGAATATCACTGACCGTGTCGGCGCTGGCGGCGGCTGAGAACAGCGAAAGCGCCACCGCCGTCACGCCACAGATCTTGGCAAACAAATTCATTGAGAGATCTCCATAATTCCCCGGATTGATCGTTTTTTTCGAACCGCAACCCCCATCGGTCACGTCGGGAACAGGCTAGCGGCTCAGCCGATCGAGACAATGCTAGAGAAAAGACGGCGCTTGTGCGCTTTTTTGTATGTCGGGTCATAGAGGCGGCAGGATATCGCCGCTCGGCGGGTCCAGAACCGGCCCCACCAGTTCGCGCTGGCAATCCTCGTAAAGCTGCTGGACCATGGGGTGGGTTTGCAGGAAGCCGGCACTGCCGAAATAGACCCGGATTTCCGGCAGGCTGGTGAGGCGGAGCGAGGCGACCTTCTCGTCATCGGAGGCCACGCACCATGAGGGAATGATGGAAAAGCCGAGCCCCTCCTCGACGCACAGCTTCACGCTGGAACTGCCCGACGTCGAAATCGCGGGGTGAACGGCCCTGCCGCCACGGCCGAGAAAATCGACCGAGACATTGCGCAGCGTCTGCCCGGGTTCATAGGTCACGAACGGCTTGTCCGCGGCCCAGTCCGGAATATCCTCCTGCGCCGGAACATCGCCCCAGGCACGCGGGAAAACCAGCGAAAGCCGGTAGCTTCCGAGCATGCGCTGCGGTACGACGGGATCGCCGAAATAGCGTTCCGAGATGCAGACATCGAGGCTGCCATTCTTCACCAGTTCGGCCAGCACCGTATCGCGCTCGTAGACGGAAAACTCCATCTCCGGAAAAGCCTCGCGGAAGCGGGCCAGAACCTTGGGAAACAGATAGAAGAAGATCGCCTGCGGCATGCCCACCCGGAGCGCGGAGCGCTGGTTCTCGATCAGCGTCGTCAGCCGTTCCAGCATGATGTCGAGTTCGGGATGGAGCAGATTGTACAGCGCGCGCCCGCGCGGCGTGAGCGTGATGCGCTTGGCCCCCTGCTCGGATTCGATCAGCCTGCTTTTCAAAATCTGCTCGAGCCGGCGCACATGGTTGGCGGCGGACTGATAGGACAGGTTCAGCTCGCGCGCCGCCGCCGAGAACGAGCCGTTGCGCGCCACATGATAGAAGGTCTGCACCAGCGTAAGACTGATCTTTGCCATCGCGAAAATCCCCTTTCTTCTCTTTTAAGGGGTGGCCGGCCGCTAACCTGATACAAAAAACATGACCTTTGAAGGCCATTCTCTTGTATCGACGCCCGAAGCCGACAGCCGTCAATATGACCGATATCGAACGTCATCATACCGGTCAAACCAAATGCATGCCCGCTCCTCACCATCCGCCATCGTTATCGGTTCCGGCATCGTCGGCGCGGCGACCGCCTATTTTCTGGCGAAAAAGGGCGTCCGCGTCACGCTGATCGACAGCAGCGCGCCGGCGGCGGAAGCGACCGGTGCTGCCGATGGCGCGGTCTCCGCGGCCAGCAAGCGTCCCGGCCCGATGATGACGACGGCCCTGGAAGGCATTGCGCTTTACCGCAGGCTTGCCGAAGACGGACTGTTCGCCGGCCTGTTCAAGCAGCGCTCGACCTTCATCATTGCCTCCAGCGCGGAAGAATGCACGGTGCTGGAGGCGCATGCAGCAGCCCTTTCGTCCGCCGGCGTGAGCGTGGAGGACCTCAACAGCTGCGCCTTGCGCCGGCGCTTTCCGGCGCTTTCCGAAAGCGCGTCCCTTGCCGTCGAAGTTCATGCGGAGGGACACGCGATCGGCTACCGGATCGTTCACCGGCTGATCGGAGCCGCCGGCATCGCCGTCCACCGCAATACCCGCGCCAGCCGCCTGCGGCTTGCCGGCAATGGCGAACGGGTCGAGGGCGTTGAAACCGACAACGGGTTTCTTGCCGCCGACGCTGTCATCATCTGCGCCGGCTCCGGTTCCGAGCGTCTGGTCAATGTCGGCGCCGGCCTCATTCCGCGCAAGGGGCAATTGCTCGTGACCGAACGCGCCGTCGCCCTCAACGCATCCATGCCCGGCGCGATCATGTCGGGCCGCTATCTGCTTTCCAAGCGTTCCGGCACCAGCGACGCCGCCCCGCCCGGACGCGGGTTTGGGCTTGTCATCGACCCGCTGGAGACGGGGCAATTCCTGATCGGCGGCACGCGCGAAGCCTTTGGCGACCGCAAGGTCAACGATCTCGAGGCGGTGTCCCGCATCCTGAGCGATGCCGTCGCGCTGGTGCCGGGGCTCGCGCGGCTTCGACTTCTCAGGGCCTTCGCCGGCGCGCGCACCGCCGTTTCCGACGGATTGCCGCTGATTGGCAGGCTGCCCGGCATAGAAAACGGCTTCATCGCCACCGGCTTTGAAGGTGATGGCATCTGCCTTGGCCCGGTCACCGGCAGGACGATCGCCGAACTTGTCACCGGAGAGCGCCCGTCGATCGATATCAGCCCGTTCGATCCCGCCCGCTTCGGCATCTGCGAGGTGGCGGCATGAGCCGGGGGACATTCTTCTTCATGGGGCGCGAAATCGTCTTCCGCCCGGGCGAAACCATCGCCGCCGCCCTTGCCGCCGAAGGCGTGACGCAGTTCGGCGCCGACGGGCTCGGCCAGCCGACCCGCTATTTCTGCGGCATCGGCGCTTGCCAGGGCTGTGTCGCGCGGGTCGACGGGATCGCGCGCGAAACCTGCCTGACCCCTGCTCGCGAAGGCATGCAGGTGGAAAGCATGGAGGGCGGTTATGTCTGAGCCCGTGGTTGAAGTGCTGATCATCGGCGCCGGTCCGGCAGGGCTCGCGGCCGCCGCCACGCTGAAGCGCGCCAGTGTTTCGGTCGAGATCATCGAACAACGCCCGACGATCGGCGGCGCGATCTTCCGCCAGCCCATCGACGGCGTCACCCCGATCCCGCAGCCGCGCGCGGCCAAGGCGCGTTTTGCGCGGCTGAGACAGGCCGCTGAAAACATCCCGATCCACCATGAACAGGTCTTCATCGCGGTCGACGGCGACGGCTGGGTGGTCACCGAAAACCGCCGGACAGGGCATATCGAAGCGCGCCGGCCGCAGGCGGTGATCATCGCAACCGGGGCGGTCGAGAAAATTCTGCCGCGTCCCGGCTGGCACCTGCCCGGCGTTTCCACCGCCGGCGGCCTGCAGGTGATGATGAAGGAAACCGGACGGCCGCCGCAGGGCCGCGTCCTGCTCGCGGGCAACGGCCCGCTCCTTCTCGCCGTCGCGGCCCAGATGACGCGGCTTGGCAATCCGCCGGTGGCGGTCGTCGAAGCGGGCGCGCCCTTCAGGGCGGTTGCCGCCGGCTTTCAGCTTTTCCGGTTTCCCCAATTGCTGATGGAATCCCTCGGCTACATGACGACGCTGCTCACGCGGCGGATACCGGTTCTGCAGGCGACAACGGTGCGCGATATCCGTCGAACCGACGACGGCTTCGCCGTCACGCTTGCCGATCGGAATGGCCGCACCCGGGAAATCATCGTCGATCGCGTAGGCCTGCATGACGGTATCCGGCCCAATGATTTCGCATTGCCGCCGGAGGGTCAGCCTTCCCCAAGCCACCCCCTGATCCTCCATGCCGGCGACGGGCGCGAGGCGCTGGGCAGCAGCGCCGCCGAAGCCGATGGGCGCAAGGCCGCGGGCCAGGTGATTGCCGCGCTGTCCGGACATGCGCCAAGGCCCGAAGCAATGCTGGCGCACATGCGCGCGGCGCAGGCGGTGCTCGACCGGATCTTCGCACCGGTATCAGGCGCCTCCCCGTTCGCGGCGCTGCCCGATGACACGATCCTCTGCCGCTGCGAGGGCAAGACCGCGGGCGATCTGAAGCGGCTCGTGCTCGGCGTCGATGCGCCCTCGGAGCGCGAGATCAAGCACAATGGCCGCTTCGCCATGGGCGCGTGCCAGGGGCGGTTCTGCGCCCACAATACGGCAGCATTCATGGCCGAGCTCAGACCGGACCAGACCGTCCCCGCGGCCAAAAATCTGGCCGGCAGGCGATGGCCGATCCGCCCGGTCCCGATCGACGCGATGATCACCGCGGCTTCCTCCCCAATTGAACCGAAAGACCAGTGAGGCATCTATGGCACAGGCACAGGCGGCGATCCTGCCGCAAACAGAAACGATTTCCATCCGCAACCCGTTTTCCGGCGCGCCGGTGGGCGAGCTTTGCGTGAACACGCCGGTGGAGATCGACGCCGCCGTGATCAACGCCAAGGCCGCCGCCCGCGCCTTCCGTTTCTCGACCCCGGCCACGCGCCGCGCGCTGCTGAACGCGCTTGCCGCCGAAATGGCCGCCGATGCCGAAAATCTGGCGCGGATCGTATCATCGGAAATGGGCAAGACAATCCGGGAGGCCCGCAACGAAATCCGCCGCGCCCAGAACACGCTGAAGCTTGCCGGCGACGCAGCCACCTTCCTTGACGGTGAGGCCCTGCATTGCGCCGTCGTCGAGGGTGGCGCCGACCGGCTTGCGACCGTCACCTATGAGCCCGTCGGCGTTGTCGGGGCGATCACGCCCTTCAACTATCCGGTCAATCTGCTGTGCCACAAGCTCGGCCCGGCGATCGCCGCCGGCAATGCCGTGGTCGCCAAGCCCTCGCCGAAGGCGCCGCTTGCCGCCAACAGGCTTTGCGAGCTGGCGCGCAAGGCGGGCTGGCCGGACGACCTGTTCCAGGTCGTCAATGGTGGGGCGGAGGCGGCCCTTGCCCTTGCCCGCGCGCCGATAGACCTGCTTTCGTTCACGGGCGGACCGGCGGCCGGGCTGGCGCTCAAAAACGCCAGCGGTCTGGTGCGCTGCCTGATGGAGCTTGGCGGCAACGACCCATTGTTCGTCCTGCCCGATGCTGACCTCGACCGTGCCGTCGCCACCACGATCGGCCACCGTTTCGAGATCGCCGGCCAGAGCTGCGCCGCCGTCAAGAAGCTCTATCTCCACGCCGATATCGAAAAGCCTTTCACCGACAGGCTGATGGCCGCCGTGGACGGGGTGGAATTCGGAGACCCTGCGCGTGACGACACCGACATGGGCACCGTGATCGACCTGCCTGCGGCTCGCATGGTCGCCGAAAGGATCGCGGCGACGGTCAGCGCCGGCGAGGGCCGGCTGCTTGCCGGCGGCAATCATGATGGCACCGTTTTCGCACCGACCGTTCTCACCGATGTCGCCGCCAATGCTCCGGTCATTGCCGAGGAGACCTTCGGCCCCGTGATCGCGATCCGCCGCTTTTCCGACGCCGGCGCGGCGATCGCGGAGGTCAATGCCGGGGAATACGGGCTGCAGGCGGGCGTCTTTACCAACGACCATGCCCTGATCCGTATGTTTTCCCGCAACCTCGCCGTTGGCGGCGTGATGATCAATGAGGGGCCGGATTTCCGCGCCGAGCATGTGCCCTTCGGCGGCATCAAGCGTTCCGGCCTCGGCCGCGAGGGCGTGCGCGTCGCCATCCGGGAAATGTCGGAACAGAAGGTCGTGATCGACTAAGGAGAGTACAATGCGTATCGGAATTCTCGGCGCTTCGGGCCGTGTCGGAACCAGTCTCGTGGAGCTGATCGTCTCCAATCCCGGCCTTGAGCTTGCGGCGGCGCTGGTGTCGCCGGGGTCAAGGCTTGTCGGCAAGCCCGTCGCCGGCAGCAGCATCGAATATCGCCCCGCCGACGCGGCGATGAAGAGCCATTGCGACGTCATCATCGATTTTTCGACCCCGCAAGCCAGCATGGCGCTTCAGGACGCCATCGGCGTCAAGAGCATACCCGTGGTCATCGGCACGACCGGGTTCTCCGCCGAGGACGATGCCCGCCTGTCGGCCTGCTGCGCCCACCGGCCTATGCTGATCAGCGCGAATTTCGCCCGCGGCTTCGAGGCCTTTCGCCTGAACGTTCTCGGCTTTGCCCGGATGATGCCGGAAGGCGAGCCGCGCGTGAGCGAGACCTATCACGTCCGCAAGAAGGCCGAGCCTTCGGGAACGTCCAGACTGCTGGCCGGACAGATCGAGGAGGCGAGAACCGCCGTCATGGGCTTTGCCGCCGCAAAGACGCCGATCACCGTATTCCGCGAGGGCGACACGGTGGGCATCAACGCCGTCAGCTTCGATCTCGGTTCGGCGGAGGCCCGTTTCACCTATCAGGTCCACACGCTTTCGGCCTATGCCGAGGGCGCCATCGCCGCAGCCCAGTGGCTGAGCTCCGGTCATCGCGAACCCCGCCGCTATTCACTCGCCGACAGCCTCGCCGCCCGGTGATATTCCAATCAGAGGAGAACAACATGAACAAACTCAGGAGCCGCTTTACCGGCGTTTTCACCGCCCTCGTGACCCCGTTTCGCGATGGATCGATCGATTTTGTCGCCTTCGATGCGCTTGTGGAGCGGCAGATCGCCGCCGGCGTCGCCGGTCTCGTGCCCGTCGGCACCACCGGCGAGGCCGCGACCCTTTCCGATGACGAGGCCGATCAACTGATCGCCCGCACGGTCGAGAAAACCAAGGGCCGCGCGCTGGTCATGGCGGGCGCTGGCGCCAACGACACCAAGAAGGCGGTTGAGAAGATCCGCCGCGCCGAAGCGGCCGGCGCCGACGCCGTGCTGGTCGTCACACCCTATTACAACAAGCCGACCCAGGCGGGCCTCATCGCCCATTACGGCGCCGTGGCCGGGGCGACCGCGCTGCCCGTCATGCTCTACTCGGTGCCCGGCCGCTGCGGCGTCGAGATCGCGCCGGAAACCTGCGCGACGCTGATGCGCAAGCACGCCAATATCTTCTCCATCAAGGAGGCCGGCGGCTCCGCCGCCCGGGTCAGCGAGCTGCGCCGCGCCTGCGGCGACGAGCTGATCGTGCATTCGGGCGATGACGGGCTGACATTGCCGTTCCTGTCGCTCGGCGCGGTCGGGGTCACCTCCGTCGTCGCCAATGTCGCGCCGGACACGATGGTGGCGATGGTCAGGGCCTGGCATGAGGGCAATACCGCCCACGCGCTTGCGCTGCACGATCTGGTGGCGGAACTCACCGATGGCATGTTCGTCGAAAGCAATCCCGGCCCGGTCAAGGCGGCGCTGGCGCTGAACAACCTTTCGGGTCCGGAAATGCGGCTGCCCATGGTACCGGTCTCCGACGCCAACCGCGAGCGCCTCGCCGGCATCCTGAACCGCTACACGTCGGCGGCCTCCGGCGTGCTCGGCGCGCGCTGAGACATCGCGGCAACCCGACGGAAATCCGCCCGTTTCGGTCCGGATTTGCGCAAGGACAATTGCCCGGCGCGCGGCAACGGCTAACAGGAATGCCGGTCAGCGCGCCGGCGACAGACGCCGGCTCCTTATCTCGAGAGGGGCCGGGCTTCACCATAACGAGGGGAACCGAAATGAACGAGAAACGGCATCAGGAGCAGTGTTCCGGGCGAAGATTGGCCCTGACAAGGCATCGACATGACAGCCAGGGAGCAAGATGATGCAGTATAACTGGGACTTTCATTCGGTATGGCAGTATCGCGACCTGTTCCTCTACGGGCTCGGGATCAGCATTGTCTACACGTTCGGATCGATCTTTTTCGGAGTGATCCTCGGCTTTATCACCTGCGCGGCGCGGCTGTCGCGGTTTAGGGTGTTCAACTGGATCGGGCGAATCTATCAGGAAATCTTCCGCTGCAGCCCGCTCCTAGTGCAACTGCTGTGGTTCTACTACGCCTTCCCGCTCCTGATCGGCGTCAACATCGACAACCGGTTCGCCGCCATGCTGACCCTGTCACTCTATGTCGGCGCCTTTTACGCGGAAATCTTCCGCGGCGGGATCGTGTCGATCGATAAGGGCCAGCGCGAGGCGGCGGCCGCGATCGGCATGAGCCCGTTCCAATCGATGCGCCGGATCATTCTGCCGCAGGCGCTGAAACGGGTGCTGCCGTCCTTCATCAACCAGTCGGTCATCCAGTTCAAGAACACCTCGCTCGTCTCCGTCATTTCGGTTGCCGACCTCGCCTATATGGCCGCGGTGGTGAACGGCCAGACCTACCGGCCGCTGGAATCCTACACGGTCATGGCCGTGCTCTACATCGTCGTGCTGCTGCCTCTGATGCAGGCCGCGGACTGGTTTGAAAAACGGCTCAGGGTCAGCGACTGAGGGAAGGAAGATGAATATGACACAGCAAAGCCAGACCGGCGCGCCGGTTCTCGAAGCTGCCGGCCTTCAGAAAAGCTACGGCATTCACGAGGTCCTGAAAGGGATCGACCTGACATTGACGCGCGGCGAGGTGGTTGCCCTGATTGGGCCCTCGGGGTCCGGCAAGTCCACCTTCATCCGCTGCCTCAACGTCATGGAGACGCCCACCGGCGGCACGATCCGCTTTCGCGGACGCGACGTGGGAACCAGTTTCCGCGATGCCGGCGACAAGATCGGCATCGGCACGCTTCGCCGCCATGTCGGCATGGTGTTCCAGCATTTCAATTTGTTTCCGCACAAGACGGTGCTCGAAAACGTGATCGAAGGGCCGGTGATCGTCTGCCGCAAGCCGAAGAAGGAGGCCATCGCCCACGCAATGGAACTTCTCGGCCAGGTCGGTCTCGCCGAAAAACACGCTGCCTACCCCAATCATCTCTCCGGCGGCCAGAAACAGCGCGTCGCGATTGCCCGCGCGCTGGCGATGGAGCCGGAGGTTCTGCTGCTCGACGAGGTGACCAGCGCGCTTGATCCCGAACTCGTGGGCGAGGTTCTCGCCGTTATCCGCAAGCTCGCCGAGGACGGCATGACCATGGCGATCGTGACCCATGAAATGGCCTTTGCCGCCGATGTCTCGAGCCGGGTCCTGTTCCTGGACCAGGGCGTGATCGCGGAAACCGGCTCGCCCGACCAGGTGATCCTCAATCCGCAAAATCCGAGGCTTCAGGCCTTCGTTTCCCGCTTCAGGGGGTAGATCATGGACAGGTTCAAGATTGCGATCTTCGGCGCGGGCAAGGTCGGTTCGGCGCTTGCGGCAACGCTGTGTCTTACCTCAGACATCGACGTCACGATCATCGACCCTTCCGAGGAGGCGCTCGACGCGTTTGCGTCGCTCGGCCTTCCGGTGAAGGCGCTGCGCCAGCGCCAAAATGAGAAAATGCCCGCCGAGGCGCGCGGCAGCGATCTGATCGTTGCCGCCGCCCCCGACTGGGCTTCATCCGGCATTGCCGAGCTTGCAGGCGCTTCGAACGCGCATTTTCTGGACTTCTCCCCGATCCGGCCGGAAAATCTTTCCCTGCTGCAACAGCTTGCCCGAACCCGCGTCGTGCTTTCGGGCGCCGGCGTGGCGCCGGGGCTGGTGGACAACATCGCCTCGGGGCTGATGGAGCCCGGCCGGACAATCAGCGATCTGACGATCCGGGTCGGATCGCTGCCGCGCTACCCCACAAACCGGCTGGGCTACGGCCAGATCTGGGACATCGACGCGATGATCGAGGAATATACCCGGGCCTGCGAAGCCGTGCAGGACGGCAAGGCGGTGTTCCTGAAACCACTGGAGCATCTGGAAAAGGTCATTCTCGACGGAACGGCCTATGAGTGCTTCACCACCGCGCGCGGCCTGTCCGACCTAACGCCCTATCTGGAGGCCGGGGTGCGGAACGTCACCTTCAAGACCCTGCGCTATCCCGGCCATCTCGACTATATGCGCTTTCTTCTGGACGATCTGGGGCTGAAAACCCGCCGCGATATGCTGCGATCCCTGCTGATGAACGGACTGCCCGTCATCGACGAGGATGAACTCCTTCTGTTCCTGACGGCGCGCAGCACGCATCGCAACCGTCCCGCTGAACGATCGCTGTCGCTGCGCTTCCGCTCCGACCGGCATCAGTCGTTCAACGCCATGACCTCGGTCGCCGCCGCCTACGCCGCAAGCCTGATCGACCTTCTGCGAAAGGGCGCGTTCGGCGTAAGCGGCATGGTGGCCCACAACCGTATCGAGAGCGAACAATTGCTGGAAAACCCCTTCCTCAAGCGGCTGCTCGTGGCCTGACCGCGCCGGCCGCCACCCGCGAGCGCCTCATGTTGCCACAGATTCGGCAGGGTTAATAAATGTAATATTACCTACATAAAGTTGTGTTGATATCGACCTACAGCGGAGTTCACCCACCTTTTCCAACTTCTGTAGGTCAAAAATGTCAATAAAGTTACATTCCGTGTCCTCGACACGAAGCCGTACCAGCCATGCCCGTCGCGTCCGCCGCCTCTTGTGCGGCGCGGCTCTCGCCGGCTCGGTTGCAATGCCGATCGCTGGCCATGCTGCGGATGACGCCAAGGATACTGTTCGGATTTTGACTTTCAACACCTACCGCGAGTTGTTTTCCGGAGATGACGCCTCGATGAAGGCGTTCCTCGAAGCGGGTGACTACGATGTCATCGGCCTTCAGGAGCTGTGCTACTACGCCAGCCAGTGCACCTATATGGATACGATACCGGAGATGCTGTCCGGCCAGGGCTGGTCGAATGCCGCGGGTTACCGCGATGGCGAGGATGGCGTCGTGACGCGCTTTGCCGGTGAAGGCGGCTCCCACCACTGGGGCAATTACTTCTCCGGGCAGTTCGCCTATGTGACGGCGGATGCAAGCGAGGGTCTACCGCAGACGACCTATGCCTCCGCGCATTTCGACTGGCGCAACGAGCCGGAGACCTACCGGATCAGCGAAGCGAAACAGGTCAATAACTGGGTTCTGGATCACAACAACCCGGTTATCCTGATGGGCGATCTGAATGCCGGCGACGTTTCCGAGCGCGGTCTGAGTTCCGCCCTGCAGCAGGCCTATCTCTATACCCGCGTCATTTACGACGCGGCGCCGTCGCAGCTCTGGCGCGATCTCGTTCTCGAATATGCGCCGGAAGGCAGGGAAGATCAGGCGCAGGCCTATATCGACGCGATGCGCGCCACCGATCCCAACAATGCCAAGCACTATCGCAATGTGCTGCAGGCCTATTTCGACGCCCACCCGGAAGAATTCCCCGGAATTTCGAAGATCTCCGACATGAGCTGGGAACAGTGGGCGGTCATCATCCAGAAGGACATGGCCTCCAACGGTCTCGTGCTCGAGGATGAAACCTACCCGACCGCAAGCAACCAGCCGGTGACGATGAACATTCTGAAGAAGCGGTTCATCGCGCTCAACTCGGCCTCCACGCGGGAAGGCTACGCGCCGCATAGCCATGGCGACGGCAGCGTCACCTGGCCGGGCACGGAATATGACGAAGGCAATATCACCTCGCCCGGCTGGGCCCATGGAAAGATCGACCACTTCCTGGCCTCCCGCCCCTATGGCAAGTGGTGGACCGTGGTGGACGCCCCCGACGACGACTATCTCGGCGTCCTGAACGGCATCGCGGTCAACGACGATGGCAAGGCGCTTTCCGACCACGAACTGGTCGCCCACGAAATCCGCTGGGTCGGTCCCGTGCTGGAGGCCTATGAAGGCGACGCGAGCAAGAAGACCCTGATCTGGAGCGCGGACGCCAACACGTTCGCGGAAGATGGCGGCGTCTTCCATCTCACCCGCAACAATATGCGCACCGATATGACCATCGGCCAGATTTCCGATGATGACGGTAATCCGATCTTCACCGATCTCCCGGTCGACGTGCTGAAAACCAAGCTCGACTGCGAAAGCGACGAGGCATGGCTGCAGGATGCGATCGCGGCCTACTGCATTGACGATCATGCCTTCATCGGCGAAACGCTGATCACCGATGGCGGCACGATCATCGTCGCTGAGGACCTGGCGCTCGGCAATGCCGACGCCGATCTTCGCCTAAACAACGGCACGCTCGCGATTGCGGGCACGGCGATGCCGACGCTCGACCGAAACGTCGTCCTGGAAGGCGTCGGCGGCACGCTCCACGTCTCCGACGCCGCGGCAAATGTCACGGCGCTGGGGACGATCTCGGGCGAAGGCGCGCTGACCAAGGCAGGCGACGGCGCGCTGGTGCTCGCCGGCGCAAACACCTATGCCGGCGGCACCTTCATCGAAAGCGGCACGCTTGGCGCGCTCGGCGGCGCGGCATTGCCGGATTACGGCACGGTGGCAATCGCCGAAAATGCCCGGCTTGCGCTTGGCGATGACGAAACCATTGGCGGGCTGACGGGTGCGGGCTCCGTCGATACCGGCAGCGCCATACTGACCGTCGGCGCGGATGGCAGCACGACGGCCTTTGCCGGCGCGATCGCGGGTTCGGGCGGCCTGACAAAGACCGGCGGCGGCGCGCTGAACCTGACCGGCGTCCACGCCTATTCAGGCGAGACCTTCGTCAATGGCGGCGCGCTGTTCGTCAACGGTTCGATTGCGGCCTCCGGCCTGACGACTATCAATGACGGCGGCCTGCTCGGCGGCAACGGAACGCTCGGCAGCCTGCGTGTTGCGGGCGGCGGCACGCTTTCGCCCGGCAACTCGATCGGCATGCTCACCGTCCAGGGCGATGTCACCTTCGAGCAGGGCTCGAACTTCATCGTCGAGGTCGATGCCGAGGGCAATGCCGACAAGGTCATCGCCTCCGGCACGGCCACGATCAATGGCGGCACAATGGCGACGGTTGCCGCCAATGGCAATTACCAGGCAGGCGCCCGCTATGCGGTGCTCATCGCCGATGGCGGCGTGACCGGCGCCTTCGACAGCGTTACCACCAACATGGCCTTCCTGACGCCAAGCTTCGACGCGGCCAGCGGCCAGCTCGTGCTTTCGACCGAGCGCAACGATACGCCCTACGCCTTTGTCGGCACGACTCAGAACCGCAAGGCCGTGGCCGCGGCCATTGACGGTCTCGGCGGCGGCGGGCTCTACGACTCGATCGTCGGCCTTGATGCGGGTACCGCCGATTATGCCTTCAACCAGCTTTCCGGCGAACTCTATCCCTCCGTCACCGCTGCACTGGCGGAAGACAGTCACTTCTTCCGCGACGCCGTTACCGCACGCTTTTCCGGCGGCGCAGCCGCAGAAACGGGCACAGGCGCTGGAACGGGGACCGAAGGCCAGTTCTCGGTCTGGAGCCACGCCTATGGCGCGCATGGCTCGCTCGACGGCAATGATGTCGCAACACTCGACCGTAACACCGGCGGCTTCTACTTCGGCGGCGACGCCGCGCTTTCGGACGCCTTCACGCTTGGCGCGATGGCGGGCTATGGCCGTTCGAGCTTCAGCCTCGATGGCCAGGGCGCTTCCGCCGACACCGACAGCTATCTGATCGGCGTCTATGGCGCGGCCAGCGTCGATGCCTTCCGGTTGACCTTCGGCGGCGCCTATGCCTTCAACGAGACCGATGCCAGGCGCACGATCGATTTCGGTTCGCTTTCGGACAATCTGACGGCGAGCTATGACGGCTCCGTCAGCCAGGTCTTCGCCGAGGCCGCCTATCGGATCGACTTTGCCGGCGGCGTGTTCGAGCCCTATCTCGGCCTCGCCCAGGTTCATGCCGAAACCGACGGCTTTACCGACAACGGCAGCATGGCGGCGCTTTCGGCTGGCGACGGCGACATGAACGTCACCTATATGGATCTTGGTGTTCGCGCCTCGAAGACCTTCGCGATCGGCGAGCGGACCGCGAGCGTCAACGGCCAGATCGGCTGGCGTCACGCCTTCGGCGACATCACGCCGGAGATGGCCATGGCGATTGCCGGAAGCGCGCCGTTTTCCATCGAGGGCACGCCGATCAACGAGAACGCGGCCATCGTCAATGCGGGGCTGAATTTCAACCTGGCCGAAAACGCCAATCTCTACGTCAACTATGTCGGCCAGTTTTCCGACGGCGGCAGCGAGAACGGCGTCAATGCCGGGCTGAAGATCCGTTTCTAGCGCGCCGCCCCGAAATCGGGGCTTCGCAATGCGACTTGATTTGCAGAAGGTCGGGGCTGTCGGGTGGCGGCTCTGGCCTTCGTGCCGATTCATCGAGTGAAACGGCCGTTTCATCGGCGACGCGTTGACCGGTTTTGGCCCGCTCTTTACAGCCATCATGCACTTTTCCATTGTTAACATCGCCGCTGCGGCGAGCTGAGGGACGAGGACAGACTGATGGCCAAGGGTTGGAAGCGTCTGGGGGGCGAGCGCGGCGCGGTTCGCGGAACCGGAAACAACGGAGCGACCGGAGCGTCGCTCCTCCTGACAACGGTCTCCGCCCTCGCCCTGCTGATGCCGCCGGCAGCCGGGGCGCAGACCGTGTTCTGCCTCTCCCCTGACGACGCCAGTTCCTGCACGATTTCGAGCGGCACCTACACGGCCAGCTATCCGCTGGTCGGCGAGGGCGATGATGGCGACGACGACAGCAATGGCGATGATGGCCCCGATTATCGGCTCGACAATTATGGCACCATCACCATCGGCGACGACGGCCGCTATGGCCTGGCGCTCTCCTCCAGCGGCGGCGACGGCGACGATGACGGCCACACCGATGGCGGCGATGGCGGCAATCTCTCGGTCTACAACTACGCCCCGATCACCATTGCCGGATCCTCGAACGACGAGGTCTACGGCATTCTCGTCCAGAGCCTCGGCGGCCATGGCGGCGGCGACGAGGACGATACCGGCGCCGGCGGCGATGATGGCGGGCGCGGCGGCGACAGCGGCACGATCACCATCGAGAACAATTCCACCATCTCGCTTCAGCAGGCGCTTCCGAACGGCGGCGCGGGCATCTATGCGCTCGCCCATGCCGGCAAGGGCGGCGACCAGGATTCGACGGTCGGTGACCAGCGCGGCGGCAGTAGCGGCGACGCCAAGGACATGGCCATCGTCAACAATGGCGCGATCACGCTCGGCACGAGCAGCGCCCATATCGACGGCCGCGACTTCGGCTGGGGCATCGCCGCGATCGCCGAGGGTAACAAGGGCGGCCATGACAATGGCAATGGCGGCACGGGCGGCAATATCTCCGTCACCAACAATGGCACGATCGACATCTACTGGAACGACCACAACGGCTCCGATGACGGCGTGCGCGGCATCTATGCGCTGAGCAAGGGCGGCGATGGCCGGGATTCCGAAGACAACAGCGACAAGGGCGGAAAGGGCGAGGCCGGCTACCAGGTCGAGGTCTACGTCAATAACGACATCCATATCGTTTCCGACAACCATGTCGACGGGCTTTCCGGCGCGGTGGTGGCCATCAGCCAGGGCGGCGATGGCGGCGAGGCGCCCGGCAGCAACAAGGGCGGAGACGGCGGCAATGCCGGCGACACCAGCGGCGATGTCGCCGGCCTCAGCAAGGTCGAACTGCATGGCAGCGCCAACATCACCACCCAGGGCGAGGCGATTTCGGGCGTCGTGATGCGCAGCAAGGGTGGCGATGGCGGCGATGGCGAGGACGGCGAACGCGACAGTTCCGGCGGCGATGGCGGCAATGGCGGCGCGCTTTCCGTCGGCATCTACGACACCGCCTCGATCACCACGTCCGGCACGTCTGCCTATGCTTTCCTCGCCCAGTCGATCGGCGGGACCGGCGGCGATGGCGGCGACAATACAGCCCTCGTCGGCCAGACCGGCGGCGGCGGCGTTGGCGGCGATGGCGGGCGCATCACCTTTGCGACCGACAGCGGCACGCAGACCGAGACCTTCGGCGATTATTCCGCGGCCATTGCCCTGCAGTCGATCGGCGGCGGCGGAGGCACCGGCGGCGATTTCGTCACCGTGCTCGGGGCCGGCGGCGCCGGCGGACAGGGCGGCGATGGCGGCGCGATCACCGCGTCCAATGCCGGCCTGATCTACACCAGCGGCAATCTGGCGCCCGGCATGCTGGTCCAGTCGATCGCCGGCAGTGGCGGCGCGGGCGACCTGCCGGTCGCCTCGATCATCAGCCTTGGCGGCGATGGCGGCCTTGGCGGCGATGGCGGCCATGTCTCCGTCACCAATACCGGCATCATCGCGACCTTCGGCTATGGTTCGCGCGGCATCATCGCCCAATCGATCAGCGGCGGCGGGGGTGCAGCCGGCACGCTTGGCGGCGGCAAGCTGATTGTCGGCGGCAGCGGCGGCGGCGGCGGGGCCGGCGGCCTCGTCCAGGTTTACAATCGCGGTTCCGTGCAGACCTCGCGCAACGCCTCGACCGGCATTCTGGCGCAGTCGATCGGCGGCGGCGGCGGCGCGGGCGCTGGCGGTTTCGGCCTGCTTTCCGTCGGCGGCGATGGCGGCGAAGGCGGCGATGCCGGCGCGGTTCAAGCCTTCCTGGAAGACAGTTCGATCTATACCGGCGGCGATTTCTCCTATGGCCTATCCGCCCAGTCGATCGGCGGCGGCGGCGGGGATGGCGGCGACGTGCTTGATTTCGGCGTGCTTGTCGGCGTCGGCATCGGCGGCAGCGGCGGGATCGGCGGCGATGGCGGCCCCGTCTCCGTCGGCAACCGCAATCTCGCCACCGGCGCCTATAGCGGCGCGCCGGCCGTCGCCACCGCCGGCGATAATGCCTCGGCCATTCTCGCGCAGTCGATCGGCGGCGGCGGAGGCACGGGCGGCAATGCGGTCAGCGAAGCGGTGCTGACGGTCGCACAGCTTACGGTGGGCGGCGACGCCGGCGATGGCAGCACCGGCGGCAGGGTCGACGTCGCCTTCGATAGCCTGCAGGCATCGACGCTCGGTTCCAATTCCAACGGTATCGTGGCGCAATCGATCGGCGGTGGCGGCGGCATTGGCGGCGCGGCTTACGGCGCGAATGAATCGCTGGTGTTCGCCTCGACCTTCTCGCTTGGCGGCACGGGCGGCCAGGGCGGCGATGGCGGCCGGGTCAATGTCGACCTCACCGACAGCATTATCTCCACCGGCACGGCGGGCGACGACACGTCGGATTCGATCGGCATCCTCGCCCAGTCCATCGGCGGCGGCGGCGGCATTGGCGGGCGCGCCATGTCGGCCGCGATCGCCCAGGTGATCCCGGTCGAGGTCCCGGTATCGATGAGCTTTACCCTCTCGGCGGGCGGCGATGGCGGCGCGGCCGGCAAGGGCGGCGATGTCGATGTCGGCCTCAACGGCACGACCGGCGTGGTGACCGCCGGCGACGGCTCGCACGGCATTCTCGCACAGTCGGTTGGCGGTGGCGGCGGCACGGGCGGCAATTCATGGACCTATGCCATGACCAGCGGCCTCGGCGCCGGCGTGTTCTCCGCATCCTTCGGCGAGACGCTCGGCAGTACGGGCGGAGCCGGCGGCAATGGCGACACCGTTACCGTGGCGCTCAACGACACGGCCTCGGTCGTAACCAGCGGCAACAATGCCGATGGCATCGTGGCGCAATCGATCGGCGGCGGCGGCGGCAATGCCGGGCGGGCATCGACAGGTGCCTCCGCCTCGTTCGGGTTTGTCGGCTTCACCGGCAAGAAACAGCTTGGCGGCGATGGCGGCGCGGGCGGCAACGGCGACTATGTCACGGTCACGCTTGCCAATGGCGCCGGCGTTCAGACCACGGGCGACAATTCCCACGGCATCGTGGCGCAGTCGATCGGCGGCGGCGGCGGCACCTCGCAGGGCAGCGCCTTCGGCATTTCCGGCAAGGTCGGCGTTACGGGCACGCCGATGACGGTGACCGGCTCGCTGTCGATGACGCTTGGCCTGCAGGGCGGCGTGGGCGGCGACGGCTCCGACGTAACGATCTCCGACTACGGCACCATCACCACGACCGGTGTCGGCTCCATCGGCATCGCGGCGCAGTCGATCGGGGGCGGCGGCGGTATCGGCGGCTCGGTCGCCGGCAATGATGTCGCGGCGGGCTCCTACCTCTCGCTGCTCTACCAGACCTATCAGGGCAATGTCGGCATCGGCGGCGCGGGCGGCACGGGCGGCGTCGGCAAGGCGGTCGACGTCACCTTCGGCGGCTCCATCGGCACGAAGGGCGATCATGCGATCGGCATCATGGCCCAGTCGATCGGCGGCGGCGGCGGCCTCGGCGGGGCGGCAACCATCCCCGGCGGCCGGGTGACCGGCGAGGCCAACCTCCTGCTCGGCGGCACGGGCGGCGACGGCGGCGACGGCGGCAAGGTGACGGCGACCTTCGAAAACGCCAATGCGATCGTGACCAACGGCGTGATGGCGCATGGCGTGCTGCTGCAATCGATCGGCGGCGGCGGCGGCGTTGGCGGCGATGCGACCGACAATCCTTTCGGCGCGATGGTGCTCGGCGCCAATTTCGGCGGCGATGGCGGTGAAGGCTCGGATGGCGACACCGTCACCGTGAAGGGTGGCACCGCCAATATCGCGACCGATGGCAATGACGCAATGGGCCTGGTGGCCCAGTCGGTCGGCGGCGGCGGCGGGCTTGGGGCGATCGGCAGCGGACAAGATTCCTACCGCCTGCGCGACGCGACGCTGCAAATTCAGGTCGGCGGCAATGGCGGAAGAAGCGCCCATGGCGGCGATGTCAACATCCAGTCCGGCCTCAACATCACCACCAATGGCAGCCGCGCCTTTGGCGTGCTCGCCCAGTCGGTGGGCGGCGGCGGCGGCATAGGCGCGGTCGGCGCGTCCGATGTCATCCTGTCGCTCGGCGTCGGCGGCCGCGGCGGTTCCGGCGGCGACGGCGGCGATGTCACCGTGATCGCGGGCAATGGCAGTTCTATCGAAACCCATGGCAGCGGCGCGCACGGCCTCTTCGCCCAGTCGGTCGGCGGCGGCGGCGGCATTGCCGGCGATGCGACGACGTCGACGCTCTCGCTCGACCGCAAGTTCGACAGCATCAACGGCAGCGGCGACGGCGGCGATGTCGGCGTAGAGTTCGACGGCACGATCCAAGTCTCGGGCGTCGACGCCTACGGCATCGTCGCGCAGTCGATCGGCGGCGGCGGCGGATTTGGCGGCGACAGTTCCGGCGCGTTCGCCGGCTCGACCAGCCTGTTCGGCGATGGTCACGGCGGCGACGTCAACGTCGTCCAGAGCGGCGAGGTCAACGCGATCGGCTCGAACGGCATCGGCATTTTCGCGCAGAGCCAGGGCGCTGCCAGTACCGATGCGTCCGATCTCGGAACGATCAGCATCGAGGTCGGCGGCAATGTCGGCGGCGGCACAAACCAGGGCGCGGGCGTCTTCGTCAGCGGCGGGCGCGACAATGTGCTGCTCGTCGATAATGGCGCCATGGTCAGCGCCTATTCCGGCACGGCGGTCCGCTTCGTCGGCGACAGGTCATCGGCGGACGGCAGCAGGCTGGACATCTACAATTACGGCGTTGTCGCTGGCGATGTCCTGCTCGAAAACGCCGACGGCAACGGTTCGGGCGCGGGCTATGAATACGACCTTGCGACCCAGAGCCTGGCGACGACCGCGTTCATCGCGGTGCCCTACAATGCCGGCGCGTTCAACAATTTCGGCGTCAGCCGGGGCGCGCGGACGCTGCAGGCCAATGTGGTCAACCACGGCCAGCTGTTCGTCGGCGACGAGAATGGCATCGGCGAGACCCGCGTGACCGGCAATTTCCGGCAGGTGGACAGCGGAACGCTGGTCGTCGATGCCGATTTCGAGAACAACCGGATCGACCAGCTCATCCTGCAACAGGACGCGACTCTTTCGGGCACGCTCGACGTCGCGCCGATCTCGCTGCTGCCCCGCAAGCTCCCCTTCCTCACGGTGGATGGCGCGCGCACCGGCACGCTGACCGGCAAGCTGCATGACATCTTCACCTACAGGGTTCTGGAGGAAGGCTCGTCGCTGGCCTTGTCGGTCGATGCCGACTTCGACGGTTCGCGCTTCGGCCTGACCGGCAATCGCGCCCGCATCGCCGACTATTTCCAGCGGGTCTGGGACACGGGCGGCGAAGGGTTCGGCACAGGTTTTGCCGAACTCGCCAGGGCCGGCGGCAGCGGACTTGCCAATGCGATCGACGCGATCCACTCGCCGATGGCCGCCGTACCTGCGGCGCAGTCCGCGACGATGGCCGCGCAGCGTCTCGACCGGCTGATGAGCTGCCCGGTCTTCGACGGCCCGACGGCGATGATCGTGCAGACGGAATGCGTCTGGGCCCAGTTCGGCGGCCAGCGCTTTAACCAGGGCACGATCGATGGCGTCAGCGGTTATGATGACACCACCTACAGCTACGCCCTTGGCGGGCAGTTCGCCATTGCCGATGATCTGTTCATGGGGCTGACGGCGGCTTATGAGAATAGCGACATCAACGGCGCGGACGGCCGCACCTCGGTCAACGGCGACACCTTCGCGGTCGGCGCAAGCCTGAAATACAATCCCGGGCCATGGCTTTTTGCCGGCGCGGTTTCGGGCAGCTACGGCTCGTTCGACAACAGCCGCCAGTCGATCCTCGGTTCGACAGGCGGCCTGGCGACCAGCTCCAGCGACGTGACCACCTTCGCCGCCCGCGGGAGGATGGCCTACACCTTCGCGCAGGACAGCTTCTACGCCAAGCCCTATGTCGATATCGACCTGATCTACGCCAATGCCGGCGGTTACACCGAAACCGGAGCCGGCGTCTTCAACCAGACGGTGGAAGACAGCGACCAGTGGGCGATCATGGCCTCGCCCTCGTTCGAGGTCGGCTCGCGCTTCGCTCTCTCGGAAACCTACCAGCTTCGCGGTTATGCGCGGGCCGGCGTGACCGTCTCGTCGGCTGACGACTGGAACACCAAGGCCCGCTTCACCGCAGCCCCGGCAGGTGCTGGAACCTTCGATATCACCCTGCCGATGGACGATGTGTTCGGTCGGGTGAGCCTCGGCGCGGAGCTGACCAATCTCAACAACGGCATGCATCTGCGCGCCGAATATGACGGGGCGTTCTCGGAGAACACCTCCAGCAATTCCGGAATGCTCCGGTTCTCCTACGATTTCTGAAGCTCGAGGCGCCCCGGCAAAGGGGCGCCTCAAAAATGCGATCAGCTCTGGCTGGTGTCGACGCGGGCGATGACCGAAAGGCCGGGGGCGAGCTTGTCGGCATCGGTCTGGCCCGGATCAATTTCGATCCTGACGGGGACGCGCTGGGCGACCTTGGTGAAATTGCCGGTGGCATTGTCCGGCGTGATCACCGAGAACTGCGAGCCTGAGGCCGGAGAGAAGCTCTCGATATGGCCGGTGAAGGCCTCGCCGTTCAGGGCATCGACGGTGAAGGTGACCTTCTGGCCCGGCTTCAATCCCTTGAGCTGGGTTTCCTTGTAATTCGCGATCACCCAGCGGCTGTCTGGCACCAGCGCCACGAGCTGGGCGCCGGCGGTAACATACTGCCCCTCGCGCGCCTTGACCTGGCCGAGCGTGCCGTCGCGCGGCGCCGTGATCTTCGTGTTTTCCAGGTTGATTTCGGCAAGCGAGCGCGCAGCCTCGGCCGCGGCCACGCTGGCTTCGAGGGCCCGGCGATTTACGATCGTGGTCTGCAGCGCTTCCCTGGCGACCGCAACCTTGGCATTGGCCTGCGCGACAGCGGCTTTCGCCTGATCGAGCGTTGCCCGCGCCTTGTCCATGTCGCTGCCGGTGGAAAGCTCCTTGGCGCTCAGGCGCTCCATGCGGTCCCATTGCGACTTTGCGTTTTCAAGGCTTGCCTTGGCGCTTTCTACGCCGGCTTCGGCCGAGCTGATATTGGCCTTCGCGGTCTTTTGCGCCTGCGCGTTGCTATCGAGCGCGGCTTCGGCCGAGCGCAGGCTGGCCTCGGCCTGAGCAAGCTGCTGGCTATAGATGCGGTCGTCGAGACGGACCAGGAGATCGCCCTTCCTGACCGTCTGGAAATCGGTCACGGGGACTTCGGCCACAAGGGCGGAGAGCTGCGGCGAAAGCAGCGTGACCTTGCCCTGGACATAGGCGTCGTCGGTGCGCTCCACGGCGCCACCGAAGGGCGGCAGGTTCCAGGCAAACAACAGGGCGACGATCCCGGCTATACCGATGGCGAGCGTCAGATAGGTGGCGAATGAGCGGATAATGCGTGTCATCTTGAAATGTCTTTTTGGTTGTCAGGCGGGGAGGCCTTCGGCGGCGGCGCGCTTGTGTTCCCATGTCTCGAAGGCGACATCGACGATGAGAACGACAAGGGCGACGCAGGCCAGAAGGCAGAGGAAACGGAAGGCGTCGTTATAGGCAAGCACATAGGCCTGCTGGCGCACCTGGCTCGCAAACTGGACCGCGCCTTCGGCCTTTCGCACCACCGTGTCGCTTATGGTCGAACCATAGGCCCCGGCAAGTTGGGCGATGCGCTGGCTGACGAGCGGATCGCCGGCGGCGAGATCCTGCGCAAGTGCTGCGGAATGGACCTGCTCGCGCCATGTGACGAAGCTTCCGAACAGGGCAGAGCCGAGGATCCCCCCGATGCGCTGGGTGGTGAGAAACACGATGATGAAGCTCAGGAGATAATTGGGTCCGCGTTTCAGCGCCGCCATGATGCCGACCAGCATGGCGGGCGGCAGGTAGAGGCCCGCCGCAAAGGCGATCAGGGTCTGGCTCAGATACATCTGCGAGGGACGGGTAAGGCTGGTGGAATGGCTGTCGAGCCAGGTCCCGATAATCAGCAGCACCAGCGCGAAGCCATGCATGGCGGCAACCCGTCCGGGCTTCAGCAGCATGGCGCAGGCGGCGCCGGCCGCGATCGTTGCCAGCAGGATGACGATATAGAGCCCGCGCAACTGCTCATTGCCGAGCCCGAGCATCATGAAAAACGCCCGCGCACCGCTCGACTGCTCCGAGAGGATGATGCGGAAGATCAAGAGCGCGCCGGTGAAATGGATGATCTCGGCGGAGGTGATCCATCTGATGTCGAGCAGAGGGTTCTCCCGGTGCGTCTCCATCAGCACCATGATCGTCAGGCAGGCGACGCCGAGGATCATCAGCCAGCCGATCCACGGCTTTTCCGTCCACCAGTAGATCCTCCCGACCGTCAGCGCGACGGTGAGCGCGCCCATGCCGACGAACAGGAAGCCGAAGGCGATCAGGTCGTTGCGGCTGATCACCTTGACCCGTTCGCCCGACACCAGCGGCAGCTTGTAGATCAGGGCGAGCGAAATCAGGGCGAGGCCGATCTCGCAGATATAAAGCCGCTGCCAGCCGCCGTGGTCCAGAAGCACCGGCGCCATCAGCCCGGCAAGCGGCGTGCCGAGCGAAATCACCGTCATCGCGGCGCAGATGCCGATCGAGAACTTCTTCTCGCGCGGCAGGCCCTCGAGCATGTAGAGGATCGCGATCGACGACATCGGCGCGGCGGCGACGCCGGCAAAGAAACGCACGATGATCGCGGACTGATAGCTGTCGGTCCACAGATGGCAGAGACTGATCAGCACATAGAGAACGATCGAATATTCGGCGAAGCGGCGAATCCCGAATTGCTGGCGCATCTTGAACAGCATCAGCGTCAGGCTGGCATTGGGAACAAGATAGGCGGCAAGCAGCCATGTCGCCTCTGCCGTCGTGGCTTTCAGCGGGCCGGCGATCTGCTGGATCGACACGGTGATGAATGACATGCCAAGGGCCTGGGTCAGGCCGACGACGGTTGCGGCGAACATGTAGAGCAGCAATTGCGGCAGCGGCTTTGGCGGCTGCGCCGGCGGCGCGCCCGGATAGAGCGGCGGCGGCGCAGCCGGTTGTTCGTCCGGCGTTTCGGCGGCTTTCTCTTCCGGCTCGTCGCTCAGTTCGGCGCTCTGGACGGCGCTCATGGTTCGCGCTCCATCCGCTCGATACGGTCGACGATCGCGTGCAGCAGGCTGGTCGCCTCCTTCAGCGCCTCTTCGTCTTCCGGAACGAAGAAGGTGCCGATAAAACCGGCGCGTTCGGCAAGAAGCCTTTCCGCCATCGCCTTTCCGTGCGGGCGCAGGCGCACCAGGTTGACCCTGCGGTCATCCGGGTCGGGCACCCGCTCGATCAGGTCGAGCTCCGCCATCCTGTCGAGCATGCGCACCAGAGTCGGCTTCTCCAGCTCCAGTTCGCAGGCAAGCGCGCTCTGATTGCAACTCTCGCTTTTCGCAAGCAGCGTCAGCACGCGGGCGCGCGAAAAGGTCAACCCCAGTTCCGCAACCCGCGCATTGTAAAGCGTGCGCATCTTGCGGCTGGTAACGCCTAGCGCCTCGATAAAGGCGATCTGCAACTCGGTCGATGTCTGGGACATGTCGATAGAACACTATATGTTAGGTAGCTATTAGTTAGCATACTACATATAAATTTGACGAAAGCAAGACCCGGCCCGGTTTCGGCGTGCCAAAAAGCATCGAATTCATTTTTTGATGAAGGCGATCAGCCTCGCCGCCCAGATCCTGCTGAACACGATCGGCCGCGTGTTCGCGGCGCGGTAGATCAGACTGTCTTGTCTGAGGCGATGACAGCGGCGATCCGCCGGTAGGCTTGAAAACGATATCCCGGATCGACGGCGCTTCATGCCGGGCAATCGTCAATATCAACATCGCCCAGGCCTTGCCTTGCTCTGCGAACAGCGTTTTGAGCACGCCACCCCTTGCATGAAATTTTATTTATGATAATTGTTAATTTCAATAATGAAATTTTAAGCGAGACTTGAATCGTCCAATGGGTCCCACCGATCGCATACTTGAGGTGCTTGAATACCTGGCTTCGGCGGGGTCGAAGCCGGTGAAACAGGTCGATATCGCACGCGATCTGGGTGTTTCGCCCGCGACCCTCAACCGGATCGTGAAAATCCTGTCCGATCGCGGCTACCTGTTCAGGACGTCGGAGAAATATCTGGTCAAGAACTTCACGCTGGAGCGCACCATCGCGATGTCGTCGGCCTATCTCGCAGAACTGGACCGTGCATCCAGGGCGCTGACGGAAAAGACCGGCGGCGCCGCGGAGATCGTGGTCGTCGTCGGGCACGAACTGCTCTGGCATTCCCGCACGCCGCATCCCGATCCGAACGTGACGATCCTGGCGCGCGGCGGTTTCCGGCGAAGCCTTTTGGAATTCGATGCGCTGTCGCGGCTCTATCTGTCCACGCTCGCGCCGGACGACCTCGAGCGCAATTTCGACCTGATCGGCTTCTTCGATACCGGCTGCGCCAGCGGTCGCGAAATCAAGTGGCTCGCCGAGGAGGAAGTTCGAAGCCGCATAGCGGCGACCCGCGGCAGCGATTTCGCCTGTGACGCGGTTGCAAACCATATCGGCATCCGCCGTTTCGCGACGATGGTTCAAGGCCCGGACAACGCCTTTCTGCATCTGCTGTCGATTGCCGACAACGCGCCCCCCGGAACAGGCGAGGGCGCGATTGCCACGCGCAACCGGGAGGCGCTTCTTAAGGAGAGAGATCGTCTTACGGAATTTCTGGCGAACGAACGCCGCGCAAACGAGGCCGCGGCCAAGTTCAGGCTCGTGCAATAGCCGGCAGGCGACACGGGCGAATTGTTCTCAAAAAGGAGGAGGAAACGATGCAATTCAAGACAATGATTTCAGGTGTCACGGCGCTGCTGTGCACCACCGCGCTCATGGGCGGGCAGGCAAGTGCCCAGGAGCAGGAAGTGAATGTCCTGCTGTTCTCGATGCCGTCCACGCAGGGCTTGCAGAAGCTGGCCGGCGACTTTGAGGCCGAAACGGGCATCAAGGCCAATATCGATGTTGTTGGCCAGAACGTGTTCGAAAACCGGATAACCCTGTCCTTTGCGGGCGGCGCGCGCGATATCGATGTGGTCCACACGCCCGTCATCCAGGTCCAGCGCTGGGTGGAGGCCGGATGGCTTCAGCCGATTACCGATCTGGTCGAAAATATCGAGGACCGTGACGACATTCTCGCCGGCCCTCTCAATTCCTATCTCGTCGACGGCGAATACTGGGCCGTGCCGTTCTTCGCCGAGACGGGGCTGATGGCGTACCGCCGTGACATTCTCGAGGCCGCAGGCGTCAATCCGCCCGAGACCTGGGAAGAGATGCTGAACGTCGCCGCCGCGATCGATTCCGGCGATACGGCCGCCATCGCCATGCGCGTCGCGCCCGGTCAGGGCTTCAACATGTTCGTCTTCCCGATGATCATGCGCGCCTATGGCGGAAAGTTCTTCGAGAACTACCCCGACGACCTGACGCCGGCGCTGGATTCGCCCGAAAATCTTGAGGCCCTGAAGACCTACATCACGCTGATGAACGATTACGGGCCGGAAGGCATCGGCAATTTCAACTTCCCGGAAGTGGTCGCCGCACTCCAGTCCGGTCAGGCCGCGATGACCGTGGACGGCACCTCGATCGTCAGCCAGGCCGTCGATCCCGAAAAGAGCCGGTTCGCCGATGAGTTCGTGCTGGCGCTCCCGCCCGGCGGCCCGGCCGGCCGTTCGCCCGCGATCGCCGTGCACGGTCTCGGCATTCCCGCCGGCGCCGAGCACAGCGAGGCTGCCCGCAAGTTCATAGAATGGGCAACGAGCACCGAAACCCTGACGAAGCTCGCGATCAATGAGGCCTATCCCGACTTCACCCGGGCTTCGGTGGCGCAGAACCCCGAGGTGAAGGCTAAATATGCCGGCATCCAGGACAATTTCCTCGACCTGCGCGTCGAAGCGCTGAACCTTGCGGTCGGAAACTATCGCCCGCTGATCCCGACCTGGCCGGAAATCGGCGCAGCCGTCGGCGAAAACATCAACGCCGCAGTCAATGGCCTGATGACGCCCGAGGAGGCCCTTGCGGCCGCTCAGGACGAGATGGAAGCCATCCTCGACAACTGATCGTTTCCCCCAGCGTATCCGCCGGTCCTCCGGCGGATACATATCTTCAAGAAACCGGAGTTGATCCATGACGCCAGCGCGCGCCTCGGCCTCGATGAATCGCGGCTACAGAGCCATGATGCTGCCGGCTTCCATCGCGGTCGGAATTTTCGCGATCGCACCGCTTGCCGGCATGTTCGCCCTGTCGCTGACGAATTATAATCTGATCCGGGGCTGGAGCGGAGAGATCGGGATCGCCAATTTCCTGCGCCTTCTCGATGATCACCGGTTTATCGCCTCCGTCTATATAATGGCGGCCCTTTCGGGTTTCGGCGTGCTTGCGCAGGTCGTCCTCGGTACCGCGGTCGCCGTTGGCCTCGACAAGATCGTCAGCCGCTGGAAGGCGGCGCGCGGCATCTTCGTCATTCCCTTCGCCGTGCCGCATGTCGCGGTGGCGCTGATCTGGCTGTCGCTGTTCACGCCGACGCTGTCGCCGATCAACGCCTTCTTCGACATGTTCGGGATCACCGTGCCGGCGATGCTGACCACCCAGAGCGGCGCGATCGCGGCAATCGTGATCGCCGACACATGGGCGACCTATCCGTTCGTCATGCTGATCGTGCTGGCAGCGCTTCAGGGCATTTCGCCCGATCTTGACGAGGCGGCGGCGCTGGATGGCGCAAGCCGCGTCAAGACGTTCTTCCTGATCACGCTGCCCCTGCTCTACCCGACGCTGCTGATGGTCGCGCTGTTCCGCTTCATCGAAACGCTGAAGCATTTTCCGCTGATCTTCGTGATGACCAATGGCGGGCCGGGCCGGGCCACGCAGGCGACCAACTACTACGCCTATGTCCAGACCTTCCAGAATTCGAATGTCGGCTACGGTGCGTCTATTGCCGTCGTCCTGTTCGTGTTCGCGGCCATTGTGAGCTTCTATATCGCCCGCTTCAACGCAAGGTATTCCAATGCGTGATTCAACCGCCAGCTACCGGGTCAAGCGCGGCCTCGGCATCGCCATGATGCTCGCCTTCCTGCTGTTCGCGCTTCTGCCGGTCATCTGGGTCATTATCCTTGCCTTGCGGCCGGCCCAGCAATTGTTCGAACCGATCTGGCGCTCGCCGCTGGCGCTGACGCTCGACAACATCTATTCGATCACCCGGTCGGATTTCCCCAAGGCGCTGGTCAACAGTTTCATCACCGCCGGCTGCTCGACGGCGCTTGCCCTGATCCTCGGCGTGCCCGGCGCGTTTTCACTGTCGAAGCGCAAGGCTGCCAACAAGTTCCTGGCATCGTGGCTGCTGCTGCTCCTGCGCATGGCGCCGCCGGTGGGCTTCGTGATCCCGCTGTTCCTCATCTACATCAAGACCGGCATGATCGACACCTATGCCGGCCTGATCTTCGCCTACACCTCCCTCACCCTTCCATTCGTGGTGTGGTCGATGTGGAGTTCGTTCAACCAGATCCCGGACGAGCTTGTCGAGGCCGGGCTGATGGACGGCGCATCGATGTGGAACGTGCTCCTGAAGGTGGCGATCCCGGCGGCCCGCCCCGGCCTGGTGGCCGCTGCCGTTCTCAGCTTCCTGCTGGCCTGGAACGACTTCTTCTTCGCGCTCATCATCACCCGCGCCGATACGATGACGGCGCCGGTCGCGGTGATGAACTTCGTCTCCTATGCCAGCGTCGACTGGGGCGCGATCGCCGTCGCGTCCATCGCGCTGACGCTGCCGGTCGTCCCGATCATCATCATCGCAAACAAATACATCGTCCAGTCGCTGGGCGGAGCAGTGAAAGGCTAGGCAAGGCGCATGCAGCAACGTCCGAATATCGTCTTCATCATCACGGACCAGCAGCGCTACGACACCGTCAATGCGCTCGGCTTTCCCTATATGCATACGCCGAACCTCGATCGCATGGTCGAAGAGGGCACCAGTTTCGACCGGATGTATGTCACCTCGCCATCGTGCAGCCCGTCGCGCGCCTCGCTGTTTTCGGGAACCTTCCCGCATACCAACGGGGTCTACCGCAATGACGAGCCCTGGTCCTGGTGCTGGGTCGATCTCCTGAAACAGGCGGGCTATCGCTGCGTCAACACCGGCAAGATGCACACCTGGCCCGTTGAGGACGCGTTCGGCTTCCACGAGCGGCACGTCGTGGAAAACAAGGATCGGGCTCATCCAGATCTGCCCTTCTATCTCGACACCTGGGACAAGGCCTTCTGGACGCGCGGCATCGAAAAGCCGACCCGGATCACCCAGCGCCGCCTTGCCGACTACAAGGAACGGCTGGGCTGCTATGTCTGGGACGCGCCGGAGGACCTGCACGCCGACAATTTCGTGCCGGAACTGGCGCAGATGTGGCTCGACCGCTATCCGGGCGATGAGCCCTTCTTCCTGCAGATCGGCATTCCCGGCCCGCATCCGCCCTATGATCCGACGCAGAACTATCTCGACCTCTACGAAGGCCGCAATGACCTGCCGGAGCCGATCCGCGACTATGATTTCGGCACCCAGCCCGGGCCGATCCGCAAGCTGCGCGAGGGGCACTACGCCCAGGACCATGACGGCATCGTCCACCTTGAAAATCCCACGGCCGACCAGATGCGCAGGCAGCGCGCCCATTACTATGCCAACGTCTCGATGATCGATGCCCAGCTCGGCAAGCTGTTTGCGGCGCTGGAAAAGCGCGGCGTTCTCGACAACACCATCATCGTCTTCACCTCCGACCACGGCGACTGCCTCAACGATCATGGCCATTCGCAGAAATGGAACATGTATGAGCAGAGCGTCCATGTTCCGGCGCTGGTCTGGGGCAAGGGCATTGCGCAAAAGCGCTGCGACGCCCTCGTTTCGCTGTTCGACTGGGGTCCGACGATCCTAGAATGGGCGGGCGTCAAGCCGCCGGGCTGGATGGAGGCGCGCTCGCTCAATCCGCTGATGGCGGGAAAGGGCGAGGCTCGTGATTGCGTCTTCGCCGAGCACGCCAACGACGCGATCCTCAGCGATACCGAATTCATGACGATGGTGCGGACCGAGCGATACAAGCTCGTCCATTTCGTTGACAGCGACGAGGGGCAGCTCTTCGATCTTCAGACCGACCCGCGCGAAACCGTCAATCTCTGGGATGATCCCGGATATGCCGAAATTCGCCGCTCGCTGACCATGAAGATCCTCGAATGGCGCATCCAGAGCGACAGAAAAACCCAAGGGTTCCGACAGGCCCTGGCCAATCGGCCGCCGATACGGGAAGGAGTATGAAATGGGTAGCATAGCCCTTGAGAAAGTCGCCAAGCGCTTCGGCAAGGTCGAGGTGATCCCGCAGATCGATCTTGAGATCGAGGACGGCGAATTCGTCGTCTTCGTCGGACCTTCCGGCTGCGGGAAATCGACGCTGCTGCGCATGATCGCCGGGCTGGAGGACCTCTCCGGCGGCGCGATCCGCATCTCCGGCAAGGATATCTCTGCCCTTCCCCCCGGCGACCGCGGTCTTGCGATGGTGTTCCAGTCCTATGCGCTCTATCCGCATCTGACGGTTGCCGAGAACATGATGTTTCCGCTGCGCATGGCCAAGATCGACAAGGCGGTCGCGGAGGAGAAGGTGCTAAAGGCCGCCGAGGCCCTGAACCTCATCGATTATCTGGGCCGCAAGCCGAGCGAGCTTTCCGGCGGCCAGCGCCAGCGCGTGGCGATCGGCCGCGCGATCGTGCGGGAACCGGCGGCATTCCTGTTCGACGAGCCGCTGTCGAACCTCGACGCGGCGTTGCGGGTCAATATGCGGCTCGAGATCTCCGAGCTGCATGAGCGGCTGAAAACGACAATGATCTATGTAACCCATGACCAGGTCGAGGCGATGACCATGGCCGACAGGATCGTCGTCCTCCAGCGCGGCAATATCGAGCAGGTGGGCACCCCGCTGACGCTCTACAACACCCCGGCCAACCGGTTCGTTGCCGAGTTCATCGGCTCGCCAAAGATGAACATCATCGAGGGCGAGGAAGCCGGCAAGCATGGCGCCCACGCGATCGGCATCCGTCCCGAACACATCGCCGTCTCGGCGAGCGAGGGCGCTTGGCGCGGCGTGATCGGCGTTGCAGAGCATCTCGGCTCCGATACGTTTTTCCACGTCCATGGCACGGGCATTGCCGGCTCGATCACCATCCGGGCCACCGGCGAGATCGGTCTTCACCATGGCGACACGGTTTATATGACGCCCGAAGCGGGCAAGATCCATCGCTTCGATGAAAAGGGAGCAAGGTTGTGACACAGAGACTGGCGGGAAAATCGGCCCTGATCACGGGGGCTGCGCGCGGCATCGGCAAGGGCTTTGCCGAGGCCTATGCGCGCGAGGGCGCTCGGGTTGCGATCGCGGATATCAACCTGGAAGCCGCCGAGCGCACGGCCGCCGGGATCGGCGATGCGGCCTATGCCGTCGAACTCGACGTGACCCGTCAGGAGAGCATCGACAGCGCCATCGAGACCGTGGTCGCGCGGGCGGGCAAGCTCGACATCCTGATCAACAACGCCGCCCTTTTCGATGCCGATAACATCGTCGATATCACGCGGGAAAGCTATGAACGGCTATACGCCGTCAATGTCGCCGGAACCCTGTTCACGCTTCAGGCCGCAGCCCGGCAGATGATCCGCCAGGGCCATGGCGGCAAGATCATCAACATGGCCTCCCAGGCCGGGCGGCGCGGCGAAAGCCTCGTCGCCGTCTACTGCTCGACCAAGGCCGCGGTGATCTCGCTGACGCAATCGGCCGGGCTCAACCTCATCCGCCACGGCATCAACGTCAACGCCATCGCCCCCGGCGTGGTCGAGGGCGACCACTGGAAGCATGTCGATTCCCTTTTCGCCAAGCTCGAGGGCAAGGAACTCGGGCAGAAGAAGGCCGAGGTAGAGGCCGGCGTTCCCGCCGGACGCTATGCGAAGCCGGAAGACCTCTCGGGCATGGCCGTCTTCCTGGCCTCCGCGGAGGCCGACTATATTCTCGCCCAGACATACAATGTCGACGGCGGCCAGTGGATGAGCTGAGCCGTCAGCGGCGCTGAAGGCATGCCGATGAGTGCCGTTTTTTTTGCCGGCACTGCCGCCGCGCCTGAGACGGTCTCACCCTGACTTTACCGGCAGGCTTGCCAGAACCTCGGCGCTGTCATGTTCGGGCACGTCGCCGATATCGGCTTGCTTGGCATCGAGCTTTTCGAGCATCGTCTTGAAGGTTTCGCCATAGGCGGGGTCGTTCGCGACGTTGAAGAGCTCCATCGGGTCCTTGTCGCAGTCGAACAATTCCCATTCCGGAGGCGCATCGTTCTCGCGCGCGCCGTCCTGCCCCAGCGCCTTGTTGTACCAGTAGATCAGCTTGTAACGCTCATCGCGCACGCCGTAATGCGCCCAGGCTTCGTGGATTTCGTCATTGTGCATCCAGTAGCGGTGATAGGCGAGCTGGTCCCAGTCCTCAGGCGTCTCGCCGCGCAGCATCGCGCGCATCGAGGTGCCCTGCATGTAGCTCGGCTTGGCCACGCCCGCCCAGTCGAGGAAAGTCGGGGCGAAATCGACATTGCAGGCGATGTCGCTGGAGGTGCAGCCCGCGGCGATCTCCGCCGGATAGCGGCACAGGAACGGCATCTGATAGCTTTCCTCATACATGAAGCGCTTGTCGAACCAGCCGTGCTCGCCGAGGAAGAAGCCCTGATCCGAGGTGTAGATCACGATCGTGTTCTCGGCGAGCCCCAGTTCGTCGAGCTTGTCGAGCATGCGCCCGACGCCGTCGTCGATCGCCTGGACGGTGCGCAGATAACGCGACATGTAGCGCTGGTACTTGAATTCCGCGAAGGCCTTCGGATCGTCGAAGGTGAAGGTCTTTCCGGTCTCCGCGCAAATCACCGAGATCGTCTCGCCGTCCTTCAGTTCGGGGATCTTGCGCGCCGGCCAGCCCTCGACCATCAGTTCGCCGGCGATTTCGGCACCGCCTTCCGGCTGGACGAGGCCGAGGTCCTCATAAAGCATGTCGGACTTGATGCGCATCTTTGCGGCGGCCGCCGCCGCGGCGCGGTTCTCATAGGTGTCCTCGAAGGTCGGCGGCAGCGGAATGCTGCCCGGTTCGTGGATATCCTTGTAGCGCGGATGATACTGCCAGTTGCGGTGCGGCGCCTTGTGGTGGCACATCAGGAAGAAGGGCTCGTCCTTGTGGCGATCGATGAAGTCGACGGACATGTCGGTGATGATGTCGGTCGCATAACCCGGCACACGGCGGTAGCCATCGGGAAAGTGGAAGCCCGGATCCCAGTAGTCGCCCTGCCCCGGCACCACCGCCCACTCGTCGAAACCGGTCGGCTCATGCGCCGGGCCTTCGCCGAGATGCCATTTGCCGAAGATCGCGGTCGCGTATCCGCCGGCCTTCAGCGCCTTGGCAACATTAGGCAGGCGGTTGTCGATATGGGTCGAAAGCGTCGTCACGCCGTTTACGTGGTTATGCGTTCCGGTCAGGATCGCGGCGCGCGAGGGCGTGCAGATCGAATTGGTGACATAGGTCGCATCGCTCCGCACGCCTTCATTGGCCAGCCTGTCGAGGTTCGGCGTGTTGTTGATGCCCGCGCCGTAGGCCGAAATGGCGCGCGAGGCATGATCGTCGGACATGATGAAGATGATGTTGGGGCGGGTCATTTCGGCTCCTGATGCGGGAAGAAACGGGGCGGCCGGCACGGACCGCCCCGTGGTAAGACTTATTCGGCGTAAAGCTTGCCCAGATAGAATTCCGAAGCCGGAAGCGGGCTTTCGATCTTGCCGAAATCGGCATAGAGCCCGGCAAGTGTATCGAACCAGTTGTCGACCTTCCCGTCGCGGGTCAGTTCCACCAGTTCCTCGCTTGAGGGCAGCTTGGCGAGCTTGGATTCCACCAGCAGCGGCTCGGCCGGCACGTTCAGGAACGCGGCGGTGATCTCAACCGACTTTTCCGGGTTCTCGCGGCGGAAATCGATGGCGTCCTTGATGACCGCATCCACCTTCTTGATGACGTCTTCATCGCCGGCCTTGGCATCGCTGACGATGAAGCTCGACGGGAACGCGATATCGGGGAAGAAGTCCTCGTTGGAGCTCAGCTCCTTGAGGTCCGGAACGCGCTTCTTGACGACGTCGACAAAGGGATACCAGATGCCGGCGGCGTCAATCTGCCCCGATGCGAAGGCGGTCACCACGGTCGACGGATCCATCGGGATCACGTCGATATCGTCGAGCGTCATCCCCGCCTTTTCAAGCGCCAGACGCAGCAGCATGTCGCCGGACGTGCCTTCCGGCACGCCGACCTTCTTGCCCTTGAGATCGGCAATGCTGTCGATGCCCGGCTGGGCGATCACGCGATCGGTATAGCCGAGCGCGTTGACGGCGATGACCTTGGCCTGTCCGCTTGCCGGCAGCCAGAGCGCGCCGGGACCGATATAGGCGAAATCGAGCGAGCCGGCATTGAGCGCCTGGACCTGGATCGGGCCATTGGTGAAGACCTTGAGGTCCGCCTCAAGGCCGTGCTTGGCCCAGAGATCCTCTTCGGTGGCGATGGCCGCGACGCTCGTTCCGAAATAATCGGCGATATAGCCCATCCGGATCTTGTCGAGCTCCTCGGCGCTGGCCGGGCCGGACAGGGCAGCCGCGGCGACCGCGGCCATGAGTACCAGTTTCTTCAGCATGATTTTTCCTCCGTTTTGCTCATGCCGCCTGTTGGGACCGGTCATAAACCGCCCGCCAGACATTGTTTCTGATCTCTGTGAATTCAGGCGACAGCCGGATTTCCTCGTTACGCGGAAAGGGCAGGTCGACATTGATGATTTCCTGCAGGCGCCCGGGGCGGGCCGCAAGAACGATAACGCGGTGGGCGATGTAGACGGCCTCGTCGACATCATGGGTGATGAACATCACCGTCCGCTTGTCCTTGGACCAGGTATCGAGCAACTGGTCCTGCAGCTTGACCCGCGTCAGCGCATCGAGCGCGCCAAAGGGTTCATCCATCAGCAACACGCTGGGATTGACGGCATAGGCCCTGGCAATGGCGCAACGCTGCTTCATGCCGCCGGACAGCGTCTTGGGATAGGCCTCGGCGAAATCCTTGAGCCCGACGAGATCGAGGTAATGCAGCGCCCGCTCGCGGCGCTGTTCCCGGCCCATGCCCTGCAGCTTGAGGCCGAACTCGACATTCTTGATCACGGTCAGCCAGGGAAAGAGCGCGTATTGCTGGAAGATGACGCCGCGATCGGGACCGGGGCCGTTGACCGCCTTGCCATTGACCAGGCATTCGCCCGAGGTCACGCCTGTGAGCCCCGCCACGATGTTCATCGCCGTCGACTTGCCGCAACCCGACGGCCCCACCACGGTGACGATTTCGCCATCGGCGATATCCAGCGTCAGGTCCCTGAGCGCCACAAACGACTTGTCGCCTTCACCGAAGGACTTGCTCACATTGCGAAACGCGATCTTGGGGTTTGGGTCAGTCATGATGAATTCTTTCCTGCCAGTGGGTCAGGCGCTCTTCGGCACGCACGACAATGCGGTCCATGATCAGGCCGAGAATGCCGATGGCGATGAGGCTGACGAAGATCGTCGGCAGGTCGTAGTAGAGCTGCGCCTGTTGCATGCGGAAGCCGAGGCCGGATTGCGCGGCGATCAGTTCCGCGGCGACCACGGTCGCCCAGGCCGAGCCGAGACCGATGCGAAAGCCCACCAGAATGAACGGCGTCGATGCGGGAATGATGATCCGGGTGAAGATCACGCGGTCGCCGGCGCCAAGCACCCGCGCGGCATTGATATAGGTCCGGTCCACGCTGATGACGCCCTGATAGGTCGACACCACGGAGGACAGGAAGGCGGCGAGAAAGATCACGAAGATCTTCGGCTTTTCATCGATGCCGAGCGTAACGATCGCAAGCGGAATGATGGCAAGCGGCGGGATGACGCGGAAGAACTGGATCCACGGATCGATGACCGCGCGGGCAATCTTGTACCACCCCATGAGAAAGCCCACGGGCACCGCAATCAGCGAACCGATGAGAAAGCCGATCAGCACGCGGCGAAGGGAAGCGAACATATCCATCCACAGCTGGCCGGAAATGGCGAGCTCGATCATGCGCTGGAAAACCGTCAGGGGCGTTGGCAGCACCGATACGCCGGAGGCCGTGGCAAGCCACCACAGCCCGATGCCGCAGGCAAAGGACACAATCCCCCAGAGAAGTTTCGGCGAACGAAACACGAAGTCCCGGCGCGGTTCGGCAATGTCGAGGTCTTTTGCGACGCTCATTCGTTCCTCCCGTGGCCGACCTTAGACGCGCACAGATTGCCGGTGAGACATCCGCGCGGCGGCCAAGGGGCCGTTTGAATAAAGAAATTGTTCAAGCGCGACGCCGGCCGCGCCCTGCACGCCGACCGGCTCGTCGAGGCTCGTGCGTTCGATCGCAAGCTTCAGCCGCTGCTGCGGCATCACCCGCGGCGGCAGGTCCCGTCTCAGATCCGCGAAGAACCGCTCGGGCGCGCCGTTGAAATCGCCGCCCAGCACGACCCGCTCGGGACCGAAAAGAGTGACGGTCGTGGACATGGCCTGAAGCAGATACTCGTAAAGCTGGGGCCATTCCGGGCGCTCCATGGCGGCTGCGACCAATTTCGACCGGGGAAGATCGGGATGACCGACAAGCGCGCTGAGCGGCTCTTCCGAGAAGAACCGTTCGAGACAGCCGCGCCCGCCGCATCGGCAAGGTCGGCCACCGGGCTCGACGACGATGTGGCCGATCTCGACGACGCTGCGCCGCTCGGCGGCTCCGGTCTGCACGAAACCGCCGCCAATGCCCTTGCCAAGCAGAAGATAGAGAATGCTTTCCGCGGCCCGCCCAACGCCGTAACAGGCTTCGGCCATCGCCATGGCCGTGGCATTGTGCTCCAGCACGACCGGAAGGCCGAGCGACTGCTCGAACGCCTCCGCAAAGGCGATCCCTTTCCATCCCGTCAGCACGGAATGCGTATTGACGCGTCGGGCCGGATCAACGCCGCCGGGAACGCCGACCCCGATCCCGAGGATCTGGTTGAAAGGAAGGGCGCCGTCATGAAGGACGTTGCGGGCGAGATCAGAAACGCGCGCGATCAAATCTTCGACGGGCTCCGTCAGGTCGTAGGTGATGCTTCGCGTGTGGGAAAGGTTGAGCGCCGCATCCGACAGCGCGATATGGACCTGCCCTGCTCCAAGATGAATGCCGAGAACATGGCGAGCCTCGGGACAGATTTCCACGGTTGTTGCGGGCCGCCCGATGCTGAACGCGCCCGATGGATCGCACTCGCGCACCAGACCTTCGCGGATCATCTGCGTCATGATTTTGGTGACGCCTGCAGACGAAATGCCGGTCACGCGCGACAGCTCGGCGCGCGACATCGCGCCTTGGTCTCGCAACCTAGTCAGTATCTCCCCGCTTCCGCTCCTCACGGTGCCTCCCGTATTTAATTTCCTTACTTAGTAAAATTAAAAGATGACCGTTGTCAACTGGCGACGCGATGGCGGGGAGCAATGGCTTGAATTGACCTGACAGGGCCGCGACGCCGTCGATGCCCTTGGGTGGTGAGCGTCCCGGGATTGTGAGCGGCAGATGTGGCAATGAAACGGACTAACGAAGGGCCACCTCGGTTTCAACATGATTGAGCGCCGCCTCAAAGAGTGGATTGCCAGGACCGTCCAGCCACTCCCCGAGCGAAGTAAGATGGTCGAACTCCTGTTCGAGAAAGGGAAGGTCGGCGGCCCCAGCGAGCAAACCACTATCCAGAAGCTCGGCCAGGCGTTTGAGGAAGGGGTTGTTCGCAAGCAGTTCGACGGGAAAGCGCTTGTAGGCGATCGGGCGGCCGGCGGCGTGCGTGAACGCGGTCTCTAGAGCGTTTCAGTTTTTAATGGAAGCGTATCCAGCATTTGCAAGGTAACTTGCGCACTCTTGCGGTTTGATGGTGGTGACGAGGCGGCCGATGGCCCGCCATGTTTCCTCGACGGTTCGCTTCTGCCCCATACGCATCCAGTGTTTGATCTTGGCGAACGCCTGTTCGATCGGATTGAGATCGGGCGAATAGGGCGGCAGGAACCATAGCCTTGCGCCTGCCGCTTTGATCGCCTTGCGGATCGCGGCTGACTTGTGGCTGCCGAGATTGTCCATGACGACGATATCACCGGGCTTGAGAGTGGGCACGAGGATCTGCTCGACATAGGCTTGGAAGCACTGGCCGTTGATCGGCCCGTCGAAGACGCAAGGGGCCGTCAGCCGGTCGCAGCGCAGCGCGCCGAGAAAGGTCAGGGTTCGCCAATGCCCATGCGGCGCAAAGCCGCGAAGGCGTTTGCCGCGTTTGCCCCATCCCCGAAGCGGGGCCATATTGGTCTTGATCCAGGTTTCATCGATGAACACCAGCCTGCTGGGGTCGAGGCCGGCCTGCAAAGTCTGCCAGCGTTGACGCCGTCTGGCGATGTCGGCGCGCGCCTGCTCAAGGGCGAACAGTGTTTTTTTTGAAGCTGAGACCCTCGCGCCGCAGGAACTTCCAGACCGTATCGTGCGAGACCTTTACGCCACGCGCAGCCAGTTCATCCTTCAGCCCGTGCAGCGTCAGATGCGAGGTCTGGTTGATGCGCTCGATGATGAAGGCCCGGTGCGGTTCCAGTATGCGCTTGCGATGGCCACCCATCTTGCCGGGCGCGACCGAACCTGTCGCCCGGTAGCGCTGCGACCACTTCACTGCAGCAGACACGGAAACCCCAAAGCGGGAAGCGACCGAGCGGCAGCTCTCGCCAGCCTCAATGGCAAGAACCACACGCTTACGAAGATCATTGGAAAGAGGTGCCGTCATCAGATGCTGGCCTCCTGCCCAGCCAGCATCTTGAATCACAAAACCAGCAAAAGGGGAATCCCTTTGATTCCGTCAAACACAGAACCGCTCTAGGTCGCGGCCCGTCACATTCGCGCTCGCCAGTTCGATGGCCTTGCTAGCATAGCGCTCAGGCGACACCAGGATCTGGGCGTTCATCCTTCCCAGATCGGCAAGCGCGATCATCTGCATGGATTGCTCCGGGCGCATGAAGAAGGTGAATTCGCCTTGAGGAAGTCCCAGACCGGGCAATAACAGCATTTCCATGAAGCTTACCGGGCGCGTGATCGTGGTCATCACGGGGAGGCTCTGCACATAAGCTTCGATTTCCGATTTGCTGTCGAAATGCCCCATTCCCGTCAGGCCCTTGCCCGATGCTCCACTCGACGAATAAACGAGATGTCGTACCCCTTGCCGGACGGCGCTGTCTGCAATCCCCTTGCCCTGCAGGACCTCCTGGGCATCGGTGACCTCGCCTGACGGCGAACTGGTCTGAACGCTGAACACACCCTTGACCCCTGCCATCGCACGGTCAATCGATGCTGGGTCAAACAGATCGCCGACTGCCAGCGAGATGCCTGCGGCAGACAAGGCCTTCGATCTGGCGCTGTCGGGATCACGCACGAAGGCCTTGACCTCCCTCCCCTTGGCTTTCAGCGCGCGCGCAACAGCCCCGCCTTGCTGCCCGGTCGCTCCGAACACGAGAAATTCCGCTGTGTGATCCATTTTGGTTACCATCTGTAATTAATGATGGTTATCATTTGGAACTGATTGAAAATCAGCGCAAGACGGCACATTTTTGATCGTCGGTTACATCGACATAACCATTGAAGGAGTTCCTACGTGCAGCGTGAAATCAATGGCCGCCCGGTAATCGAAACCGCGCGAGGGCCTGTTCTGACGCCATGCGCCCCGGGCAGCGTGCTGGCGCGTCTCGGCGACAAATGGACTATTCTGGTGGTGTCCATGCTCGCCCTGTCGCCGGATGCTCCCATGCGGTTCGGAGCGATCAAGCGCGGCATTCCGGATATTTCGCAAAGGATGCTTACGCTCACTCTTCGCAATCTCGAGCGCGACGGCCTCGTTGCGCGCTACTATCATGCCGAAGTGCCGCCGCGCGTGGAATATGAACTGACGGCCCGTGGCAGGTCCATGCTCGGCCCCCTGGCCGCCTTTACGGGCTGGATCAGGGATACCTGGCAGGACATCGAGACCTCGCGCCGTGCTTTCGACGAGGCTGAATTCGAACGATCGGGCGACGGGAGCAAAAGCAAAATCTCTCTCTGACGGGGAGACCCCAGACCTGTTCGTGCCCGCATTGATGGCTTGGGCTGGCGCGCATGGATTGAGCAAGATGCAGAATATCGGTGCCAGCCCGGCTCCCAATCACCCGCCTGCCGGCGCACTGGACTGTCGCATCAATCGTGATCGGCCGAGCGGGCGATCTCGTGCCGCAACTGATCGACCTTTGCGCCGGCCCACTGCCGGGCGTCGTCGCCGAACACGAACCGCGCCGGCGCATCGTCCTGCGCGGCAAGCGGCACGATCCGCGCCGCGAGCAGCTTCGGATCGCCCGGCTGGTTGCCATTCGCGCCGTCGACAAACGCGAGATACTGCGCGATCGCCTCGGCATAATCCGGAATGTCGATGCTGCCGAAGCGCGCCGACTTGCCGTCCATGAAGTCGGTGCGCAGCATGCCCGGCTCGACCAGAAGCGAGCGGACGCCCAACGGCGCCAGTTCCTGCGCAAAGCCCTCCATCCATCCCTCGACCGCGAATTTCGAGGCCGAATAGACCGCACCGCCGGCATTGGAGACCAGCCCGCTGACCGACGAGATGGTGACGATCAGGCCCGCGCGGCGGCGACGCATATGGGGGGCGACCGCGCGCGCGACGTTCATCGTGCCGAACAGATTGACCTCGAACTGACGCCGTACCGCTTCATCCGTGAAGGTCTCGAAGAAACCCAGCTCGGCATAGCCGGCATTGTTGACCAGCACGTCGATCGCGCCGAACCGCTCCGCGGTCTCGGCGGCCACCGCATTGGCGGCCTCGGCATCGGTGATATCGAGCGCGCGGGCATGCAGGCGATCGTGGTCCCCGAAGGCCTCGCGCACCGCATCGGCGGAGCGCGCCGTGGCCACCACCGTTTCGCCCGCATCGAGCGCCGCGCGCGCGATCTCGCGTCCAAGTCCCCGGCTCGCGCCGGTCACCAACCAAACCTTTGGCATCGTCGTCTCCTTGCTCTTGTGCAGTCGTCGACTATGTAGCTATGCTAATGGATCATTATAATCGCCTAATGAGTAATAGGCCCCAGTAGCAGGAATCATCAATGCGTCCGGATCAGTTCGGCGACCTCGCCATCTTCGCGGCGATTGCCTCCGACCGCAGCTTCACCCGCGCCGCGCGGCGGCTCGGCGTCACGCAATCGGCCTTGAGCCAGACCATGAAGCGGCTGGAGGGCCAACTCGGCTTTCGCCTGCTCACCCGCACGACGCGAAGCGTTGCCCCCACCGCCGCCGGCGAGCGCCTGCTCGCCACCCTGTCGCCGGCCATTGCCGGGCTGGACGCCGAGATCGAGGCGCTATCCCATGCACGCGGGACAGCAATCGGCACGGTCCGGATCACGACGGGCAAACACGCTGCAGACACGGTGCTGTGGCCGATGCTGCCCGCCTTCATGCGCCGCTATCCGGGCATTGAGGTGGACGTGAGCGTGGAGGACGGCATGACCGATGTCGTGGCGGGCCGCTATGATGCGGGCATCCGGCTCGGCGAGCGACTGGAGAAGGACATGATCGCGCTCACGGTCGGGCCTCCGCTGCGCGTGGCGGTGGTGGCCGCTCCCGGCTATCTGCGCGACCATCCGACGCCGATGGAGCCGGCCGATCTCACCGCCCATCGCTGCATCGCCTACGCCGACGCGCACGGCAATCTGTCACCCTGGTCATTCGAGCGCGACGGCCGCGCGGTGACGGTCACGCCAGGCCGCGGACCGGTCTTCAACGATGCGGACCTGCTGGTCGCCGCCGCTATTGAAGGGTTCGGCATCCTCTACATCCTGGAAGATCTGGTGGCGGCGCCGATTGCCGATGGCCGTCTTACCCGCCTGCTGGAGCCGTGGTGCGAGCCGTTTTCCGGCTACCACCTCTATTACCCCGATCGGCGCGGCACGACCGCTTTCGAACTCTTCAAGGAAGCGCTGCGCGCAGAAAGGGCTGCATGAGGGCTTGAAAGGGTCAGCGTCAGTTCTCAATGGCGGTGATCTTGCCGCCTACGAGGAAGTCGTCCCCGGCGCCTTCCTGATCACCTGCCACAGCGGCGTATCGCTTGCCGCGCTTCACGCCTATGAAAGCACCGGCTGGCTTGAAGAGGGAAGGATTCCCGAACAGATGGAACCCTTCTCGCTCGCCCGTTTTTCCGGCGAGGGATAATCTAAGTCGTGTCGCCGGTTCAGCGCGTCCATCCTTTGAACCGCGAGAAGTTCCGGACTTTTTTGTATCGTGACGTGATACGTATCGCTTGACAGGGATGCGTATCATTCTATGATACAAACAGAAAAGGAAGACAGCTGATCCGATCCTATCGCAATGCCACGACGGAGAGTGTCGCCAGCGGCAAGGCGCCGAAAGGCTTTCCTGCCGATATAATGCGCGCGGCGATCCGAAAGCTCACGATGATTGACAATGCGCACGCCCTGGATGATTTGCGCTCGCCGCCGGGCAACAGGCTGGAGGCGTTGAAGGGCAATAGAAAAGGTCAGTACTCGATCAGGATCAACGATCAGTGGCGCATCTGCTTTGTCTGGACGGATGGCGGCGCGGAAGATGTCGAAATCGTCGATTACCATTGAGAAAAGGACAGGAACCATGGCCAGCATTCTGCCGCCGGTCCACCCGGGTGAAATCCTGCGGGAAGAATACCTGATCCCGCTGAACATGAGCGCCGGCGCACTGGCGAAGCGCCTTCACGTGCCGCGCACCCGCATCGAACGGATCGCAAAGGAGGAAACGGCGATCACGCCGGATACGGCGCTGCGGCTCGCCAAATTCTTCCGCACCACGCCGCAATTCTGGCTGAACATGCAGGACAGCTTCGATCTGAAGCGCCAGGCGGAAGCGCTGAAGGGCGAGATCGACGCGATCGAGGCATTCGAAGCGGCGTGAGACGAGCGAAAAGCCCGCGCTCAGCCTACCCGGAATCCACGGCGCGCAACACGCTCGCTGAACTGCCGGAGTCAGGCGGCAATTGCGCCATCAATCATAGCCGATATCGACCCAGCCGCGCTTTTCATGCGCTTCGGCCATGGCATGGACCGCGCGTTCGATTTCGACGCCTTTCTCGAAGTCGATCACATGGGCAGGCTCTCCAGCCATCGCGGCAATCAGGTGGCGGCACTCGATCACCTTGAGATCGTTGAAGCCGAGGCCGTGGCCGGGCGCGGGAATGAACTGGTCATAGGGCGGATGCGCCGGACCCGCGAGAATCCGGGCATAGCCGGCCTCCGCGGCCGGCCCGCCGGCGCGGTAGATTTCCACCTCGTTCATGCGCTCCTGATCATAGGTGATCGATCCGGCAGAGCCGAAGATCTGGATCGCGATCCTGCCCTTGCGACCCCAGGCGGCGCGGTTGGCCATCAGCACGCCGGACGCGCCGCTTTCCATGCGAAACAGCACGCTGGCGATATCATGGGTTTCCACCGCACGCTTCCCCCCGGCCTTCAGCGGGCGTTCGGCGTAGGGCTTGGCCATATCCGTGGTGACGCTTGCAAGCCGGCCGAACAGCATCCGGATCAGCGACAGCGGATGCACGGCGAAATCGTCGAGCGCGCCATAGCCGGAACTCGCCTCGCTCTTCCAGTAGAAGAACTGCTCCGGATCGGCCATGAAGTCTTCGTCCATCTCGATGCGGATATGATTGACCGTGCCGATCGCCCCGTGCTCGAGGAAGCTTGCGATCTGGCGGATCATCGGGTTCTGGATGTAATTATAGCCGAGCACGGCGGCGCGGCCCGCGCTGCGGGCTGCCGCCCGCATCTTGAGCGCGTCGTCGAATTTCGGCGCCATCGGCTTCTCGCACCAGACGTGCTTGCCGGCTTCCAGCGCCGCGATCGCCATATCCGGATGAAAGGCATTCGGCGCGGCAATCGAGATCACGTCCACCTCCGGGTCCGCAATGAGATCGCGCCAGCTGCCGGTGGCCTTCTCGAAACCGAAGGCGTTCGCCTTTTCGCGCGCGAGATCGCGATCGACCTCGGCCAGATGCACGAGCCGGACCGGCGGGCAATCGCCGAATGTCGGGCCAACGGCATTCCATGCCAGAGCATGGCATTTGCCCATATAGCCGGTTCCGATCAGGCCAATTCCGATAGACGACATGCGCTAGCCTCCTGCGCCCCTCAGGCGCATTGATTGCGGGTTATGATGCAGATGTTCCAGGACCAAGGAATATTCATTTTATTTCATAATTCAATATTATAGAATAAAAATTACATTCTGGAGACCCAAGTTTCGGCGGCCGAGCATGATCCGCTGCGCGTCAGCGGCTATGCCCACGCCCTGAGCGAGGCCGGCCGCCGCTCACTGGTTTTAATGGCGGCGTGGCTCGACCCCGATCCGCTCAGCCCTCGGACTGAGCAGTTGCCCGCACATCGCGCTCGCGCCGCTGGCGGATCGTCCAGTAGATCGCGCCGGCGATCAGCGCGATATTGACGGCCACCAGCACGGCGGAGACCGGCCGGTCCAGGAAAATCCAGTAGCCCTCGCGCGAGATCAGCAGCGCGCGCCTGAGATTGTTTTCCAGAAGCGGCCCCAGAATGACGCCGATCACCAGCGGCGCCAGCGGATAGCCGGCATTGCGCAGAAGCAGGCCGAGGATGCCGAAACCCATCATCACCCACAGGTCGAACACCGAGCTCTGCAGGGCGAATGTGCCGATGGCGCAAAGCAGCAGCACGATCGGGATCAGATAGCTTTTCTTCAGCCGCAGCACCCAGACGAAGGCGGGCGTTGCCAGAATGCCGACGATCAGCAGCGAGATGTTGGAGAACAGATAGACCAGGAACACGCCGCCGACGATCTCCGGCCGCTGCTCGAACAGCGCCGGACCCGGGAAAAAGCCCAGGATCAGCATCGCGCCGATCAGCACGGCGGACGAGGCTTCGCCGGGAATGCCGAGCGCCATGGTCGGCACCATCGCGCCGCCGACCGTTGCATTGTTGGCGCTTTCGGTGGCGACAACGCCGCCCTCCGCGCCTTCGCCATAGCCATCTTCCGGTTTCGAGAACGCCTTGGCGACGGCGTAGGAGGCGAAGGTGGAGATCGTGCCGCCAACGCCGGGAAGCGCGCCGAAGGCCGCGCCGATGGTCGAGGAGCGGAGCAGGTTCTTCCAGTGCCGGAGCGTGATCAGGAGGGTTCTGAAACCGGGCCTGACGATCTTGACGTCGGATTTCTGATTGAGGTCATTGCCCTGCACCTGATGCGCCATTTCGGAGATGGCGAAAATGCCAACGACGATCGCAACGATGTGAAAGCCGTTCAGCATCTCGAAACTGCCGAAGGTGAAGCGGAAGCCGGTCGAGAATTCATCCGTGCCAATGGTGGCGATCAGGAGGCCGAGACAGCCTGTCATCAAACCTTTGAGCAGCGAACCCTCGGAAACGACCGCGATCGCGATCAGGCCTGTCAGCGCCAGCATCGCATATTCCGGCGGCGAAAAGTTCGAGGCGAAGTCTGCGAGAACCGGCGCCGCCAGGATCAGCACGAGACCGCCGAACAGCCCGCCGAGCGCGGAGGCGGATATCGCGATGCCGATGGCATCCGCAGCGCGCCCCTTCTGCGCCAGCGGATAGCCGTCGAACAGGGTCGCGGCGGCAAGCGGCGTGCCGGGAATCCGCAACAGGATCGCCGAGATCGATCCGCCGCAGGAACCGCCAACGCCGATTGCGAGCAGAAAGCCCATGGCGGCCACCGGGGGCATGTCGACCGCGAAGGGCAGCATCAGCACGATGCCCATCAGCGGTCCCAAACCCGGCAGCGCACCGACGATGAGCCCGAAGATGACGCCGAGCGTCGTCAGTGTGAGGGTGAGCGGTGTGAGAAACTGGTCAAGGCCAGCGGCAAGCGATTGCGCGAGCATGGATCACCAAGCAATGTTCAGGTGCAGGAGGCCGCCCGGCAGCACGATCTTGAGCCAGGCTTCGAAGACATAGGAAAGCCCCAGCGAGATCAGCACCGCCGGAACCACGATCGCCAGCGGTCGCCTTATGCCGCAAAGCATCATCAGCGCCGCGAGCATGATCGGCGTGGCGATGTGATAGCCGGCAATGCCGAGGGCTGCGAGATAGGCCGCGAATATCAGGACAAGCGACGCGGGCCGGGCGAGCTGGCCAAGCGGCACGCCCGTTTCGGCTTTCGTCTTGCGCGCCCGCAAAATCTGCAGCAGCGCCTGTATCGCGGTCAGCAAGGCAAGCACGGCAGCGATCGTCTTCGGATAGGCCGCCGCGTTGTCATAGGGCCCGCCGGAGGCGATACCCTGTTCGGCCATGCTGGTCGCGGCCTGCTGATACACAAGGCCGATGACGGCGAGGAAAAGCGCGACCGCGAGCCATTCGACATGTCTTTTACCGATGCTCATGGTCACCCTTTCCTCCCGGCCCGGCTTGTAGAGATCAGTATTTGGCAAGCTGTTCTTCTTCCCATTTGAGCGCATTGCCCATCGCCTCGAACTGGCCTGCCACCGGACCCACGATCTCATCGTACTGATCCCAGTCCCATTCCAGGGCGGCGAAGCCGAGCGCGTTGACCTTTTCCTGCACCTCGGGGCGTTCGATCGCGGCCTTCATCGCCTCGCGCAGAATTTCCAGGCGGTCGGGCGGGGTGTCCTTGCGCACCAGCCACCAGTTCCACCCCATGGGGCCAAGCCCGCTCAGGCCGAGATCGACATCGAGGTCGGCAATGGACGGCGCACCGCCGAAGGCCGCGGCGCTGGCCGGCAGTTCCGACAGCACGAGCTGGATGGTGTAGTCGTCGCCATTCTGCTGGTAATCGCCGACATTGATGAAACCGAAATCGAGAACGCCGTTCTTGAGGTCGGACATGGCGTCGCCATTGGCGGTATAGGGAATGTTCTGGGCCACGCAGTCATAGCTCTGCAGCACCTTGGCGATGACCATATGGGGCAGGTTGTTGCGCGACCCCGTCGTGTAGCGAAGCTCCGCCGGGTGATCGGCGCAATAGTTCATCATCGCCTCGAAATTCGCCCAGCGGTCATCGTCCGCCGCCGTGCCGATCGCGAAGGCGTTGGAGAAGGCTGCGTGCAGCGGCACGAAGTCGGCATAGGTCCAGTCGGCCTTGCCGAGCACCGGCTGCAGCACCAGCGGCGCGACATAGCCATCGAGGATGGTGTAGCCGTCGGCCGGCTTGTTCATCGCGATCTGGAAGGCCTTGGTACCGGCGGCCCCGGGCGTCGAAATCACCGGGATCGAGACGCCGAGCTCCTCCGACATCGCTTCTGCCAGGATCTGGCTGGCCGACATCGCGTTGCCCGGCCCCCAGGGGAAGATCAGTTCGACCGTGCGTTTGGGAAAGTCGTCCGCCCCAGCGGCAAGCGGCATGGCGGCGATTGCGGCCAGTGTGATTGCTATCGTTGTTTTCATTTGCTCCTCCTTTGATATTTTTCGCCGCTCAACCGAGGGCGTCAATGCTTTCCGCCGGCGTTTGATCGCGGGCCAGCCCGTAATGGGCGTAAAGCTCCTCCGGGGCGTCATGCGCCACGAAATGCTCGATGATGGCGGCATTCATGCGGGCTTCGATCTCCGGAGCTTCCAGCGGCGTCGTCTGCCCGGGATCGGCGGCGAGATCGTAGAGCACGTTTCCGCCCTGCCAGTTTGCAAGAATGTCCATGCCGGATTCGCCGAGCTTTCTGGAAAGCCTGACCCGCAGTAACGGCGCGTCCCTGGTGAAGTCGAAGGCGTCGACCAGTTCGGCGGTGGCGAGATCGCCGACCGAGAACATGTCTTCGAGATGGCTGGGCATCAGGGTGTAAAGCGGCAGCGCCGCCGGATCGTCGGTCTCGGGGAACCTGAAATAGGTGTACCGCCCGTCGGTCGCGCAGACCGGGCCGCCGAACATGCCGAGGATCGCCGTGTCGCGTCCCGACGGGCGTTCGTCCAGCAGCGGCAGCAGCGAATGCGCGCGCGCTTCCACAGGTGTGGCCACGCCATGCAGGTCCAGGATCGTCGGCATCAGGTCGGTGGTCTGGGTCAGTTCCGCGATGCGCGCGCCGCCGCTCCCGGGATGATCGGGATGCCAGATCATCAGCGGGATATGCGAGATCTCCTCGTAATACGGCATCCGGTTCTTGGCCCACCACTCATGCTCGCCCAGAAGGTAGCCATGATCGGTGGTCAGGATCAGCGTGGTGTCCTTCCAGGCGTCATTGGCGTCCATCCAGTTGAGCAGTCGGCCGAAATAATCGTCGCACATGGCAACGAGGGCGGCATAGTTGGAACGGATTTCGGCGATCTCCTCCGCAGAATTCGTGCACTTTTCATAGAGCGGCCAGTCCAGCACAGGGCCGTCATAGCCGGTCGCGAACATTGCCTTGAACCGTTCGGGCGCATCGAACGGTTCATGCGGATCGAAGCATTCGAGTTGCAGGAACCAGTCGTCGCTGTCCCGGTTGCGATCGAGGAAATCGAAGGCTTTGGCGAAGCACTTCGCGGTCGGATAGTCCGCCTCATCCCACGGTTCGAGCTTGTTGATGGCGTGGCGGGAGCGTTTCCACACATCCTTTGCCAAGGTGCCGCGTGTGGCGGTGCGGCCTTCCGGCAGCGTTCCGGTCGGATAGTGGCGGGCGTCGAAGTTTTCGCGGATGCGCTCCACCGGCGGCACGGTGAACACTGTGGTCGGGTCATATTCCTGACCGCGGATGAAATCCCAACTGTCGAAGGCCTGGGCATAACCCCAGCCGCCGTTTTCGAAATAATGCAGGTGGTCCGAAACCAGATGGGTATAGACGCCGGCGGCGCTCAGCAATTGCGGAAAGGCGTTGTCGAACGGTTCGAGCGGGCCCCACGGGCGATGGGTGAAGTTCAGCCGCCCCGTCTGCATGTCGCGCCGTGCGGGCATGCAGGGCAGCGAACCGGCGTAATGGGTGTCGAACGTGGCCGCGCGGGCGGCGAAGCGATCAAAATTCGGCGTCGGGACCGCCTTGCCGCCATAAGCGCCGAGCGCCGTTCGATTCAGGGAATCGAAAAGTACAAAAATCGTCCGCAAAAAGTCCTCCCACATCTTGGAGGATGAACTTGTCGGATCGCAGGCTTTCTGTAAAATCGATTTTTACGGACCTAGCGATAGAAAAATGGAATAGCTCGTGGACAGAAACCTCACTGCCTTTCTTGCGATCGCGGCGGAAGCCAATCTGTCCGACGCAGCCGAAAAGATCGGCCTGACGCAACCCTCCCTGACCAAGCGTCTCGCAAATCTCGAGGAGGATCTCGGCGGCAAGCTGTTCGAGCGCCATCGCCGCGGGATGCGCCTGACTGCCGCCGGCCGTCACTTTCTGGCCCGCGCCGAGCGAATCGAACAGGAATACCGGCAGGCGCGCGAGGAAATCCGGGCACTCGCCGGCATCGGGCTTGAAACCCTGCGGGTCGGAGCGGGGCCGCTGTTTCACCTGCGCTATGCCGCGCCGCTGTTTGCCCGGCTGCGCAACAGGTACCCGTCCCTGACCTTCGAATTGGTTGCAGACCAGAATGCGGTGACGCTGCCGATGCTGCGCGATGGCCGTCTCGATGTCGTGCTTGGGGCGATCGAACCATCGGAGCCCGATGCCCTGATCACCGCCATACCGGTGGCCGAGATCGAGCTTGCCGTGATCATGGCAGCCGATGATCCGATGGCGGCACTGCCGTTGCTCGGGCCTCGCGAGCTGGCCGGCTTTTCCTGGGTGGCCTATAGCGGCGCGACCGACAACGTGCCCTTGCTGCGGCGCTATTGCGCCGAGCAGCGGCTGAGCCCGCCGCGCATCATCGCCCATTCGACCTCTTTTGCCGCGGCGCTGGACCTGACGCGCGCGCTGGGCGCCAAACTGATGGCGCCGCTGCAGCTTGCCGATCATGTCGAAATCGGCGGGCTCGTCATCCGCCCGACAGATCCGCCGATCAGTCGGCTTTCCACCGGCGCCTATGTCCGGCTCAGCTCTCTTGGCATTCCCGTTGTCCGGCAGTTGCTGGAAGATCTGAAGGCCGTGACAGGCATGAACGGCAAGGATCGCTGATGGGGCACCGTTGCGGGCTGCCGCGACATTGTTGCCGGAGGTCGCAAGCATCCGCTGGATCAGGGACTTTTCATATTGCCTGATTTCGTCATTCAGGCCGGCCGACGGCGCAGATTGCGCATCGCCGCGCGATCCGGTTTGGCGGCGCTTGCAGCAGAAAGTGAAGCGCTCCGACGAAAAGCGTCCAAAGTGCCGCTCAGTTCAGGGCGCCGTAGAGCACGGTGATCCAGACGGTGTTGCCTGCAAGCCAGCCCAGTCCAAGCCACATCAGTTTCCGGTTGTCTTCGGTTCTCATCGCGATCAGGGCGACCACGGTTCCGGCAATAAGGCGGAAGCCATACCAGACGCCAAGGGACGTCAGGTGCTCTCGTCCCTTGATGAGCGTGTCGACCAGATCGAAAGCGAAGGAGATCGCGAACAGGGCAAAGAACGCGGACCGCCGCCGGAAGAAGAAATCCTCCCGATCAACCTGTCCCTGAATGTGGTCGGGATAAAGCAGGGTCGACATCAGGAAAAACAGCGAGGCGTAGGACAGAACGAATATGTAGATCCAGAAATTCCATTGGGTGATCAGGCGAAGGGCGAACTCCCACCACCAGAAGTGCACGGCGCCGAGAAGAAGCACCAGCGACCAGACGATCTGGACATGCATGCCGTTGGTCTTGATCGGCTCCTGCAGGCGGCGGGAAAGACCGGACAGTACGCGCGTGATCGCCAGCCCGAGGATGAGGCTGACCAATATCCGCAAATGTCCATATGCATCCATGTCCGATACCCGTTTCAAGCGCGCCCCGCCGTTCCAGTGCGACGGCGGAAGCATAACCATTTGAATCGGGTTCCGCCAAGCCGGCCCGCGGACCTGATCGCAGATGCGCCGCAATGGCAGGGACAAGCCGAATGGAAGGCGATGGTTCCCGCGCCGGGAACCATCGGGGCAGACCAATAATAGCCGGGAAGTCGACCTTTCGCGCACAGCGCATCACGCCGTCGCGGCCACCTTGCCAGCGAGACGCTAAGCCACCCTCGTCCCATGATCCCGGTTTTGTACGATCTTTGCGACCTCGTCGTTGTGGTGCGTTCCCCATTCGCATAGCGGCGCGAGCACCTGGGCCAGGCTTCGGCCAAAGTCGGTCAATTCATACTCGACATGCGGCGGCACTTTTTGGAAATCGATGCGGCGAACGACGCCGTCATCCGTCAGTTCCTTCAGATGCTGGATCAGCATCTTTTCGCTCACATTGGTGACGAGCTTGCGCAGTTGCCCGGTGCGCTTTGAGCCGAAAGCGAGATGATAGACGATAAGCGGCTTCCACTTGCCGCCGAGGATGGCCAGAACCGCTTCCAGGCCACACCGGAAATGCGTCTCGGTCATTTTGATCTCCCAAATTCGATACTTACAAAATAGTGGGTACTGGAACGAAAGTCTGCAATGTCTTAACTGGGTCAAACGACGATGTCGACGCTCCGCGCCGCACCAACCGCATAAACCGAAAGGAAAATCCATGACCAGGATCCTCGTCACCGGCGCGACCGGTAATATCGGCCGCATGACCCTGCAACATCTTCTGAAACGCGTGCCCGCCAGCGATCTGGTCGGCCTTGCCCGCGATCCGGCCAAGGCGGCCGATCTCGCCGCCAAGGGGATCGAGATTCGCCAGGGCGACTATCTCGATCGTGAGGGGCTGGTGCGCGCCTTCGCGGGCATTGGCAAGGTCATGCTCGTCTCCGCCACCGCCTTTACCGATCGCAATACCCAGCACGAGAATGTCATCAACGCGGCGAAGCAGGCCGGCGTCGGGCATATCGTCTTTATGCCGATCATCCAAAAGGCGGATTCCGGCTTCCACATGCCGCAGGTCACCGAAGAGGATCGCTTCGTCGAAAAAAGCCTGAAGGCGTCCGGCCTGGTCTACACGCTGGTGCGTCATCCGCCTTTTCTCGAAAATATCGAAAACTATGCAGGCGGAGCCCCTCTGGAAAAAGGCGTCCTTGCGCCGGCCGGGACGGGCAAGGCGGCTTACGCCAGCCGTGAGGATCTGGCAGAAGCGCACGCCGTCGTGCTGAGCGAAGACGGGCATGGGTACAAGGACTACGCGCTCTATGGCGGTCCGGCCGTGTCCTTCGCCGACATTGCGCAGATTCTTTCGGACATCAGCGGCAAGCCCGTACCGTTCAACGTCCTTTCGGAGCAGGATTACGTCGCCCAGTTAATGTCATTGGGGCTGCCGGAGCCGGCTGCTGCTTTCATTTTGAAATGGGTGCAGGGCGTCAATGCCGGCGAATGGGACGGTGAGAGCGGCGATCTGGAAAAACTCCTCGGCCGCAAGCCGACAACGCCGGCCCAGTACCTGCGCGCAGTCCATGCTCCCCGCCGCCTTGAAACCGAAACCTGACCCGGCAGAGAGCGATCGGATCATGGATATCGAGGCTGGCGGGACCCCAGAATTGCCAATGTCGGTTGCTAGCTGACGGATCCAACCAAATGAGGAGGTTCAGAAATGACGCCAAATATCATCGACCAAGTCGCTCTGGCTCTGTTTGCCAGTGATGGAATGAAGATCGCCACCCCCGGCACCACCCTTCAGCAATCCTGGGACCGGATGCCTGAAAAACATGCGCTCTACCGCGAGCGGGCGCTCGTGTTCCTGAAAGTTATGGGGGAACAGATGTCGGGGCTCGCCGACGCCGAAATCGCCAAACGTGAATAGCGAGAACGCGGAAAGGAAAGAGATGAAAGTCCTCAGATTTGAACCTGCCGATGCCGTTTTCGAACGTTCGCCCGGACAGGACGCCGACATTTTCGCCGCCAACATGGCGGATCAAAAACAAGGAGGGCCGATCACGGTCGGATATGGACGCTACGGCCCCGACCAGGTCCTGGAGACCGATATCGTCGTCGACGACGTCATGGTGGTACTGGAAGGAAGGGTGTCGGTTGAAGCCGACGGCGAGACCCTGACCGCCGGCCCCGGCGAAATTATCTATATGCCGAAGGGGAACGCCGTGATCATTCGCTCCCACGCGGAAGGCGCGCTGACCGCCTATGTCACCTATCCTCACTGGTCGGAAGCGGAATAGCATTGCGAAAGAGGCCGGTGCCTGAGGCAACGCTCCGGCCTTGGCTTCGCTGGAGACGATCTGGAGCGTTTGACCGAATGGCCGCTATCGTCTCCGAGGCGTGGCCCCCATGGGATAGCGACTGGCTAGCGCGCGGGACCGTCCGCGTCCCGAAACTCGTTCAGAACGAAATCGACATCCTTGTCGCCCCGGCCGGACAGGTTGACCAGGATGGTTTCCGAGGGCGGGCGGCGCTCTGCCAATTTGATCGCGAATGCCAGCGCATGGCAACTCTCGAGCGCCGGAATGATGCCTTCCGACTTTGCAAAGCGGAAGAAGGTGGCAATCACCTCGTTGTTCGAGATCGCCGCAATCTTCAGGCGCCCCTCCTCATGCAGCATCGCGATCTCTGGCCCGACCCCGGGATAGACCAGGCCCGATGCGACGGACGACACCTTCGAAGGCGTTCCGTCTTCCTGCTGCAAAACGAGGGACCGCGCACCGTTGAGCGTTCCGGGCGTTCCGAAGGAGAGTGTCGCGGCATGTTTCCCGGTCTCATCTGACGTGCCGAGAGGTTCCACGGCATGGAGCGTGACGGCTGGATCATCGAGGAAGCCTGAATAGATGCCCATTGCGTTCGATCCGCCGGCCACGCAGGCCACGACATGGTCGGGCAACTGCCCTCCGTTCAGAGACAGGAACTGGCTGCGCGCCTCTTTCCCCACGACCGACTGGAAATCGCGCACGATCATGGGGAAGGGATGCGGCCCTATCGCCGAACCGATCGCGTAGAGGGCGTGCTCATGCTGTTCGATATAGGCGCTGAACGCGGCGTCGCTCGCCTCCTTCAGGGCGGACTGCCCAGCGCTAGCCGCGACCACCCGCGCGCCGAGGAGACGCATGCGCCCGACATTCGAGGCCTGCTTCACCATGTCGACTTCGCCCATATGGATCTCGCATTCGAGACCGAAATAGGCGGCGGCCGCAGCGAGCGCGACCCCGTGCTGTCCCGCGCCCGTTTCAGCAATCAGTTTGCGCTTGCCCATATTGCGGGCGAGCAGCGCGAACCCGACGCAGTGATTGATCTTGTGCGCGCCCGTGTGGTTCAGGTCCTCACGCTTTATGTAGATGCGCGCGCCGCCGACTTCCGCTGTGGTGGTCCTGAGAAAATGAACCGGTGTCGGTCGACCCTGCAAACCGACGCGAACCGTATCGAGGTCATGCTGAAAGTCCGGCCTGTCTCGCAGCGACAGATAGGTTGATGTGAGTTCTTCAAGGGCCGGCCATACTTGCGGCGGATAATGATTGCCGCCAAATCGCCCAAATTGCCCCGTGGCGTCAGGGAATTTTACCAAATACGGAAGATCATCTTGTTGCATCTTGGGAACCTCGACGTTTGCGTGCCGAAGTTACGTGACCCATCCTGTGGCGTATTGAACAGGATTTGCATGTCGCGTTGGCGGCCGAGCGCCGCGAAGGCGGACGAAACGGCGTAGCGGCCAGCTCAATCTTATCAAAGCGCTTGATGGGGCAAGCGCCGGTCTATTCGTCGATGTTTCCCGAGGGCCCGCGAAAGCGCGCCGGGCGGCACCCCATAGACCTTCTTGAATTCTCGCGTGAGGTGGGCCTGATCGCTGAAGTCCAGCATGAGCGCGATCTCGCTGAGCGGAAAGCCCTCTGTAATCAACTCCCTGGCCTTCGCCACCCTTACCTGACGGATATAGGTCTGAGGCGCCATGCCCACCGCCTTGCCGAAAGCCCTGGCAAAGTGGCTCTTGTGCACCCCCAGTTCCCGCGCGAGGTCTTCGGTCCGCATCGCCCGCGTGCAATTCTTCCGGATCAGCATGCAAGCCCTGCGCGCCAGTGCTCCGGTGCTTTCATCCACGCAATCCGTTGAAAAAACACACGCTGCCAGTATTTGCTGGAGCGAAACCTCGATGATCTTGTCCTCAACCGTCGGCGTATTCAGGGCGTCGATAAGCTCTCTTGTCGCCCGGCTCTGCCTGAGAATGCCGGTCTGGATGCTAACAGGTCCGTCGCCGCGGTGGTCGATCGCGAGACAGCTGATGAGAAACGCCCTGGAGGGGTACAATGTGTCGTACTCAGCATCCTCCCTGGAGCAGCAAGCCGAATGGATTTCGTACGGATTGAAAAAGAAGACATCGCCCGCGCGTGCGGTTTCACTCCATCTCGCCGATCTGATCTCAGCCGCCCCCCGTTTGATCGCCACGATCGAGTAGGTGCTATGAAAATGGGCATCAAAACGACTTGCCGTCCCTTGAACACGCAAGAGGTCAGCTTGCTGCTGGGCAAAGCTCATGGATTTAACCTGCGTCATCGAAAGCGTCCCGCTGGCACCAGTTACAGAAGAAGCATAGCCGATCTCGAGCATCGTGACTTCAGCAAATCGCCTGAAATACAAGCTCCCCCTGACTCGGTTCGACCTGACTGAAGCCGGCTGATCGCTTCATCCGGTTCAGGCGCCGCAAACCGCACAATCCCGCGGCGATCAGGATCGACATCATCGATGGCTCTGCGATCCATACGCAGTCTTCAAGCATGCCCGCGGTTCGAACGCTGTTGCCCGTCGCGATCGTCAGACCTTTATGCCGAACAGTTTTTCCGCGTTCCGATACGCGATTTTCTCCTTGGCCTCGCGCGGCAAATCGACCGCCCGAAACCAGTCGGTGCCTTGCTTCATGTCCGCAAACGGGTAATCGGTTCCAAACATCACCCGGTCCACGCTGATGTATCTCAGCAAGAGATGAAGCAGTTCGTCCTGGAAGAAGGCGCTGGTCGTGTACCAGAAATTGTCACTGAAATATTGCCCGAGAGGCTTGTTCAGCGCGTCTTCGGTCGACTCGCTCATATCGCCCACGATACGCTCGTAGTAGAATGGAAGGCCCTCTCCCATATGGCCGATGATCATCTGCAGGTCAGGGTACTTGTCGAACACGCCCGTGATGATCAACCGAAGGCATTGCGTAAGCACCTCCTGATGCCAGCCATAGCCTGAACCGCTGAAAATATAGTTCTGGAACTCCTGATCATAGCCCGGCCGCGACGTGCGGTAGTAAATGTCGAAGACCTTTTCAGGCGGAAAGCCCGGATGCAGGTAAATCGGGACGCCAAGCGCCTCGGCGCGCGCCAGAAGGGGCTCGAAATCGGGGTGGTCGAGAAATTTCTCGCCGACGAAACCATTGGTCATCGCTCCGACAAAGCCATCGTCCCGAACCGCGCGTTCCAGTTCGTCCGCTGAGGCTTCCGGCTCCTGCAGCGGCAGGGTTGCATAGGCCTGGAACCGTCCGGGATAGGCTTTCATCGGGCCATCGGCGATCATCTTGTTCAGACGAACCGCAAAATCGATGCCCTCCTGACCGGGGACATCCTGCACGCCCGGCGTATGCGCTGAGAGGATCTGAACATTGATCCCGGCCTCGTCCATGGCCGCGATGCGGTCAGGGCCGAGTTCGGCAAGGCCGGTTTCCTTGAGGTACGCGACGTGTTCGTCATTAATCGCGTTCAGTGCGATCAGTTCGTCGGTGGTGTAGGTCTCTTCCGCGGCGATAAACTGCAGGTCCCGGTCACGATCCGCGATGACCGAAGGACCTGCCGCGGCAGCGCGGGAGATAATGGCGGGCGCGGACAATCCGGCGCCAAGGACTGTCGCGCCGCCTAGAAACGTGCGGCGTCCCATCGCCAGACTTGTTTGTTTTTTCCCGATCGGTTTCATGCCAGTTTCAACTCCGATGTTGCGTTGCGCAGTTCAGTGTCTCGCGCCCGCTCGACCGCGGATGAACGTGCGTCGCCCGTCCGCGCCGCCGGTGGTGCGGATGCGTCAGACCTTTATGCCGAACAGTTTTTCTGCGTTTCGGAACGCGATTTTTTCCTTGGTCTCGCGCGGCAGATCCACTGCGCGGAACCAGTCGGTTCCTTCCTTCGTGTTTGCGAACGGGTAGTCGGTTGCAAACATCACCCGATCCGCACTGATGTATTTCAGCAAGAGAGCGAGCAATTCATCCTGAAAGAAGGCGCTCGTCGTGAACCAGAAATTGTCTTGGAAATACTGCTCGAACGGCTTCTCCAGCGTGTCTTCGGTCACTTCACCCATCTTCTCCACGATGCGCTTGTAGAAGAATGGAAGACCCTCTCCCATGTGGCCGACAATGACCTGCAACTTGGGAAATCTGTCGAACACACCGGACGTGACCATGCGCAGGCATTGCGTAACCGTTTCCTGGTGCCATCCATATGCGGAGATGGAGAGAACCTGATCCTGGTATTCCCTCTGATACTCCGGCCGCATATTGCTGTAGTAAACTTGGAAAACCTCGTCGGGCGGCAGGCCCGGATGGAGGTATATCGGCACATCCAGCGCTTCGGCGCGCGCCAGTACGGGCTCGAAATCGGGATGATCGAGGAATTTTTTCCCAATGATCCCATTGGTCAGGCACCCCACGAAACCATCGTCCCGGACGGCGCGCTCCAGCTCGTCCGCCGAGGCTTCCGGATCGAGTAACGGCAAGGTCGCAAACGCCTGGAACCGGCCCGGATAGGCGGCCATCGGGCCGTCGACGAGCATTTTGTTGAGACGATAGGCAAAATCGATGCCCTCCTGACCGGGGACATTCTGCACCCCCGGCGTATGGGCGGAGAGGATCTGGACGTTGATGCCCGCCTCGTCCATTGCGGCGATGCGGCGCGGACCGATTTCGGCAAGTCCGGTCTTCTCCAGAAACAATCTGTTGTTCAACGCCATCAGTTCACGGGTGGAAAAGGTTTCCTCCGTGCCGATGAATGGCAGGTCCTTGTCACGCAAAGCGATGTCGGAAATCTCTGTTGCCGCGGCGCGCGAGGCAATGCCGGGCGCCGATCCGGCGCCGACATCAGGTGCGTGAACGCCGGATGGAAGGGTGGGACCTCCCGTCATGAGGGACATCAGGGGGTTCAGGATCGACTTCATCAGTTTTGCTCCAATGTTTGCGTCGTTCGGTTTTGGCCCGCCCGGGCCATTCAGGAGAGCAGGTCACTTCGCTTCGTTTGTGGTTCTGTTGCCGCCATGGGTCGGGATAAGGATTTGAAAGATAAGGCCGCTCGGTGCGTTGTCGGCGAGAGAGATGGCGCCGCGATGGGCGTGGACGATATCGGCGACAATGGAGAGTCCGAGCCCGAAATCTTCCTTGCCCTCCGGTGCATCCCCATGGGGCCGCGCCTCATCGCCCTTGAAGAACGGCTCGAAGACCCGCTCTCTCAAATGTTCCGGAATGCCGGGTCCGTTATCGGTCACACAGATTTCGCAGCCCGCCTTGCAGTCTCTGAGACTGACGGTGACATCCGTCGCGAACTTGACGCTGTTGTCGCAGAGATTGGTGACCGCGCGCATGATGGCCATCGGCTTGCAATCGATGACCATCCGGTTGGGGCCCTCGAACCGCACCGGAAAACCGACATCGCTGAACTCCGCGCAAACGGTCTGCAGCAGGCTGGCGACGTCAGCGCGCTGTATCGGTTCGGTGGCATAATCATCCCTGAGATATTTCAGAACCTCGTTCAGGAGACCGTCGATGCGCATGATGTCGGATAGCAGCCCATCGCGTCCGGGGCCGTCCTCCATGCGGTCGGCGCGCAGCCGCAACCGCGTCAGAGGGGTTCGAAGGTCATGGCCGATGCCCCGCAGCATGCGCGTCCTGGATTCGACCATCACCCGTATCCGGCTGCGCATTGCATTGAGCGCATGGGCGAGCGCGACGATCTCGACAGGTCCGCGTTCTTCGAAAATCTCCGAGCTGTTTGCGATGTCCGCATGCATGGCCGCTTCGGAAATCCGCTTGATCGGCTCGGTGATGACGCGAACGGCGAATACGAAGAAGAACGCGATCAGAACGACGATGGCGACGGAATAATATGGCCCCTCGTTGAGGATGGCGCTGTTCAGGATCGTATCCGGAAAGCCGGACAGGATGAGAAGCGTGTCGTCGTCGACCTTTGCTGCAATCACCCTCTCCCCGTTCCAGAAGGTGCGCCAGCCGCCGACCGGTGGGCGGATGTGATCGGTGGGAAACAGCACGTCGATCGCCATGGCCAGCGCGCCTTCGGGTTCCGACGGTCCGGTGAAGGCCTCGCTCACCGAAAACGGCTCCAGCGAGAAATTCCAGCCGGCAACGCGCGATGCCGAAAGGATGGCTTCGCGCGTATCGGGCGGGGACGCTTTCAGGAGTTCCGCCATCGTATCCACGCGCGTGACGATATCCTCCATGTCGGGCGCCGCATCCCTTGCCCATTGCTCCAACACCCTGCCGACGAGGGTGACGACGATCAGCGCCACGATGATGATGAGCGTGATCTGGCCTCTGATCGTGTTGGGGAGGAAACGCTTCACCCTCATACTTCCTCGACAGTGGCGGTAAACATGTAACCGCCCAGACGGATGGTCTTGATAACGACGGGGTCGCGCGCATCATGTTCGATCTTCTGCCGCAATCGGCTGATGTGAACATCGATGCTGCGTTCGATCGGGCCGGCCAGACCGGCATGGGTGACGCCCAAAAGTTCCTCCCGCGTCAGAACGTGGCCAGGGTTTCGGCAAAAGGCGAGCAGGATATCGAACTCGTGCGTCGTCAGACCGACGCGGGCGTTGGTCGGATCGAAGAGCTGCCGTCGGATGGGGTCAACCAACCAACCATCAAAACGCAATTGCTTTTGTCTCGGCTCCTTCAGCGAGGGCAAGGCGGCGCGGCGCAGCAGGCCGCGTATCCGCGCGATGAGCTCCCGTACGCTGAACGGTTTCGTCACATAATCGTCCGCGCCGATCTCGAGACCGACGATCCTGTCAATCTCGGCATCGGCCGCCGTCAGCATGACGATCGGAATATTCGTTGCGACCCGCAGCCGCCGACAGAGACTGAGGCCGCTTTCGCCAGGCAGCATGACATCGAGGATCACCAGGTCGTAACTGGATGCGCGCATGCGTGCATCCATGGCGATACCGTCCCGGGCGACCTCCGCGATCATTCCGCTTTCGATAAGGCTATCGCGCAGCATGGCTGCAATCTGGGCGTCGTCCTCGACGATCAGAATTCGAGAAGCGTCCAAGCTCCGGCTCCTTCACCATTCATATGGCACTGTGTCTGTCTCTGAATAACACGGCGCAGCATGCGCGTTGGCTGAAGCAATATTAAGATTTGTTTCAGAGCCCGCGGCTGTCGGGCCGGCCCGAAACAAAACTTCACACAAGCAAACATCCCGGCGGTTCGCGCCATGGCACAAGATAGGCATTGAAACCGCCTATCCGGAGTTGGCCATCGGCGGACAGCAGCGTGAAGCCAAGGAACTGAGCGCGAGCCCGCCAAATCAAGCACCAGAAGACTTGCAGTCGCCATGTCGCACCGCAGCGGATGGCGGAAGCATGCAATCCCCCACCACGCCCAGTTCAACAACTAGTCATTGAGAGGATGGTCCTCGTGCAAACCTCATATTCAGCGTCGAAGGATGTCAACCGGCCTACCCTCGGAAAGCTCGCTTCGCTCGCGCCCATCGACGGTACGGCCGGCGGAAGCTGGGCTCCTCGCGGCCGTACCGTCCCGTTGCATCCGCCGCTTGTGCTTGGAAAGCTGGTCCTCCTGTCCAGCATGCTGTTCGTCATGTTTCCGCAGATTGACCTCAGCGTTTCGCGGTTCTTCGCCGATGGCACGCACTTCTATCTTTCCGGTGATCGACTGCTGGTGTTGATCCGCGATGCCAACCGCATGCTTCCCTACCTTGTCGTGCCCGTGATGCTCGTCCTGCTGGCGGCGAGACCGGTCAGGCGTTCGGCGCCTCAGATATCGAAGCGCGCCTTGTTCGTTCTGCTTACCTATGCGCTGGGTTCGGCAGTCATGGTGCACGCGTTCAAGTTCTTCTTCGGCCGGGCCAGACCCCAGCACGTGATCGAATTTGGCGGCGCGATGGAGTTCACGCCGGCATGGCAGTTCGCATCTATGTGCGAGAGCAGTTGCTCGTTCCCATCCGGGGAAGCCGCATCGGCGGCCGCATTCATGGCCGTGCTGGTGTTCGTCCCGGACGCATACCGCAAATACGCCGCCGCGGTGATCGTTCCGCTCTCCATCTTCGTCGCCCTGAACCGCGTCGTCATGGGCGCCCATTTTCTCTCGGATGCCGTGCTCGGCTGGCTGCTCGTCTGCTGGCTGATGTTCTGGCTCCACGGAAAAATGGGGCTGAAGACCGGCGCATGATGGCAACGGATCAACACGACAATTCCCCAATGCGCGGCGGGATCTGCGCGCCAGCGGCCGAGAGCCCCTTCTTCCCGGCGTTTCCCGCCTGAACGTGTTGTCGATCAGCAAGAGTTTCCAGCGCCGCCGCGCAAATTTCGCGTCAAATCAAACAAGGATGTCAGCACATGGAGATGTTCCTTCCAGCCGCTCGAGCCCAACCCGAACGGCTTCACTCAGCTCCGGACGTTTCGGTGATCATACCGACATTCAACGAGCGGGAGAATGTTGGCAAGCTCGTGAGCCACCTGATCGCCACCCTCCACGGCCTGAACTGGGAGGTGATATTCGTGGATGACGATTCTGCCGATCGCACCGTCGAGGTGCTGCGCGATATAGGCCATTATGAGCCGCGGATACGCTGCATTCGCCGGGTCGGCCGACGCGGGCTTGCCGGTGCTTGCATCGAGGGCATATTGTCCGCGCAGGGCGAGATCGTCGCGGTCATGGACGCCGATCTTCAGCATGATCACCGGCTCCTGCCGGATCTGGTCGCCGCCATACGCGACGGAAACGATCTCGCCATCGCCACCCGATATAGCTCGCCTCGCCAGGAAACGGCGCTCTCGCCATTCAGGAGCGCCATGTCGAGGATCGGGACTTACCTTGCGCAACGCTTGATCACGGCGCGGACGACCGATCCCATGAGCGGCTTCTTCGCGACACGCCGTGATCTGGTCGAAGCGATGGCGCCGCGGCTGAGCAATGGGGGGTTCAAGATTCTCTTCGATATCCTTTCAAATGCGGAACCGGATGTCCGGATAGCCGAATTGCCCTATCGCTTCGCCACCCGTTCGGCCGGACACAGCAAGATGGATCGTCGCGTCGCCCTTCAATTCCTGGGACTTCTCTTCACCAAGGCAACGAGAGGGCTGGTCTCCTTGCGGTTGGTATCTTTTTTCCTGATCGGCGCCGCTGGCCTGGGCCTGCACATGGCGCTGCTCATCCTGGTTCTTGTCGCGGGCGTGAATTTCGCGGCCGCCCAAGCGATCGCAACCCTGATCACCATGGTCGTCAATTTCTCGGGCAACAACCTGTTGACCTATCACGACCAACAATTGCGAGGGCGCAGCTTCTTCCGGGGATTGCTGGTATATGTCGCGATATGCGGCATTGGGGCTGTGGTCAATGTCGGTATCGCGACGGCGCTGTTCACGGTGGCCGGCCCCTGGTGGGTTGCGGGTCTTGCCGGCGCCTTCGTCAGCGGCCTGTGGAACTATCTGGTCACCCAAACCCTCGTCTGGAACCGCCCGGGGGCGCTATGACCATCGGCTTTCTCCCTTTCCGCCCGAGGCCTGCGCGATGGTAACGCCAGCGCGCCCGGGCAATGGCAAGGCGGGCGGCAGTGCCGTTGAAAGACAACAGTCTGCCCACCCCTTTTCCGTCGAAACGCTATCCGAAAAGCTCACCGCATCGCCGCGACGCATCGCTTTCGCGATCGTGCTCGCCTTCACGCTGGTGCGTCTTGTGTGGGCCTATGCGCTCGGCTTCGGCATCGATGAAAGCTATACGATCGGCCAGTCGCGGCTTCTCGCACTGTCATATTTTGACCACCCGCCTTTGCACTACTGGATCGCCCACGCGGCAGGCGTTCTCTTCGGATGGAGCTGGGCGGTGCGCATTCCCACGGTCCTGCTGTTTGCGGCGACGTCGTGGTCGATCTTCTGCCTGACCGAGCGCCTGTTCGGCGGCGTAGCGGCGGTCTTCTCCGTCCTTTTCCTCAACCTGTCGCTGTTCTTTCTCGTCTCGGCCGGCGCCTGGATCGTGCCGGATGGTCCCCTTCTTTTCTTCCTGGCCTGCGCCGCACAGGTCATGGCAAGGATCCTTTTCCCGTCACCCGGTGACAAAGAGCCCACGATATCTTGGTGGATCCTCGCGGGCGGGCTGTTCGGTCTGGCGGGCCTCGCGAAATATTCAGCGCTTTTCACGCTCGCCGGCCTTGTGTTCTTTGTGATCGCGACGCGGCATCGGCGGCAGTTGTCAACGGCAGGTCCATATGTTGCCTGCCTAGTGGGCCTGGTTGTCATTTCGCCCGTGCTGGTCTGGAATGTTCAGCATGACTGGGCATCGTTGCGTTTCCAGGCCGGGCGCGGCAACCCGCAGTTTTCGCCCTGGGCCTTTGCCCGCATGGTTCTCGGGCAGATCGTCTGGCTGGGTCCGTGGATCGCGTTCCCGCTCATGGGTGCGGCCCTTCACGCCCTTCGAAAGGGGCGAACGGAAAAAGAGCTGTTTTGCCTTGCCCTCGCCGTTCCGGCGATCGGTTACACAACGCTTCAGGCGCTCTGGAGCGGAAGCGGTTTGCCGCATTGGCCGATGCCGGGGTGGCTGTTTATCTTTCCTTTGCTGGGCGCTCGGATGAGCCACCGCGTCCGGCCATCCATCCGCTATGCGATCGCGACGTCAGTTCTGACGCTCGCGCTCTTGACGGTCGCCGCCGTGTTCGGCGCCTCGGGAGCGCTGCACCGGTTGGCGTCCTCCCTGCATGATCCGACCGAGGACCTGATCGACTGGTCTCCGGTGGCGGAGGTCCTCACGCCGCTCAATATCGGGATGCCGGACGGGCCCGCAGTCGCGGGGCTGGACTGGGCCGAGGCCGGAAAGCTGGATCTCGCAATGGGGGAAATCGCGCCCGTGCTTGTTCTGGGACGGGACAAGCGGGGATTTGCCACACGGTCGGATCCGCGTCTTGCCGGCAGGCAGGGACTTGTCATCGTGGCCAGCGAGAAAGCCTGGGCAAAGAACGGGAAGGCCCTGTCATGCCTGCCGAAGGTTCCCCAACCCGTTGCGCGCCTGCCGGTCGGCCGGGCGGGACAGGCGGAACTTACCCTGCTTGTCATACCCGTCGAGGGATGCATGGGGACGACACAATAACGCGGTCCAGGCAACACCGGCGCCACGCTGGCTCGCCGCTTTCTGACGACATGGGGTTGTGCTCCTGAAAAACCGCATCAGCAGGAGCGCGGGGTCATTGCGTCAGTCGAAGAACCCGCGATCGCCCTCCCCCATATGTTCCAGCGCTCGTTCGGGGATCAGGTCCACTCCCATGCCGGGGCGGTCGGAAACCGTGATCATGCCGTCCCGCACGATCGGATCGGGCAGCCCTTCGACAATATCCGCCCACCAGTCCGGCGTTGCGACCGGATATTCGAAGGCGATGAAATTGAACGGCAGCGTGGCGCAAACCTGTACCAGGGCGGCAAGTCCCAGAAGACCGTTCGCGGTTCCGTGGGGGGCGATGGTGATGCCGTGAAGATCGGCGAATTCGGCAATCCATTTCAATTCCGCAAGCCCGCCGACATCCGCCGGATCGGGACCGATGACATGGACGGCCTGGGTTTCGATCAATTCCTTGAAATTCTGCCGCAGATAGATCTGCTCGCCGGTATGGATCGGCGTCGGCGAGGACCGCGTGAGTTCGCGGTAGACCCCGGCATTGACATAGGGCGTGTAGTCTCCCGTGAGCAGATCTTCCAGCCACATCAGGTTGAAACCCTCGACGCGGCGCGCGAAACGCTGCGCATCCGCGAGCATCCAGCCCGGCCCGCAATCAAGCGCCAGACCGACCCGGTCGCCGGTCACCTCCTTCATCGCCGCCACGCAATCGATGGCATGCGCCAGGCCGCGCTCGGTTATCGGCCCGCGATCGAGCGCGCCATGGAGTTCGCTCGCACGCGACTCGCCGTAGTAAAAATCGGGCACTTTCCGTTTCATGTCCGAGTGGAACGCAATCGGCTGTTTGATAATGGTAAAGCCTTCAGGCGAGGCCAGCATCTTCCGCGTATCCTCGGCGTAGTCCTCCGGCCCGTGTCCGGCCATCGGAAACCGCACGCCGCCATTATAGACCCGCACCCGGTCGCGCACCTTGCCGCCCAGCAGACGGTGAACCGGCAGACCGGCCGCCTTTCCGGCGATATCCCAAAGCGCCATCTCGATGGTGCTGACGGCAGCACCGGCTGGTTTGAAGCTGCCGCGCTGGCGGATTTTCAGCATGGTGCGCTCGACCAAAGTGGGGTCTTCGCCGATCAGAATATCGCGGAAATCGAGAATATGGCGTTTGAGATAAGGCTTCCAGAACTCCGCCTGCGCATAGCCCGAAATACCCTCGTCGGTGACGATACGCACGACCGGATGCTGGCCGATCACGGCGCATTTGAGATCGGTAATCCTCATTGGGCGGCCTGGCCCTTCAGGGCAACGCTCAGGCCTTCGGCCGCCGTCAGCACCGCCTCGCGGATCTCGTCGATCCGCTGCTGGTCCGTGCCTTTCAGGAAGGGAACGCTTATGGCGGCGATCATCTTGCCGGATCGGTCGAATACCGGAGCAGACACAGCCTGGATGCTCAGCATGTGCTCGCCGGCATCCTGCGCCCAACCCTGCTTGCGGATCCGCGAAAGCTCGCGCCGCAGACGACGCGGATCGGTGATCGACTTCGGCGTGAGCGCAACCAGCGGACGGGCGAACCGGTCCTGCAATTCGTCCTCGCTCAGATGCGCAAGCAGAAGCTTCCCGGCAGCGCCGACATGAACCGGCATCCGCTGGCCCGGCGTCACCGCCAGCGCATACTCCCGTCGCCCCTGGGAAACGGCGATGACCAGCAGGCCCTGATCGTCGAGCACGGAAAGCTTGCAGCTCTCGCCGATCTCGTCGGCCAGCTTGTCGAGCACCGGCTGGCCAAGGGCCGCGATATCCACCTGCCCGCCGCCGCCCGCCACATGCGAGGCAAGCCGCAACAGCCGATCGCCGAGATAGTAGAAGCCGTCCTCATCGCGGCGCACCATGTTGTGATGCTGCAGCGTATTCAGGATGCGATAGACGGTCGTGCGCGGCTGGCCGAGATCCTGCGTGAGCTCGCGAATGTTGCTCCCGTCCGGGCGGCGTTCAAGCTGTCCCAGAACCTCCATCATCCGGTCGATCACGGGAACGGTATTCTTCTGTTCGGCGGGTTCAGCCAGTTCTTCCATGGGCCCTCAGCTCGATTGACTTTTGATGGAAACTGCCTATAGCATTATTTATTGAACTGCAAAAGTTCATATATGAATTGAGCTGGTTGGGAGGCCGGCAAGCATGGCATCGCCCGCACGGACAGGACCATGGGCGGAGGACAACGAAACAGCCAGTCATCGCACCGCAAGTCACCATGCAGCAGCCGGGCTCGCCGCGCGATCATGGCAGGACCCCCGACTATCCGAAGCCGCGCCAGCGTAAACTGAAAGACGTCGCGAAGCCAGACGGTCTGGAACCTTGCTGGCCGGCACGCCGGCGGCGGCCGCAGCAAGCATTCAAGCAAGGCATCAGGACATGAAAATAACCGGGCTGAACGTCTTCGTCGCCAATGTGTCGCGCACCAATTTCGTCTTCGTCAAGCTCTACACCGATGACGGCATAGACGGCGTGGGCGAGGCGACGCTGGAATGGAAAACCGAAACCATCGTTTCCGCGCTCAGGGAACTGGAACGCGCGCTCATCGGCCGCGATCCATTTCAAAGCGATGCGATCATCGAGCAGTTGCACCGCGACAGTTACTGGCGCACCGGCGCGGTGTTCCGCACGGCGCTGGGCGCGATCGATGCCGCGCTTCTGGATATAAAGGGAAAGGCGCTCGGCGTGCCGGTGTTCGAGCTCTTGGGCGGAAAGTACCGGGATCGCATACAGTGTTACGCCAATCACTGGTTTTTCGGCGCGACGAAGCCGGAGGACTATGCCGAGCGCGCCCGCGAGGCGGTGAAGATGGGTTATCGCGCCCTGAAATGGGACCCATTCGACGTCGCCGATCTTGAAATGAGTCGCAGGCAGCGCCGGGAAACCATCGATATCGTCGCCGCAGTGCGCGATGCCGTCGGCCCGGAGATCGACCTTATGCTCGACGTGCACGGCCGGCTGAACGTGCCGACCGCGATCGCCATGTGCCGGGAGCTCGCGCGTTTCGACCTCAGATGGATCGAGGAGCCGACGCCGCCGGAAAGTATCGATGCGCTGGCCGAGGTGCGCGCCAACTCGCCGGTCGAAATCGCGGCCGGCGAGCGCTGGTTCGAGCCGGGAAAGGTTCTCGAGGCGTTGCAAAAACACGCTGTCGACGTGCTGCAGACCGACGTTTCGCATTTCGGCGGGCTTTCGGAAACCAAACGCATCGCCCATCTGGCGCATGCGCATCTCATCCCGCTGGCGCCACACAATCCCGTCGGCCCGGTGATGAATGCGATGACCCTGCACACCTCCGTCGCCATTCCCAATTTCGCGATCTTCGAAACGGTTTCCATCGACGTGCCCTGGCGCAAGTCGCTGGTCAGGGAAACCCTGCAATTCGACAATGGCGACCTGCTGGCGCCGACCGCCCCCGGCCTCGGCGTCGAGCTCATCGAGGAGGCTTGCGCCAATTTCCCCTACGAGCCCTATGACGTGCCGCTCTTCGACGGGTCGATGAATACCAAGGGGATCGCCACCGGCGCGCAAACCCTTTCCTCCAAGGATTAGGCGATCGGCGCAAATGGAAGCGGCCGGAAACGTCATGACGATCCGGACCGGAGTCTCGGCATCATCCATCGATGACGGTCGCGAGGTCGCGCGCGTGTACTGATTTTCCCCGCCAGCCGCGCGTGCGACGCCCGCCTGAAATCAATAAATAATAATTTTTTCAATTCTTTAGAGCGACGAACGCGGGTCGCCCCGGCCGACTTGACTCATCGTCAGTTCAGCGGCATAGTTAAATTGCGAACTGGTTCAGTTCAAATGTGAATTGACGTTCCGATCTGAACCTGGGAGGAGACGGGGCTTTGCCCCGGTTGTTCGCGACACGCCGCACGACGGCGGACCATTCGCTTTCAGGCAAATGGGTCGAGAGCGGCGAGCTCCTTCAGGCAAATCGTCGTCGAAAGACGGCAGGAGGACAGCGGATGCGAAAGGCCATGCGTGGCGCGCGACCGCGAGGGAGATGAGCGGCCAACGCCGCGAGGAGCTGCGGCGGAGGCCGCGGCATTGGAGGAAACATGACCAAGACCGCGATTAAACTGACGGCGCTGATCGCCGCTTCGGTGTCGGCGTTGACGCTGGCATCGGGAATGGCTGCTGCCGGCGAAGTCACCTGGTGGACACCCAACTTCAACGAGGCACGGGCCCAGAAGCTCAAGACCGCGTTCGAGGCGGCGCATCCCGACATCACGCTCAATCTCGAGATCACGACCACGAACGGCCTGCCGCAGCGTATCCTGACGACGCTGATGTCCGGCTCCGCGCCCGACATCATCGATGTGCAGAGCCCGTGGGTGAACGGCTACGCCGAGGCTGATCTGGTACAGCCGCTCGGCGACGTCATCGAGGACAAGGATGATTTCGTCAAGGCGGCGCTCGACTACGTGACCTATGACGGCGAACTTTACGCCATTCCCTACCGCATCGAGACCATGGCGGTGATCTACAACCGCGGCGATTTCACCGCGGCCGGCCTCGATCCCGACAGCCCGCCGAAAACCTGGGACGAACTGACGCAAACCGCCAGGACGCTGACCGGCGACGGCAAGTTCGGCTTCGCCATTACCGGCGGCGGCGAGGTGGGCAATACGCTCTATCGCTCCCTTCCCTTCATCTGGATGAATGGCGGCACGATCGTCTCCGATGACCTGACCAAGGCGACCGTCAACGAGCCGGCGGCGGTCGAGGCCGTCGAATACTGGACCAATTTCTACAAGGACGGCTCCTCGCCCTCCTCGACGCTGGAAAACGACGGCACCGCCAATCGCCGCCTGTTCATCGCAGACACGGTGTCGATGTATCAGTCCGGCCAGTTCGACCTCGCTTCGATCCAACAGGAAAATCCGGATATCGATATCGGCGTGATGATGACGCCGCATCCGGAAGGCAAGGATACTTCGGGCATTCTCGCCGGCTGGAGCTTTGTCATTCCGAAAGACGCCGGCAATCCCGAAGACGCCAAGACGCTGATCCGGTTCCTCACCGAAACCGAGAACATGGGCAACTACACGGATACCTTCCCGGCCCGCAAATCCGCCATGGACATGGAGCGCTTCAACACGCCGCTTCTCCAGGTCTACAAGGACATGCTGCCTTATGCCCGTCCGCTGCCGATCCACAAGAACTGGGTGCAGATCACCCAGGCCTATTTCGACGGCATTCAGCGCATCCTTCTCGGACAGCAGACCGCGCAGGAATCGATGGATCTGGCCGCCCAGGATATCCAGGCGCTTCTCGATCAGTAATCGATATTTCCTTTTGAACCGACCTCCGGGGCGTCTCGCCCCGGGGAATACTGAATGCGTCTTTTCGGAGATGATCCATGAAACGGCCCCCGACAGGTTTGCTGTTCGCCTTGCCGGCGCTCATCGTTCTCTTGCTGCTGATCGCATATCCGGTGATCTATACCGGGATCCTGAGCGTGACCGATATTCGCGGCAACTATGTCGGCTCCTCCAATTTCGTCAACGTGCTGCGCTCGCGCGCCACGCCGCAGGCCTTTGTCAATACGCTGTGGTGGGTCGGCGGATCCATCGTGTTCCAGGTCGTGCTCGGCACCGCGACCGCCATCCTGCTCAACCAGGAATTTCGCGGCCGCGGCGCGGTGCGCGCCATTGCCGTCATTCCCTGGGTCGTTCCCGGCATCGTCGCTGCCACCACCTGGGCATGGATGTTTCATACCGAATTCGGCATCATCAACTACATGATGACCTCTGCCGGCGTGCTCGACCAGCCGATCGGATGGCTCACCAATCCCAATACCGTCATGCCGGCGATGATCGCCATCAATGTCTGGAAGCTGTTCCCCTTTGTCGCCATCATGGTTCTGGCGGGCCTGCAGTCCATTCCCAAGGATCTCTACGAGGCCGCCCGCGTCGATGGCGCGACATTCTGGGACGAGGTCATCCATATCACCCTGCCGCAGGTGCGCCCGGTCATCATCGCGGTGACGCTGCTGCTGGTGATCTGGGGGCTGAACCATATCACCACGATCTATGCGATCACGCGCGGCGGACCGGCGAACCTCACCCTGATCACGCCGATCCAGATTTTCCGCCTGGCCTTTGAATCCTTCCAGTTCAATCAGGCCGCGGCACTCTCGCTGATCTTCTTCGTGGTCGCCATGGCGATCGTCGCCGTCTACATCCGGTTCCTGTCCTCCAATGACGAGGTGGCCCGATGAGAACGTCGCCGCTCGCCCGCGTCATCATTCTGATTTCGTCCCTGCTCGTCATCAGCGTCTGCCTTTTCCCGTTTCTGTGGATGGGGATTTCATCGATCAAGGTGCTGCGTGAACTCTATACGGTTCCCCCGACATGGATCCCGCACACCCCGACGCTTGGCAACTACAAGACCGTTCTGTTCGACAGCAATATCCCGCGCTATTTTCTGAACAGCGTCGTCATCTCGGTCGGCTCCACCCTGCTGGCGCTGATCCTCGCGGTTTTTGCCTCCTACGGCTTTGCCCGGTTCAACTTCAAGGGCAAGCCATACTACCAGTCCTTCGTGCTGGTCGGACAATTGCTGCCGACGGCCGCGATCATCGTGCCGCTGTTCGTCACGCTGCGCTATCTCGGGCTGGTGAACACCTATCTGGGGCTAATCCTGGTCTACATGATCATCACCCTGCCCTTGTCGGTGTGGATGCTGACCAGCTACTTCAAGGCGATCCCGGTCGAGCTTGAGGAGGCAGCGATCATCGATGGCGCCTCGCGTCTCGGCGTGCTGTTCCGCATCACCCTGCCGCTTTCGGTCCCCGGTCTTGTCGCGGTCATGGTCTATGCCTTCGTCACCACCTGGAACGAGTTCATCTTCGCGCTGTGCTTCGCCACCGATTCCTCGGTGAAAACGCTGCCGATCGGACTTGCCGAATTCACAACGGAATTCAACACCGATTGGGGCGCCGTCATGGCCGCCTCGATGATCATGACCGTGCCGATCGCGGTGTTGTTCCTGTCCATGCAACGATTGTTCGTCGGCGGCATCATGGCCGGCGCCACCAAGGGATGAGGAGGAAACCCATGCACAACAGAACCGTAAACGGCATACCTCAGCTTGGCCTCGGCACCTTCGGACGCACGGGCGACGATGGACTGCGCGCCCTGCTCGACGCGATCGAGATCGGCTATCGCCATATCGACACCGCGCAAAGCTATGGCACGGAGGAAAATGTCGGCAAGGCGGTTGAACGCTCAGGCCTTCCACGCGATGCGTTTTTCATCACGACGAAGGTCGCCGACACCAATCTCGCCAGGGGAGACTTTCTGCCAAGCGTCGAGAAAAGCCTCGAAACCCTGGCGCTCGACCGCATCGACCTGCTGCTGATCCACTGGCCCTCGGCCAGGGACGCCGTGCCCTTCGCTGACTATATGGAGGCGCTGGCCGAAACCAGGGCGCGCGGCTGGGCGGCAAGGATCGGCGTGTCCAACTTTCCCATCGCCGACCTGAAACGTGCCGAAACGGCGATCGGTAGCGGCGTTCTTTCAACCAACCAGGTCGAACTGCACCCCTTCCTGCAAAGCCCGAGGCTCTGCGATTACGCGCGATCGCGCGGCCTGCCGCTGACGGCCTATATGCCGCTCGCCAAGGGCCGCGTGAGCGACGACCCCGTGCTGCGGGAGATCGCGGCACGCCACAATGTGACGGCCGCGACGATCTCGCTCGCCTTCCTGATGGGCGAGGGTCATATCGTCATCCCCGCCTCGTCCAATGCCGGTCGGCTGCGGGACAATCATGCCGCCCTTTCGGTCACGCTCGACACGGACGAGGTGAGCGCCCTTCGCGCGCTCGACCGGGGCGAACGGATGATCGATCCCGACAAGGCTCCCGCCTGGGACGATTGACGCGATGACGGGACAGCCAGACTTGCAAAGGAGACGACGCCCATGGGCACGGTGAAAATCGACGATGTCCGCAAATCATACGGCGCTCTGGAGGTGTTGCATGGCATCGACATCGATATCGCGGACGGCGAGTTCGTCATTCTCGTCGGCCCCTCGGGATGCGGAAAGTCTACGCTGCTGCGCATGATCGCCGGGTTGGAGGAAATCTCCAGCGGACAGATCCGGATCGGCGGCAAGGTGGTGAACGACCTCCATCCAAAGGAGCGCGATATTGCCATGGTGTTCCAGTCCTATGCGCTCTATCCGCATATGACCGTCGCAAAGAACATGGGCTTTTCGCTCAAGCTTGCCCGCACCAGCCCGGCCGAGATCGATAGAAGGGTGCGCGCCGCCGCCCAGATTCTCGGGTTGGAAAACCTGCTCGATCGTTATCCGCGCGCGCTTTCCGGCGGCCAGCGCCAGCGCGTGGCGATGGGCCGCGCCATCGTCCGCGACCCCCAGGTGTTCCTGTTCGACGAGCCGCTTTCCAATCTCGACGCACAGTTGCGCGTGGCCATGCGCACCGAGATCAAGGCGCTGCATCAGCGCCTGACGACAACCATTATCTACGTGACCCATGACCAGATCGAGGCCATGACCATGGCCGACCGGATCGTGGTTATGAACGGCGGCAACATCGAGCAGATCGGCACGCCGCTTGAACTTTACGATGAACCCGCCAATACCTTCGTCGCCCGGTTCATCGGTTCGCCGAGCATGAACATGCTGTCCGGCACGGTGAGAGGCGGCGATTTCATCGCCGATGACGGCACCATGATCGCGCTCGGCCCGAACGTGCCGGAAAGCGCCGCCAACCGCCCGGTCACGCTCGGCATACGCCCGGAGCATTTTCGCCTCGAACAGAATGGCCTCGCCGGCGAGATCGTGACCGTCGAGCCGACCGGTTCGGAAACCCAGGTTTCCCTCAAATTCGCGGGCCATCAGGTGGTCGCCGTCTTCCGCGAACGTATCTCGGAGCGCAGCGGCACGATGCTTCAGATCGTACCGGATGCCGAGCAGATCAAACTGTTCAGCGCCGAAACCGGCGACCGCCTGAAATAGAACCGCACCAACGCATGCCCTCCCACTCCGCAGACAGGATCAACCTATGAAATACGACGATATCAAGCGCCCGAGCCGAGAGCTTTGCGATGCGCTGGCCGCGATCGGTACAGCCACCGCCAGCAGTGAGCTCAACCTCATGGGTCTGCGCAATTGTCACATCGCGGGGCCAAAGGCGCTGGTCGCGGGCAAGCGGGTTGCCGGGCCGGCCCTGACCCTGCAGTTCATGCCCAAGCGCGAGGACCTGTTTGCCGGCGGCGAATACGACAATCCCGAACTTCAGCTCCATCGCGAGGTGATGTATCCGGCCCAGGCCGGCGACATGATCGTCGTCGACGCGCGCGGCAATATGTCGAGCGGTATTTTCGGCGAGATGATGCTGACCTACTTCAAGGGCCGCGGCGGACAGGGCGTTGTGATCGACGGCTGTATCCGCGATTCAGGGCCGGCGAAGAAACTCGACCTCGGCATATGGGTCAATGGCGTGACGCCAAACTATCACGCCCAGACCGACATCGTGCCCTATGCGGTCAACGTGCCGGTCGCCTGCGGCGGCGCATTCGTCATGCCGGGCGACATCATCATCGCCGATGACGATGGCGCCGTCGTTGTGCCGATCGCGCTCGCCGAAAAGCTGATCGAAGCCGGAGGGGGGCATGCCGAATGGGAAGAGTTTTCCAGATTGCGCCTCTCCCAGGGGGCCGACCTGCAGCGCTATTATCCCCTCAGCGACGCGGTTTACGACGAGTATATCGCCTGGCGCGATGCGCAGGAGAAATAGCGGCGCCAGTTCCGGCCGGCTATTCACGCGACGCGGCGCCGCCTGCTGTTGGCGCGGGCCCGGGGCAAGGCAAAGGGAGCGCCGGGATCGCCGGATCGTGCCGGAAGCGTTGCTCGCGCATGAAGTTCAGCGGCACGAAAATTCGGGCGAGCCTCTGGATGACATGGTTAGCCGCTGCAGGCTTGATGTCTCCAGCGGCAATGCCGTCGTAAAAGGCAACGAGCGCCGCCTTAAGCGCTTCGGCCTCGCCCCGCACCGGCGTCAGATCGAAACGGTTTCCGGCGTTAGCGTCGCGCAGGACGACCAAAAGATAGACCTTGATATCGCGCAACAGGATATCCTTGTCGGCGATCTCGAGCGTGTCGTTTTCGGTGTGCCAGGCGATATTGCCGCCGCAGCCGCCGACCGTCTAGTAGCCCTTCTCTTCGCGGGCGCGCTCGGCCACGGTCGAGCGCCGAAGGCTGGACTCGTTGAGGCAAGTCAGGGCCGGGAACCGGCCACAACAAGATCGATCCTCTCGCCGTTATCGTCGACAACATGACGGAGCTCAAAAACCCGGTCTTCCGAAACAGGCTGTCTGCCATCCGCCAGGCTGAAGGCTTCAGGGGCAAGCCGCACGCCATCGGCGGCGCGCACGAGCGTCAGCCCCGCGCCGCTTGCGATGCCGCCGATATCAGCGAGCTCAAGGGCGACCTTGCCCGTGACCTCGCCGGCGAAGATGACTGTATCCGCTTCGCCGGCTGAAAGGTTGATGTCGAGCGCAATACGGCTGCCCTCGCAATCGCAGGCGGCGGCTGTCTCGCTGCTGCCGATTGTGAGGGTTTCTCCGGTTTTGCCGTTTGCCAGCGACAGCAGACCGCGATTGTGAAGGTTACCGGCGAGGTTGACATGAGAGGCGCCGGAAACGGCGAGGCTGCTGTCGGCGTCGTCGATATGGACATTGGCTGCAAGTTCAAAAGCGCCGGCGTCATCGGGAGAAATGACGATGGCGCTGCCCTCCCTGACGATCAGGTCCCCGTAGCGGTCGTTGAAAAACGCCTCGTCCGGCTGATGCGCGTAGCCGTTCAGGGCGAAGCCGGCCCCGGAAAGGGTCGTCCGCCCGCCGGAGCTGATGCTGCCGATCTCGAAATTCATGACCACAAGAACATCGGCCGGACCAGCGATGATGTCGGAAACGGAAAGCGAACCGTCCGACTGGACAAATGTGTCAATGTCATCGCCGCCGTCAAACTTTATATACTGCTTGCCGAAGAGCGCGTCGCCGATATTGACAAGGGTCGCCGTATCATTGCCGCCCTGGCCATAGAAATCGCCGGTCAATACGCCGTCTGTCCAGGTGAAATCGTCGCTGCCTTGATTTTGCGTGTCGGAGGATTGCCCGTTGATCTCGTCATAGTCGCCGTAGATATTGCCGGTAAAACTGCCGCCTGAAAACGTAAAATCCGACGCGCCGCCTCCCATCATCGCGTGGCCGAAAACCTGCCCCGTATTGCTGAGCGTGATCCGGGCCCCTGCCGCATCGACCTTGTTCAATACGCTGTAAAGGATCGACTGCTCTTCCAGATAATGTTTGATCTCACCGATTGCCATTTGCGCGCCGACATCAATTTTGACGGCATAATCACCGCCGGCGGCGTCTGAATTTTTCATGGTCACGATTGCGGCCGGCGTAAGGGGGGTGTCGCTCGGGTATTTCTTGGTCGACACCAGAATTGAGCCGTTTTCAAGATCGAGAGCAGCAGCGGAATCGGGCACCATCGCCAGAACGATGCCGGAAGGATACCTGCCGTCGACGACCAGTGAAGTATTTTCGGAGAAAGTCACATTCGGGTCGGCTGCTTTTGTGTCGACATCAACCCATATGCCGGAGGCAGTGGTACCCATGGCTTTAATCCGGGCGGCCGAGATCGCGCCCGTACCGTTATATTGAACAGCCTTTACGTTTTCATAGTTCAGATTTCCGACGGAAATTTCGCCGGCAAGCCCGACTGTGGAAAGTCCGGGCGTGGCGCTCTCGGCTTTGACGCCAATGAGTTCCGTTGTGACTGAACCGGTGGCTGTGGTCGCGTCGAGTTCCAGGTCGGCCAGGGTTACCGCCGCCTGCTTTCCTTTTGCCAGGATAACAGCGTCGGTTTGATAGAATGAGTTAAGTTGCACAGGGCCAAGACCGCCCGTTTGGCCGACGGACGCGGTGCCTTCAGGGGCAAGAGCGACGAGGCTCAGGGGGGCGTTGATTTGGATAAAGAGACCGGGATTGGCACTCAACACAATGCTGGCATCCCCATGGGCAGAATCAGCCTTCAGATTGCCAGGTCCATCAAAAAAGGTGTTGCCATTGACGTTGATGGTTGCGTCGCCAAGTAAATTGTTCTCCCCTGTCTGCGCCAGCAAGTAATTTTGATCAGGATCGACGCCTCCACTCAATAAAAAAAGGTCTTGTACTGAAATGATGGCATTACCGGAGCCTGTGGCGCTTGCCAGTATCGCGGTATCGTCAAACTCATCGACAAGTATTCTTCCATAGGGCATGGGCGCCGTTCCGTTGTCAAATACGATGATAGCATCGCCATTGCCAGTCGTTTCGGATGTTATCGCGTTGTTGCCTTTAGCTACGAGGGAAAACGTATTCGTCCCGTCGGAATTATCAATTTCTATTTTGGCCGATCCGCCCGCGCTGGAATCAGAACGCGCATTAAGGTTGTAATGTGAAAGATTAACGCTCAGAAGCGCAGTCGGATTAAGGGAAATTGAGGCGCTTGCCTGCGTCGACGAGACATTGATTTGACGCACGCTGTCTGTCGGCGTGAGGATTTCGTTCAGTTTTGCAGAGGCATCTCCGGCAAAGGAACTGACGGAAATGTCTCCGCTGAGGGCTTTGATCCCCGGCATTTCGACGCCTGCATCCTGTCCGGCGCCTGTAACGGCAAGCGAGACATCACCATCGATAACGGTGTCCGGGTTGATGAAGTATAGAGCAAGACTGGTGTCGGACTGATAGTGTACGCCGTCGGAATAGGTGCCGGCGTCACATGTCACGATGGCGCCGGTCGCCTGCCCGCATTCATCATCGGCCCGGGCCGCGCCGGTTGTGCCTGGCAGTATTATGACCGTCGAGGTCAGCAGCCATCCTGTGACCAGTTGTGTAAAGCGTCCGGCTCTGCTGTTCATCGACATGCTCCCAAAGTGTTAAACGTTTATAAAGGAGAGCGCATGATGGATATAAAATCAATATAACAAGTATTATAAAAATATAATATTGTAATTTTGGAGTGGTTTGAGGTGACTCGGTTTGCCTGAACAGTTTCGGGCGTTTCGTTAAGTGGATTTCGGCCTCGATTATGCCGGCACCAGGCACTGGAACGTTACCCGAGCGAGGCGGAAGGTGATTTCGGCGGGCTTTCCCATATAGGTCGCTTGGGCGATATCGGCTTTGGCCGACTTGCCGATATGGGCCGGTTCCTTGCCGGTGAGATCGGCGAACCAGGCGGTCGATTTTTCAAGATTGTCGGTGACGAAGCAAAGCTGCATGACCTTGTCTTCGTCGAGAAGGCGCTTGTCCATTGGTGTCTCTCTCGTGTTGGACCGGTGCGGCCACCGCGCCGGTCCCGATCCGGTGGAAAGGCTCCCGGCCTCAGCCGAAGATCGCGTCGTATTCATCGGCGAGGTCGGCACGTACGTCATCCACGGTCATGTCCTGGTCGCTCCAGAAGGCGAACATCACATCCCATATGGCGTGGTGCCAGTCGCTGTCGGCGGTGTTGAACGGGTTCTGAACCGTCCCGTCCGGAACCTTGAGCTGGTCGATCACGACCTCGTTGCAGACATCGAGCAGGTCCGCCGGCGCATCGAGGCGGGCGGGGGACGACCCCTTCTTCTGGGCGAATTCACCGGAGACTTCCGGCGAAAGCGCCGTCTTGGCGAAGGTATATTCGGCCTCGGTCGCCTCTTCGGACTGCCCGCCGAGAAGGCCGAAGGCATCCGAGGTCACCGGCACGGCCTTGGCACCGGGGATGACGATGCAGCCGAAATCGACGCCCGGAACCTTGCCGGCCGCCTTCCATTCGCCCTTCATCCAGTCTCCCATGATGTGCATCAGCGCCTTGCCGGTGATCACCTGGTTGGTGATCTCGTTCCAGGGCCGGTTCTGGGCTTCGGGCCCGGCTTCCTTCGAGAAGGCGCGGACCACTTCGACGGCCTTGGCGAATTCCGGCGTGTCGATGGCGGTAATATCCGGCTCGGGGCCGTAGATGCGGTTATAGATGTCGGGACCGGCGATCGCGGCGATCATCGCATGGGTCAGGTAGCCGACCTGAAACGCCTGGCTGCCGACGGCCGCCGGCGCGAAGCCCGCCGCGCGGACCTTGTCGAAATCGCCAAGCATCTCATCGACCGAGGTCCAGGATGCCGGATCGACGCCCGCCTTCTGGGCAACGTCCATGTTCCAGTACACCATGCCGTCGAGATGCAGCGCCACCGGCACCTTGACGAACTTGCCGTCGACCGTCGAAAGCTCGCGCACGATCGGCGCCAGATTGGCGGCGATGTCGGTGGAATTGTAGAGATCGGTCAGGTCCAACGACAGGTCGCGATCGGCGAGGTCACGATAGACGCCGGGGTTGGATTCGACGAAGGCGTTCGGCGGGTTGCCGCCGGTCACCATATTGACGAGGCTGACATTGACGCCCGAATTGTGCGGGATCGCCAGATCCTTCCACGTAATGCCCTGTTCGGCCAGCGCATCGCGCAACACGTTCAGCGCGCCGACCTCTCCCGGCGTCGACCAGCCGTGATAGACGATGAGCTCCTCGGCCGAGGCGCTGAGGGCCGTGCCCATCATGAGGGCGCCGGCGAGCCCCAAAAGCGATTTCCTGTACATCTCGTTCCTCCCAAAGATGTTGCTTACAATCGCCGCCCGGTATGGGCGTCGAAGACATGGACTTTCCCCTTGAGGAAGCCGATTTCCGAAATCTCGCCGGTCCGCACGGCGGCCAGTTCGGACGGATCGCAGCGCACCGCAAGCAGCCGGCCGCCGATGCTGAAATAGGCGGTCGAGTCCGATCCCGTGCGCTCGCCATATTGCAGCGGCAGCGAGAAGGTGAAGGCCTGGCCCGTCGATGCCGCCCCGGGCGGCCCGAAATGTTCCGGCCTGAGACCGAGAACGACCTTTCGGCCATCGGAAGGCGGCTCCGCGAAACCGTGGTCGCTGAGATCGAAGAAGCCCTCCGCATCGGCAAGCCGCGCGCCGACGCGACCGTTCTCAAACGTCAGCGTCGCCTCCAGCATGTTCATCGACGGCGCGCCGATGAAGCCGGCGACGAACAGATTGGCCGGGCGCTCGTAAATCTCGTCCGGCGTACCGAATTGCTGGATGACGCCGCCATTCATCACCGCGATCTCGGTTGCCATCGTCATCGCCTCGATCTGGTCGTGAGTGACGTAGACGATGGTCGACTTCAGCTCGTCATGGAGCTTCTTGATCTCCAGGCGCATTTCGGTGCGCAGCTTGGCGTCGAGATTGGACAGCGGCTCGTCGAACAGGAACACGCCGACATTCTTCACCAGCGCCCGGCCGATCGCGACGCGCTGGCGCTGGCCGCCGGAAAGCTGGGCCGGTTTGCGGTCGAGCAGCGGCTCGATCTGCAACAGCTTCGCAGCCCAGGCGATGCGCTTGTCGACCTCCTCCTTCGGGAGTTTGGCCGCCGCAAGGCCGAATTTCAGGTTTCCGCGCACCGTCTTGGTCGGATAGAGCGCGTAGGACTGGAACACCATGGCGAGGCCGCGGTCCTTGGGATCAAGCTCGGTAACGTCGCGCCCGCCAATGGTGATGCGGCCGTCGGAAACCTCGATGAGCCCGGCAAGCAGGTTCAAAAGCGTGGTCTTGCCGCAGCCGGACGGGCCGAGCAGCACCAGGAAGGCGCCGTCATCGACGGAAAGATTGAGATCGTCCAGCACGGTCAGCGCGCCGTAATCCTTGACGATGTGTTCGAAACGGATCTCAGGCATGGATTATCCCTTGATTGCGCCGGCAGTGATCCCCTGCACGAAAAACTTGCCGAGGAAGAAATAGATGACGAGCGGCGGGATTGCGGTCAGAAGCGCTGCCGCCATGTTCTCGTTGTAACGGACCTCGCCGGTGGTGGTGATCACCACATTGGCGAGAATGACGGTCATCGGCTGGGTGCCGAGGCCGCCGAATGTCAGTCCGACCAGGAAGTCGTTCCAGATGTGGGTGATCTGCATGATCAGCACCACGATCAGGATATTGCCGGACATCGGAATGATGATCTCGACGAACACCCGCCAGAACGAGCCGCAATCCATCATCGCCGCGCGCATGATCTCGTCGGGTATGTCCTTGTAATAGTTCCGGAAGATCAGGGTCAGCAGCGGGAGCGACAGGATTGCGTGGACGATCGCGATGCCCCAGACCGTGCCATAGACCTTGACGAGGCCCGACAGCACGATCAGCGGGATCATGATGATCTGGAAGGGCACGAAGGCACACATGAACAGAAGGAACATGAACGGCCCGGCCCAGCGCACATTCCACAGCGCCAGCGCATAGCCGGTCACCGAGGAAACCGCGAGCGACAGGATCAACGAGGGAAACAGGATCATCAGCGAATTGACGAAGCCGACCTTGAGCCCGTTGCAGTTGATCCCGGAACAGGCATCGTTCCACGCCGTCAGCCAGGGCTGAAGCGTCCATGTCGTCGGCAGCGCGAAAATGTCGCCGAGCCGGATCTGGTCCATGGTCTTCAGCGAGGTGACGACGATGACGTAGAGCGGCAGGCAGAAGAACGCAGCGCACATGACGAGGAAAACCAGGATGGCGATCGACCGCGGACTGATCCGTTTCTTCGGCCGGGGAAAATAGACCGGGCGATCGGTCACCGCGCGCGGCCTTGCCGCGGGAAACGGCGCTGTCGGTCCGGCATCTGTCGGAAGCGTCATGCGGGGCTCCCCTTGCGGCGCTGCTGCCAGGCCGTCAGCATCACTAGCGGCAGGAACACGGCGAGGGTGATCAGCAGCATGATGACCGCAGCGGCGGAGGCATAGCCGAGATTGGATTTCTGCCAGTAGGCGTTGACGGTAAAATAGGCCGGCACATAGGTCGATTGCCCCGGTCCGCCATTGGTCATGGCGACCACGATGTCATAGGCCTTGACCACGCCGAGCGAGAGCAGGATGGCGCAAGTGAGAAAGGTGAAGCGCATCATCGGCACGATGATCTCGATATAGAAGCGAAACGTGCCGACGCCATCGAGCTTGGCCGCGCTCCAGATTTCCGAATTGATGCCCTTCAGCCCGGCCAGCATCAGCGCCATGTAGAAGCCGGAGCCCTGCCAGATCGAGGCGAGAATGATGCCGTAGATCGCGGTATCGCCGGAGGACAGCCAGTCGAACCGCACCCATTCCATGCCGATCGAATGAAAGAAATTCTGCAGGCCGAGGCTCGGATCGAACAGCCAGCGCCAGGCGACGCCGGTGACGATCAGCGACACGGCGAGCGGATAAAGAAAGACCGTGCGGAAGACGCCCTCCCCGCGCTTCTCGGCGTTGATCAGGCAGGCGAGAATGAAACCGAAGCCGATCGCCAGCGTGCTGCCGACACCGAGAATCAGCAGGTTTTTCAGCGAGATGAGCCAGGCGTCATCCTTGAACAGACGCTCGTACTGACGCGACCAATCGCCCCAGTCGATGGCATAATCCGGAAACCGCCGGCTGCGGGTGAAGCTCAGATAGATGGTCCAGAGCATCGACCCGAAAAAGGCGACGAATGTGATGATGACCGCCGGCGCCAGCGCGAGCTGGGGCGACCATCGGCTCCACCGAATACGCATGTTCCTCCCTTTCCGCCTGCCCCTTGCGCCGGGGTCCGCGGCTTCCTGCAACATCGCTCCCATCAATGTTGTATTACCGGTAACATACGGCTATGTTCGTATTCCGGTCAACAGGGAAAATCGGCGAGCACGCTTTCACGGCAAAAGCTTCGGTTGTTGCCTGCATTGCCGGGCGGCGGCGGAGGAGCGGTTGAAAGAACAGGGGGAGGAGAAATATGAAGAGAAATCAATACGGTATGCCCTTGATGGGGCTCGGAACGTTCGACCGTACGGGATCCGCCGGTATCGACGCGATCCTGACGGCGCTGGAAATCGGCTACCGGCACATCGATACCGCGCAGACCTATGACACGGAGCGCGAATGCGGGGAGGCGCTTCGCCGATCCGGGCTGAAACGGGAAGACGTGTTCGTCACGACCAAGATTTCCACGGAGAACTTCGGCCCCGGCATGCTGGTGCCGTCGCTCCGGCAGAGCCTTGACCGGCTCGGCCTCGATCAGGTCGACCTCACCCTGCTGCACTGGCCCTCGCCGAAGAACAAGGTCGCGCTTTCGACCTATGTCGAGCAAATCGCGGAAGCGCACGCGGCCGGTCTGACGCGAATGATCGGGGTCTCGAATTTTACCCGGCTTCTCCTTGCCGAGGCCCAGTCGATGCTCGGAGGCCTCAGGATCGTCAACAACCAGTTCGAGTGCCATCCCTACCTCCAGAACCGGATTCTGGCCGATTATTGCCGGGAAAATGGGATTTCCGTCACATGCTACCTGCCGATTGCCAGGGGCAAGCTCGCGGGCGACCCCGTGCTGGAGCCGCTGGCCGCGGAGAAAAACTGCACCGTCGAACAGCTTGCGCTCGCCTGGTCCATGGCCAAGGGTCATGCGGTTATCCCGGCGTCGGGAAAGCCGGAGCGGCTGAAGAGCAATTTCGCCGCACAGGCGGTGACGTTGAGCGATGAGGATATGGCGACGATCGCCAGGGTCGATTGCGGCCGGCGCTATATCGATTTCGACTGGGCGCCAGACTGGGACTGAAGACGGCATTGACAAGTCATGCGGCTTGGCTAAAACCTGTCCGTGTTACCGGTACTACAGGCCGGATACGATCCCGGGAACTGCACCTTGCCCGGGTCGTCCTTATCTTCGAAAGTGTGCGTGGGAGGAATTTCATGAAGGGTATCGTTCACATCGGGCATGTCGCCATCAAGGTGACAGACCTCGAAAAGTCACTGGAATATTATGAAAAACGCCTGGGTTTTCCGGAGATGCTGCGTTTGCACAATGACGACGGCACGCCGTGGCTGGTCTATCTGAGGATCACCGACGACCAGTATCTGGAGATTTTCCCAGGCGCCGAAAACGACCGGGCGCCGGGCTGGAACGCCAATGGCGTCAACCACATGTGCTTCACGATCGAGGACCTAGACGGCACGGTTGCCCGCATCGAGGAAGCGGGTATAACGCTGCTGTCGCCGATCAAGGAAGGGCTCGACGGCAACCGTCAGGCCTGGCTTGAGGACCCGGACGGCAACCGCATCGAACTGATGGAAATGAAACCCGGCTGCCTGCAGTTCGAGGCGATCGATCGCCTTCACCGCGAAGGCCGCTGAGACGAATTCGAGCCTGCCGGTCTTCGGGCCGGCGGCCCACCGCAGAAAGGATGACTGTTAGGCATGGGCAATTCAGGGGCCCGGCTCGCCGATATCGCGGCCCGGACCGGCTATTCCAAAAACACCGTTTCTCTTGCCCTGCGCGACAGCCCGCGCATTCCCGAGGCGACGCGTGACCTCATCCGCACCGCCGCGCGCGAACTCAACTACCTGCCCAATCACGTCGCCAAATCGCTGACCAGCCGCGAGACCAAGACCATCGGCCTCGTGCTTGCCGATATCACCAACCCGATCCTCACCGAAACCTCGCGGATGATCGAGAAGGAACTGGCGAAGCTCGGCTACGGCACGCTGTTTGCGACCTCCAACAATACGCGGCGCGAGGAAGTCGCGGCCATCGAAATGTTCCGTTCGCGCCAGGTTGACGGCATGCTGATCTACCCTGCGCGCGGCGATCGCAATTTCGAGCATCTGATCAAGCTGCGCCGGGCCAATTTTCCGGTGGTGCTGCTGACCTGCGGCGAGGATATCGGCGTGGATATGGTCGGGGTCGACGAAAAAGTCGGGGTCTACAAGGCCGTAAGGCATTTCATCGATCTCGGGCACCGACGCATCGGCACGCTCGACAGCAATGCCTCCGAAGGCAATCATGAAAAATTCGACGGCTACGTTCAGGCGCTTGCAAGCGCCGGCATTGCTTTCGATCCCGAGTTGCAGGTCTCGCCCGCGGGCTATGGTCCGGCCGCCGGCTACTGGGCGATGGATACGCTGATGGCCGCAGCAAACCGGCCCACCGCCGTTTTCGTGGCCAATGATTATATCGCTGTCGGCGCGGTGCGCTGGTGCCAGAAGCATGGGCTCCGTGTCCCCGACGATGTCGCGCTGATCGGTTTCGATAATCTTGAAATGAGCGAATTCCTGAGCGCGCCGCTGTCGAGCGTGAGCTATGAGATCGATATCCTGACACGACTTGCGATCGAACGGCTTCTGAAGCTGATCGCGGCATCCGGCAAACTGCCTTCTCCGCGCGTTACGATGATAGAGCCGGAACTTGCAATCCGCGACAGCAGCGGCAGTGCGCTTTAGAAGCTTTCCGCATTTCACGGAAACGCGGAAAGGTTCTATCTCTTTGTTTTAACGCAATTCCGGACGGTGAACCGGTATCCACTTCATCTGGAATTGCTGTAACGCGGTGGTCAGCCGAGCGAGATGGTGATTTCCTCGACCTCTGCCTTGGAGGCGCCGCGATAGGCGGTGACTTCGATCTCGACCTTGAAATCCGGCGCGCCGAGCGGCGAGCAGGTCACGGTGCGCTGCGGATCGATGCCGCGGAAGCGCTCGCCGACATATTCCATCACCGCCTTGGCATCCTCGACGTAAGGGATGAAGATCTTCGACTGGACGACATCGGCAAGGCAGGAGTCGACCGCCTTCAGCGCGCCCTCGATATTGTCGAAGCACTGGCGGGCCTGCTCGACCGGATCGGTCGACATTTCGCGGGTCTTGTAGTTGCGGCCGGCGGTGTTGGACACGAAGATCCAGTCATCGACGCAGACGATGCGCGAATAGCTTTCCTTGGTTTCGAAGATGGAGCCGGATTTGACTTTGGTGATCTTGACCATGGTTTTTCCTGTTCGGTTTGAGTTTGAGAAGGACAAAGGAAGAGTGTCCGCAGGCGCTGCCGCCTGCGACGAGGATGGGAATCGGATGAAATGCCGGCCGGGCGATTACTGCTTGTAAAAGCGCTCCGCCGTCGCCGTGCTGATGCGCCCTTCGGCAAGGTCGCGCCGGACGGCCGCCGGATCGCGGCCCGCCGGATCGCCGTAACCGCCGCCGCCGGGCGTGGTGATGGAGACGATCTGGCCGGGCTTCAGGTCGACCATGCCGGCGAAATCCGTGCGGCCGTCGCCGAAGTCGAGCACGGTGCCCCGTGCGGAGGTGCCGCCATCAAGGCCCCAGGGCTCGGAAGCCACCCGCGACCCCTCGACGGTGAACCGGCAGGCCTTTTCCGCGCGGTAGACCCGGCGCACGCCCATGCCGCCACGCCAGGTGCCGGCGCCTGCGGAATCATCCACCAGTTCGTAGCGCAGCAGCGTCAGCGGATATTCGAGCTCCAGCGATTCCACCGGCAGGTTCGAGGTGTTGGTGAGGCTGACATGAATGCCCGAAAGCCCGTCGGAGGATGGTCGCGCGCCGCCGCCGCCGCCGATGGTTTCGAGATAGACCCAGATCGAGCCGTCCTCATGGGTGCCGTTGAAGATCGCCCCGGTGCAGCAGCCATTGCCGGCGGCCATGACCTTGCCGGGAAGCGCCCTGGCGAGCGCGCCATAGACGAGGTCGCAGACCCGCTGGGCCGCCGCGATGCGGCCATCGACCGCCGCCGGATGCTCGCAGTTGAGGATCGAGCCCTTCGGCGCGGTCACCGTCAGCGGTCGGGCAAGGCCGGCATTGGGCAGGATCGTCGGATCGACGACCGACTTCACCGCGAAATAGCTCGCCGCCAGCAGCGAGGTGTAGATCAGGTTCAGCCCGGCGCGAAGCTGCGGCGGACCGTCGAAGGCGAGGGTCATCTCGTCGCCGGCAATGGTAATCTCGACGGACAGCCGGATCCGGTCGCCGCGCTGGTTCGAGTCGAACTGGTCGGAGAAGCTGTAGGTGCCGTCCGGAATGGCGGCAATGCCGGCGCGCATCTTGCGCTCGGCATAATCCTGCAACGCCTCGCCGGCGGCCAGCACCTTGTCCGTGCCGTATTTGCCGCAGAGATCCTGCATGCGCTGAACGGCGAGCCGGTTGGCCGACATCTGGGCGCGCAGGTCTGAGAGGCGTTCGCGCGGAACCTGGCAGTTGAGCAGGAACATTTCCTGCAGGTCCTGGTTCAGCACGCCCTCGCGATAGAGCCGGACCGGCGGAATGCGCAGACCTTCCTGATAGATATGCTCGTGGCCGCGATCGGCGAAATCCGAATGGTGGGCGGTGTTGACGGCCCAGGCCACCAGCGTGTCTGCGACGAAGATCGGCTCGGCGAGCACGATATCCGGCAGATGGGTCGCCCCGCCGGCATAGGCGTCATTGGCCATGAACACATCGCCAGGCTTGATGTCGTTCATCTTGAACCGACCGTAGATCGCGCCAATCACGCCGAGGAAGGAGCCGAGATGCATCGGGATATGCTCGGCCTGGCAAAGCGTGTTGCCGTGGCGGTCGAACAGCGCGGTCGAGCAGTCGCGGCGCTCCTTGATATTGGTCGAATAGGAGGCGCGCACCAGCGCCTCGCCCATCTCCTCGACGATGGACTGCAGCGCCGAGCCGATGACTTCTACTGTGATGGGATCGATGGCGGTCATCGTTCAAACCTCCAGGATGAGATTGAGATAGGGATCGACCGTGCCGGTCATCTCCGGCAGCAGCACGGTGGTCGTGTCCATCTGCTCGACGATCGCCGGGCCGGTGATGACATTGCCGGCCTTCATCAGGCCGCGCTCATAGACCGGGCAGGTGACGAAACCGCCGGCTTCCGACATCCACACATCGCGTTCGCCGATCTTCGCGCCCGAGGCATCGGGCCCGTGATCGTCCTGGCGCTGGAATTCGGCCTTGTCGACGATGCCGGCGGCCTCGACGCGCAGGGTGACGAGCTGGATCGGCTCGCCCTCGGCGATGAAGCCGAAGCGCTGGCGGTGCGCCGCCTCGAAGCCCTTCTCGAGCGCTGTGAAGGTCTCCGCCGTGATCGGTCCGGCCGGAACCGTGACCGAAAGCTCGTAATTCTGCCCGGCATAGCGCATGTCCACCGTGCGGGTGATGACACGGCGATCCCCGGCGATGTTTTCCGCAGCGAACCAGACATCGGCCTGTTCGGCAAGCGTCGCGAACCCCTCTTCCAGAGCGGGGCGCGCGGCCTCTGAAAGTTGCATCAGCCGCGACAGGGCGAAGTCGGAACGCAGGTCGGTCAGCAGCAGGCCGAGCGCGCAGAGCGTTCCGGGCGTCAGCGGCACGATCACCGTCTTCATGTCCAGCTCGCGCGCAAGGCGTGCGGCATGCAGCGGTCCGGCGCCGCCGAAGGCCATCAGCGCATAGTCGCGCGGATCATGGCCGCGCTGGACCGAGATCACCCGGATCGCCTTCGCCATATTGGCGGTGACGACCGAGATAATGCCCTGCGCCGTTTCCATCACGCCGACGCCGAGCCTGTCGGCCAGCCGCTGGATCGAGGCGAGCGCCAGATCATGCCGCACCTTCATGCGGCCGCCGAGGATTTCCACCGGGTTCAGCGTCTGCAGCACGATATTGGCGTCGGTCACCGTCGGCTCCTCATTGCCGAGCCCGTAGCAGACCGGGCCCGGATGGGCGCCGGCCGAACGCGGCCCGACCTTCAGGAGGCCGCCGGTATCGACATGGGCGATCGAGCCGCCGCCGGCGCCGACGGTGTGGATGTCGAGCATCGGCGCCTTGATCGGGTAGCCGTGGACATCGGCCTCGCCGGTGAGCTGGCAGACGCCGTTCTGCAGCAGCGCCACGTCGGACGAGGTGCCGCCGACATCGAAGGTGATGATGTTGTCGAAACCGGCCATCTTGCCGATCGCCTGGGCGCCGACGACGCCGGTCGAGGGACCGGAGAGCACGGTGCGCACCGGCAGGCTGCTCGCCTGATCGAAGCCGATGACGCCGCCGTTGGACTGGGTGAGCTGCGGCGCAACCTTCAGGCCGACTTCGGCGAGCCTATCCTTCAGCCGGCGGATATAGCGCTGCATCACCGGGCCGAGATAGGCGTTGACCACCGTGGTCGACAGCCGCTCATATTCGCGGAACTCGGGCGCGACGGCATGGGAGGTAGAGACGAACACCTCCGGCAGTTCCTCCGCCGCGATCGCGAGCGCGCGCTCTTCATGCGCGGTATTGAGGAAGCCATAGAGGAAGCAGATCGCCAGCGCCTTGATATCCTCGGCGGCAAGCGCGCGGAAGGCGTCGCGCAGCGCATCCTCGTCGAGCGGCACGGCGACGCTGCCGTCCGCCTTCAGCCGCTCCGGCACCTCCCGGCGCAGGTCGCGGGTGACGAGCTGTTCCGGCTTTTCGGCGAACATGTCGTAAAGGTTCGGACGCTTCTGGCGGCCGATTTCGAGCAGGTCGCGAAACCCGTCGGACACCACGAGGCCCGTTTTCACGCCGCGCAGTTCGATCAGCGCATTGGTGGCGACCGTGGTGCCGTGGCCGAGAAAGGCGAGATCACCGGCCGTCGCGCCGACCTTTTCCAGCCCCTCGACCACGCCTTGGGCGATCGCCCGCGACGGATCGTCCGGGGTGGACGAGACCTTCCAGATCTCGATTGCTCCGGTCTCATCATTGAAGAGACAGACATCGGTGAATGTTCCGCCGGAATCGACGCCGATTCTCCAGGCCATATCGTGTTCCCTTTGTTTTGACGCGCATTGCGGACGAAAAGGTCTGCACCTTTTTTCCGCCTGCGCGCCGTGCCGTCGCGCCGCTCTTCAGGCGGCCTTGGCAGTCTTCGAAAAGCGTTCATACCGGAAAGGCGCCGGATCAACGCAGGTTTTTTCATTGCGGACAATCTCGGCCATCAGGCGGCCCGCACCCGGCCCGCTGCCGAAGCCGTGGCCGGAAAAGCCCGATGACAGATAGAGGCCGGGCACGGCCGCAATCGGGCCGATGACCGGAATGGCATCCGGCGTCGCATCGATCATGCCGGCCCAGCTATGGGTCAGGCGGGCATCGGCGAAGGCCGGAAAGGCGCGCGTCAGGTTGCGGACCGCATTGCGGTTGAACGGCGCATGCGGGACAGGATCGAGCGTCCGGATCGCCTCGAAGGGTGTGACTTGGTCGAGCGACCAGCGGCGCGGCATCTTCAGTTCGCTCACCGTCTGGCCGTTGACGCGCAGCTTCAGCTCCCGCCAACTCGTCATGAGCGTCGGCAGGAAGTCGAAGAACAGGCGAAAGCTGTCCGGCGTGACCGGCGCGACATTGGCATTGCGCTGGGCGATGGTATAGCCGCCGTCGAGACGCTTGCGGAAGGAAAAGTCGCCGCCGCCGACCGGCATGTCCGGCACGGCGCCATCGCTTTCGATCCGTGCGGCCGTGCCGAGCAGCTTCAGCTGCGGGAAATCGAGCCCAAGATTGCCAAGGAAGAGACGCGACCAGGCGCCCGCCGCGACGACGACGCTCGACGTTGCAATCGTCCCCTTTTCTGTCACAACGCCGCTGATGCGACCGCCCGCCGTCTCAATCCCGCGCACGGCGCAGTTTTCGGTGATCGTCGCGCCGAGACGCACGGCGGCCGATGCCATCTGCGGCACGGCCCGTTCCGGCTCGGCGCGGCCGTCATTGGCAGTATGGAGCCCCAGCGTATATTGCGCGGCAATGCCCGGCAGCAGTTTCTGCAGGCCGGCGGAATCGAGAAGCGTCGAGGGCATGCCGGCCTCGCGGCCATATTTCTCCCAGGCGGTGAATTCGGCGATCTCCGCTTTCGTGCGGCACACATAGGTGATGCCGGTTTCGCGGAAGCCGGTCTCGATGCCGAAACGCCGGTCGATATCGCGCCAGAGGTTGAGACTTTCGATCGTCAGCGGCAATTCCTTGGGATCGCGCCCCATCTGCCGCACCCAGCCCCAGTTGCGCGAGCTCTGTTCCGCGGCAATCGTGCCCTTTTCGCAGAGCACGACATTGACCCCGGCCTCGGCGAGGAACAGCGCGGTCGTCACCCCGGCAATACCGCCGCCAATGACGACGACATCAGCACTTTCGGGCAGAGGCGCGGCAAAGCCCGGACGCTGCAAATTCGGAACCGGCATGGCGCTCTCCTCAGAGCATGTCTTCGAGGCGGCAGTTGACCAGCATTTCCGCCATCGCCGCATTGTTGGGAAGCTCGATCGCGGTGCGCACCAGTTCGGCCATGGTTTCCGGCTGGATCATGTCCTCGGGTTTGACCTTGCTGGTGTAGGAGCTCATTTCAGTGCGCACGAAGCTTGGGCAGATCGCGGTGGCACGCACGCCCTTTTCCCAGGCGACATGACGCGTCGTGTGGGTCAGCCCCATGACCGCGAACTTGGTCATGTTGTAGCCAACGAAGCCGTTGCGCACCCGCTTGCCGGACATCGAAACGATGTTGACGATCCGGCCGCGACCGGTTTCTTCCAGATGCGGTAGACACAGCCGCGTCAGCCGGAGCGGCGCCTTGACATTCACGGCCCAGAGCCGGTCCAGCGCCTCCTCATTGTCATCGGTAAGCTGCACCTGCTCGCCGCTCCCGGCATTGTTGACGAGGCCGTCGATGCGGCCGAAATGGGCAACCGTTTCGTCGACCCACGCTTTCGCCGTCTCCGGCTCGAAGGCATCGAAGCGGTGATAGCCCAGCCTGTCGCCGGGCGCACCGAACTGGGCCTCGAGCTTGGCAACATCGCGCGCGCCGAGCGAAAGCCGGTAGCCATGCTGAAGCAGATCCCGGACGATCGCCGCGCCGATGCCGCGATTGGCGCCGGATATCAGGATAACCGGCGCGTCCTGTGGTGAAGTATGCATGTATCGAATTCTCTTGAAACGTTATCAGAAGGTCGTTCGCCGCTTTATGCGCTTATATGGCGTTTTATGGTCGATTTACGGTGAGATAGCAACCGTCAATCGACAGAGAGATCAAAATATCGGGCAAAAATGCATCAAACCGCGCACCAAAACGCGCTATTCTTCAGAAAAGATGATCTTTTATGCGTTTTTGATTGACAGTTTTTGCCAAGGCTGCTTACCTTGCCAAATCCGAAGAACGAAAACGTCTCGGTGCCCGGCCGAACAGCGGGCGGGCGCAAAGCCTTACGAAAGGGGAACCGAATGACCATCACAAGACGTACGCTGATGCGCAATGCCGCCCTGGCCGGTGCGATTGGCGCCCTTGGCAATCGCGCCTTCGCCGCCTCGACCATTCGCTGGGATATGGCGGACGAGTACAATGCCGACGCCCTTTCGGGCAAGGCGTCGAAATATTTCCTGACCGAGCTGCAGAAGAAGGTCGGCGACCAGATCGCCATCACCTATCAGGGCGGCGGCGCGCTCGGCTACAAGTCGGCGGACCAGTTCGACGCCGTGCAGGATGGCGCGGTGCAGACCGCCGTGACCCTGATGACCCAGCTCGGCGGCATCGATCCGCTGTTCAACCTGTCCTCCCTGCCCTTCATCGCCAAGACGCCAAAGGAAGCCTATCTGCTGTGGCAGGCGGCCCGGCCGGAATATGAAAAGATCTTCGCCGACAATAACATGGTCCTGCTGTGGGCGATGCCGAACCCGCCATCCGGCATTTTCGCCGACCGGCCGATCACATCCATGGACGCGCTCAACGGCCTGCGCATCCGCACCTACGACGTCAACGGCACGCAGACGCTGATGAAGGCGGGCGCGGCGCCGCTGCAGATCGCATGGTCCGATCTGATCCCCCAGCTTTCGACCGGCGCGATCGACGCTGTGCTCACCTCGGCCGATGGCGGCGTGCAGCTTTCGCTCTGGGACTATCTCAGCGATTTCACCGAGTTGAACTATGCCATGGGCCTGTTCATGTGCCATGTGAACAAGGATGCGTTCGACGCCCTGCCGAAGGATGTCCAGGACGCCATGCTCGGCATCACGGAAAGCTGCGACGCCTATAACTGGCAGATCATGACCGACAGCATCGAGGCTTCCTACACGATCCTGCGCGACCACGGCATGACCGTCACCACGGCGGCCGATGTGCCGGACGACGTCTTCGCGACGCTGAATGCCGCCGGCGCTGCCGTGCGCGAGGACTGGGTGGCGAAAACCGGATCCCGCGGCGCTGATGTGCTGGCCAGGTTTGATGCGCTGAAGGCAGGCTGATATCTCTCCTCCTGCGGCCCGCTCCTGCTATGGGGCGGGCTGTCTGATGCATTTCAATCAGCGGGCTTGCAGCACGAAGACTGTGATTGCCCGCTGCAGCGGAGACGATCATGGCGCTTGAAGAACCGCATTCACATCACATGAGCGAGGCGAGCGATGATCCGACATGGTTGCGGCTGATTGCGCACGCCTCGACGATCCTCAATCGGACGGCGGCGGTCATTGCCGCCTGCATCCTGGTCCTGATGACCGCATTCACGCTTCTGGAGATCTGCCTGAGGCTGTTTTCGAAATCGACCTTCATGGCCGACTCGCTGGTCGGCAACGGCGTTGCCGCCGTCGGCTTCCTGTCCGCGGCCTGGGCGCTGGAGGAAGGCTTCATGATCCGCGTCAAGGTGCTGACCGATCGGGCCGGACCGAAACTGGCATGGATGTGCGAGTTCTTCACGCTCGTCGCTGTCGAGGCGCTGATGCTGTTCATGGCCTGGTACCAGTGGAAGTCCGTGTTCAAGAACTGGAGCCGGGGCACCGTTTCCGAAACCTATCTTCCCATCCCCATGTGGATCCCCGAAAGCTTCTTTCTGATCGGCCTGTCTCTGATGGCCTTTCAGGTTTTCGTGCGCATCCTCAGGCTTCTCGCCGTCGGTCATGCCGACGAGCGCGCGCTGACGCTCTAGCCGAGGAACGCAAGCCATGTCCGTTTCAATGTCCGTCCTGACGCTGCTGTTGCTGCTCGTCCTCTTCCTCGGCGCCGGCACGTGGATCTTCGCCGGCCTGATGCTGGTCGGCGCCGGCGCGATGTATTTCGCGCTCGATTTCAGCTGGGTCCGGATCGGCTCGATCGCCACCAAGGTCGTATCGTCCTCTGCCGTGTCGTGGGAGCTTGCCGCCATCCCGATCTTCATCTGGATGGGCGATATCATCTTCCGCACGGATATCTCGAACCGCCTGTTCCGCGGCCTTTCGCCGCTGGTTTCGCGCATTCCCGGCGGCCTGCTGCACACCAATGTCATCGGCTGCACCATCTTCGCCGCGATCTCGGGTTCGTCGACGGCGACAACCGCCACGGTCGGCAAGATCACCATTCCGGAACTGAAGGCGCGCGGTTATGACGTTTCGCTCGCCTCCGGTTCGCTGGCTGGCGCCGGAAGCTTCGGGCTGCTCATTCCGCCTTCCATCGCGATGATCGTTTATGGCGTTTTGGCCCAGGTCTCGATCGCCAAGCTGTTTGCCGCCGGCCTCCTGCCCGGCGTGATGATGGCGGCGCTTTACTCCGGCTACATCGCCCTCGTCTCGCTCATCCGCCCTTCGGTGGCACCGCCCCATGGCGAGCCGGTATCGTGGAGCGTGGTCTTGAGAGGATTGCTGGATCTGGTCCCCATCCTGGTGCTGATGACGATCGTGCTGGGCGCGATCTACACCGGCGTCGCCACGCCCTCGGAGGCGGCCGCGGTGGGGGTCTTCGGCGCGATCGTGATCACGCTCGTAACCGGGCAGTTCGCCTGGCAGCTGATGATTGACAGCCTGAAAAGCACGATCCGCGTCTCGTCGATGATCCTGATGCTGATCGCGGCCTCGGCCTTCCTGTCGTCTGCGATCGCCTACATGCACCTGCCGACGATGATCACCGAAAGCATCGCCGCGATGAACCTGTCGCCCTATGGCGTTCTGCTGATCCTCGCCGTTCTCTATATCGTGCTCGGCATGTTCCTCGACGGCACGTCGATGACCGTGATGACCGTCCCGATCGCCGTGCCCCTGATCGTGCATGCCGGTTTCGATCCGCTCTGGTTCGGCGTCTACCTCGTCATCATGATCGAGATGAGCGCGCTTACCCCGCCGGTGGGCCTCAACCTCTTCATTCTGCAGGCGCTGACCGGGGAGACCATCGGCAAGACCGTGCGCGCCGCCTTGCCGTTTTTTCTGCTGTTGTGTATCGGTACCGCCCTGCTTGCGGTTTTCCCGCAGATTGTGCTTTGGTTGCCCAATACCCTGTGACACCGCCTCTGCGGAACCTTGAAGACACTCGACCTGAAGGCTGGAACTTGGACGACGACAACAACACGGAAGAACTCCTGCCGGCCGAGCGCCGCCAGCAACTGGTGGACTGGTTCAAGAGCAACCAGGCCGGCACCAGCCAGGATCTGGCCCGCATGTTCGGCATCTCCGTGTCGACGATCCGGCGCGACCTCGACCTTCTGGCCTCCGAAGGGCTGGTGAAGCGCACCCATGGCGGCGCCGTCAGCATCCGCTCGCGCGCGACCTACGAGCCTTCAACGGATCTCGCACGCCGCACCGCGCTTGAGGAAAAGCAGGGGATCGTGCGCGAGGCCTTGCGCTTTATCGAGCCCGATCAGGCCCTGCTGATCGACACCGGCGCCGTCATCTGTCACCTGCTGGCGGAAGAAATCGCCAGCCTCGATATACCGCTGACCATCATCACCAACGACCTCCATGTCGCCCAGGTGCTGACCTACAAGCCGAACATCAAGCTGATCGTCCCCGGCGGGGCATGCCGGTTCGGCTCCTTCAGCCTTCTCGGCGAGCCGGGCCTGAGTTTCCTTGCCGACATTCGCTGCGACCTGTTCTTCATGTCCGCAGCTGCAATTGACGAGCAATGCGTTTCGGAAACCCTGCTGGAACTGGTCCAGTTGAAGCGCGCCATGATCGCGGCTGCAAACCGGGTCATCCTGATGGCCGATTCCAGCCGTTTCATGGAACGCGCCCTGCACAAGACCGCCGCAATCGATGCCATCGACACCATCATCACCGATGAAGGCCTCGCACGCGAACAGATCGACAAGTTCCCCTCCCCCGGCCCGCAGTTCATCACGGCGCTGATGTCCTAGATGTGCGCTTTCAGTTGATGTCGATTTATGTCTGAAACCGGCGCTCACACGCGACTTCCGCGCCCCTCTCACGCATCACCATGTCACAAGCGGCGTCTTTCCCTTGAAGGCATCGCTTTCCACCTGATCGAGGACGAAGTCGGCGACATCGGCGCGGGCGATCGTTCCGCCGTTGAAGCCTTCAAGATCGAGCAGGGCGCGGACGCTACCGCGCGGCGGCTTGTCGTTCAGGACCGAGGGGCGCACGATCACCCAGTCCAGGCCGCTCGTGCGGATGACGTCTTCCTGCCGGTTCTTGTCGGCATAGACCTTCCGCAACAGGAGCGGCATGATGAGGCGGTCGAAGACAAAGCCGCCATGCCCCCGGCTTTTGCCCGCGCCCATTCCGGTGATGGCGACGAGCTTTTTGACGCCCTGATCCTGCATCGCCGCGACCAGCACCTTGCTCGCGGCGGAGAGCAGCGTCACCGCGCGAAACGGGCTTGCCGGCGTGCCGAGCGCGCTGATCACGGCATCCTGCCCTTCAAGCGCCGACCGCAGCGCGGTCTCATCGAGGGCGTCGCCGATGACGAGCTTCGCGCCTTCCAGCCCCTTGGCCCTTTCGGCATTGCGGGCGAGAATGGTGACGTCGTATCCGCGCGAAATGGCCTGGGCGACGATCAGCCGGCCGGTGCCTCCGGTGGCGCCGAGGACGAGCAGTTTCGGATGGGACGCAACTCTTTGGGTCGATATTGAGTTTTCCATGACGTTTTCTTTCGAAAAGCGGGACGCCTTGCTTGCGGCGCTCCCGCGGTTGATGGTTGTTGCCAGGGTCAGAGCCGGCCTTCGGCGAGGAGTTCGCGGGTGCGCTTGAGCGTCGACAGCAGCGCGGCCTTGTAGCCCTTGTCGCTGTCGAACTGCGCCTGCTCGGCCTGTTCCTCGGGGCCGTCCGGCGCCTTGTCGCGCAGGCCGAGATAGCAGTAGAACTTGAGCCACAACGTGCCCGCCTCATCCTCGAACAGCTCGTTGATGATCGCGCCTTCGCGCGGGCCGGTCGCCTGGAAGAAGGTGACTTTGGTCAGAGGCTCGAGCACGATGATCTCGCGCAGGTCCGCTCCGGCGATCGTTGCGTCGCGCACGAAGTGGGTTGCGCTTTCCGCGCTGACGTCGCAGCGTGTGCAAAGGCCCTCCGGCAGGAACAGGCGCGCATCGCGGGCCTTCAGTTCCAGGCCCTTCCAGGCCTGTTCGCGGGTGAGCCTGATTTCGCCGGCCGGGTTTACCGGAACGGTGGCGGTCGAATAGATCATGATACGTCTCCTGAGTGTGAGGGGTCAGCCGGCGATCTGCGCGGCGAAGTCGCGATAGGTGCGGAGCGGGCGGCCGAGCATGGTCGTCAGCCGCTCGACGTCGCCCTCTTCCGGCACCATGCCGTCGGAGACGAAGCGCTCGGCCATGACGCGCATGTCGAGGGCCATCCAGCTTGGCATGGCCTGCTGCATGTTCTGCTCGAAACCGGCGAAATCCTCGCCCGGATAGGCGATCTCGCGGCCGAGCACCTCGCTCCAGATCGCCGCAACGTCGGGACCGGTCAGCGTTTCCGGGCCGACCAGGTTGATGCGGTTGAGAGGCAGCGGGTCGGGTGCGTTTTCGCGGCGGATAAGCTCGATCGCGGCGACTTCGCCGATGTCGCGGGCATCGACCATCGCGAGCCCCTTGGTGCCGATCGGCATCGGGTAGATGCCGTAGCCGGTCACTACGTCCTTGATCATCACTTCATTGTCGATGAAATAGGCCGGGCGCAGGATGGTCGCGTGCATTCCCATTGCCTCGATCATCCGCTCGACACCGAACTTGCCGGCAAAATGCGGCACGTTCACATAGAGGTCGCTGTGGATCACCGAGAGATAGACGATGCGCTCGATCCCGGCTTCGCGGGCGATGTTGAGAGCGATCAGCGCCTGGGTGAATTCGTCCGGCACCACGGCATTGAGCAGGAACAGCGAGGTGACGCCGGAAAAGGCCTCGCGCAGCGAGCCGACGTCGAGCAGGTCGCCCTTGACGACGGCGACGCCCGCCGGAAAGTCTGCCTTGGCGGGATCGCGCACCAGGACGCGCACATCCGCGCCCCGTTTCACGAGTTGATCGACGACATTGTGCCCGACATTGCCGGTCGCACCGGTTACAAGAATGGTCATGAGAGAAACTCCGGTTTGGTGTTGAAGACACTTGCAAGATCGGTGATCCGAATTCATTCTGATAGACATCAATTTTGGACGCACTGTCTCACAGGTGGAACAGATGGATCTTCTCGCCCTTGCCGATTTCAATCTTGTCGCCCGGCATGAAGGATTTGGCCGGGCCGCGCGGGCGAGCGGCCGCCCCAAGGCGACGCTGTCGCGCCGGGTCTCGGAACTGGAGGCGAGCCTGGATCTTCGCCTGTTCGAGCGCGGCGGCCGCGCCCTGAAACTCACCGAAGAGGGGCGCGCGCTGTTCGAACGAACCTCCGCCCTCCTCACCGATCTCGAAGAAACGGCCTCGGCCATTGCATCGCGCGGCCAGACGCCGCGCGGGCGCCTCAGGATCAGCGCGCCGCTTTTGTTCTCGCAAACCGCCATGGGAAAGCTTGCCGCGGATTTCGCGCTGAAGCACCCGGAGGTGCGGCTCGAGGTCACCACCGAAGACCGGCCCGTCGACATGGTCGAGGAAGCCTACGACCTTGTGATCCGGGTCAATCCCGATCCGGACGAGAGCCTTGTCGGCCGGGCCTTCCTCCGCGACCGGCTTGTGGTCGTGGCAAGCCCGGAGGTGAAGCCGTCAACCGAGGGCGCTCCCGCTCCGGCCGTGGTGCGCGGTCGGGCCGAAGAAAGCGAAACCTGGCATGTGGCGACGGCGGGGGGACCATCCGCGATCGCCGTCCGGCCCGTCCTGAGCCTGTCCTCGCTCCCCATGGTCCGCGACGCCGTGCGGATGGGGGCCGGGGTCGCACGCCTGCCGATTTCCCTTGTCAGCCACGATCTTGCCGCCGGGCGGCTTGACCATTGGGGCGACGTGGAGGGATCGGAGATCGCGCTCTGGGCGCTCTATCCCAGCCGCCGGCTTCTCAGCGCCCGCGTCTCCGCCTTCCTCGACCATCTGCGGGAGGCCTTTCCGGACGGATCCCCCGAAGAGCTCGCGCGCTATGTCGGAAACGGATAGCGAGGCCGCACGATTTTGACGGAAGGGATAAACCAGGTTCGGCCTGCGTCCTTGTTGCGCGCCAGCGCCTCTGATTGGCAAAACGCTCGCGGTTCTGCTCGATGCGCGCCAGATCGTAGAGATAGTTCGTCATCACGCCGCAGCTTTCCCTCTGACCGCGCTCGGAGAGGTCCGCATCGGCATGAACGGCGTGAAGAGAGCGCCATTACCAAGGTGAAAGCGCCTCCATCGGTTCGGTTCGTGCCAGCGGGCTCGTCAAATCTAACGGGCTCGCGCTCCCAAGCTTTGGACAAAAAAGCGGACTCTTCCTCAATATCTGAGGTTCAGGGCCTGCGGACACCCACGAAGCGTTCGAGATTTACCCCGCGCGCGTCGCCGAGGCCTAGAGCCCTTCAGGCTGAAATGGAAGCGTTCTGCGGCAAGGAATTTGCGCCAGGACCAAGGGCTTTGGCGCAGGGCATAGCCGTCGCTATGTCCAAGCCGAAGACCGCCGGTAATGGCGCAAATTCATGCCGCCCAGTTCAGCGCGCTTGACGCGCTGAACCGACTCAATCGCGGGCGTGTTCATTCCATGATCAGAAGATCATGGAATGCCGCCCTTGCGGGTTTGCCCAAACCGGCCCTCCACTTTGTCGAAGCCCTTCGCCATAGCTATGGCCATGCCGCGCGGACTTCTTCGCGTGGAATGACCGGTTTGGGCAAACAGAACGGATTCCATTTAAGCCTGAAGGGCTCTAGCCCCATTTTTCAAGCGAGGCGGCGAGGTCCGGATGGCTGGCGGCATAGGCTTCCAGTGATTGTCCCGACGCCGCCGCTTCCCAGGCCTGGCGGATGGCGCGCACGCCGGCGGCCGGGCCGCCCGGATGACCGTGAATGCCGCCGCCGCCGAGATACATCAGGTCGAGCGTGCGGCCGGTGCGCTCATAGGTCTCGACCGCCTGTCCGCCCCACTGTCCCGAGCAGACCACGGGCAGCGGTCGGTCATCCTTGGAGAAGATCGGCGTCATCACGTCATGGAAGGATTTGACGAAGCTTTCGTCGGGTTCCCAATATTTGGCGCGGATGCCGTTGATCTGGAACTGGTCGACTCCAAGCAGCCGCCAGATCTTCTGATAGGCCCTGAATTCCATGCCGAGCGCAGGGTGGCGGGTCAGGATATCCCAGCCATTGCGGTGGGCGTGCAGGCAAAGCGCGGAGCGCTTTCGCAGGAACGACATGCCGCCATGGCCGATCGAGTTGATGTTGACGACCGCGGCATTGCCGCCGTTCTTCACCACATAGTCGTGGTTTTCCATCATCGTGTCCGGGTCGGCGGACGAGATGCCGAAGGCGTACATGACCTGCTTGCCGGTACGCTCGGCATGCGCCTTGATGACAGGCATGATCGCGTCGACCCGCGCCGTGAGCGGCGCGTAGCCGGGGTTCATCATCTTCTCGTCGTCCTTGATGAAATCGACGCCGGCTTCGCAGAGCGTCTTCACCACCGCAGCAGTGTCCTCCGGGGTAAGCCCCAGCGAGGGCTTGATGATCGAGGCGATCATCGGGCCGCTCTCGACCCCCATCAGCCGGCGCGATCCGGCAATGCCGAATTGCGGACCGGGGTGGCAGGACCACGCCTGAGGCAGATCGATATCCATGACCCGGATGCCCGACAGTCCGCGCGCTGCAAACACGCCGCCGATCGCGATCGTCATCAGCGCGGCGATATCGGTGCCGATCGCCTCCAGCGGATAGGCGATCGTCACGTCCGCGCGGTGGTATGGCCCTTTTCCCTCATTGTCGGGGAAGCCGGGCGTCTCGGTATCGCAGAGCGGCGCGATTGTCTCGACGCGGGCGGCGCAGCGCTTGCGCACCGCATCGGTCTCGCCCGGCAATTCGGTGAAGGTGCCGGTCGACTGATCGGAGGCGATCTTGGCGGCCATCGCCTCGATGCTACCGGCGCATTCGATGCGATAGGTAACCCGGATAAAGTCTTCGTTCATGTGTTCCTCCATCACGCTCCGCCGGCCCGAACACCGAAAACGGCCGCTTACAGGTTTTCATCTGTAATGCTCATCATACCTGTTGACAAATGATTTATCATACCACAGGGTTTGTCCGATCCAGGGAGATAGCCATCCATGGGGGATGGACTGATGGAGGAGAAAACCTATGAATATCAAGAGACGCCTGTTTCTGGCGGCCTTCGCCTTGTCGACGGCCCTTCCCGCCTTTGCCCATGCCGAAGGCCTGATCGCGATCATAACGCCAAGCCACGACAACCCGTTCTTCAAGGCTGAGGCCGTGGGCGCCGAAGCGCGCGCCAAGGAGCTTGGCTATGACACGCTGATCCTGGTCCATGACGATGATCCGAACAAGCAGTCGGAAATGTTCGATACCGCGATCGCCCGCGGCGCATCCGCCATCATCCTCGACAATGCCGGCGCCGATGCCTCGGTCGCGCCGGTGCAGCGCGCCAAGGATGCGGGCATCCCGTCCTTCCTGATCGACCGCGAGATCAAGGAAAGCGGCATCGCCGTCAGCCAGATCGTCTCCAACAACTATCAGGGCGCGCAGCTCGGCGCCGAGGAATTCGTCAGGCTGATGGGCGAGGAAGGCCCCTATGTCGAACTGCTCGGCCGCGAAGCCGATACCAATGCCGGCATCCGCTCCTCGGGCTATCACGACATCATCGACCAGTATCCGGATCTCGAAATGGTGGCCCAGCAATCGGCTAACTGGTCGCAGACCGAAGCCTATGAGAAGATGGAAACCATCCTCCAGGCCAATCCCGACATCAAGGGCGTGATCTCCGGCAACGACACCATGGCCATGGGCGCATGGGCCGCGCTGGAAGCAGCAGGCCGCACCGACGTCATCGTCGTCGGCTTCGACGGTTCCAACGATGTGCGCGATTCGATCATGAAGGGCGGCATCAAGGCGACCGTCTTGCAGCCGGCCTACCGCCAGGCACAGCTCGCCGTCGAGCAGGCCGACCAGTACATCAAAACCGGCTCCACCGGCCAACCTGAAAAGCAGCTGATGGATTGCGTCCTGATCAATGGCGAGAACGCCGACAAGCTCGAAACATTCGCGCTTTCGAACTGATCGAAGCGGGTCCGGCGCATTGCGCCGGGCCCGGCCATCACCGAAATCCTGAATAAATGCTGGGTGTGACATGCACGCGATGAAACTGTCGGCGGCGATCCTTGCGCTCCTGCTGCCTCTTGGCGGCTGCAAGCTGGTGCCGACCGACAAGCCCGATGCCGAGCAGGCCGAGGCGCAGACTGATGAGGCCCGGATGGCCGCCTATGCCGACGAGAACTGGGCAGACAAGGTCTTGCCGGTCATTGCGGAAAACACCGTTGATTATACAACCCTGCAGCAGGCGCTTGCAGCCGGCGTCGATTCCGCAGGCGCTGAATATGGCCTCAGGCCCGATGGCGAAGCCAATCCCTGGAATTTCGTGGTTGAAGGCGAAGGCACGGTGACCGAGGCCAAGCTCGACAGCCGCGCCGCCAAGATGCAGGTCGACATGACAGGCGACGGCGAGCCCGATGTCACGCTGCAGATCGGCCCGATCATCCGCGGCACGGCGCTGCGCGATGCCATGCCGTTCATTACATTCACGGATTTCCGCGACCAGATCGAGTTCGCCAAGCTTGCCCGCGCGATGAACGAGAAGGCCCATGCCGGCCTCGACATTCCCGAGGGCGATGTCGTCGGCAAGACGGTCGCCTTCACCGGCGTATTCACCCTGCGAAGCCTGGACGAAGAGCCGGAAATCGTGCCCACCGTTATCGAGGTTTCGCCATGACGGCGGCCGCAGAGCATCCGGTCGGGTTGAGGATCATCGGCGGCACCAAGATCTATCCGGGCACGGTGGCGCTGAAATCGGTCGATTTCGAACTGCGCATGGGCGCCGTCAACGTGCTGGTCGGCGAAAACGGCGCCGGCAAGTCGACGATGATGAAGGTCATCGCCGGCGTCGAGCAACTGACCGAAGGCCGGATCGAGATGGAGGGGGAGGAAGTCCGGTTCACCTCCACCGACGATGCCGAGCGCCACGGCATCGGCATGATCTTCCAGGAACTCAACCTGTTCCCCAATCTCACCGTCGCCGAGAACATCTTCATGGCGCATGAGAAGACCCGATACGGCTTCGATATCGATGCCGAGGGCCAGCGCGCGGAAACCCGCAGGCTGATGAAGCGGCTGGAGCACAATATCGATCCCGACACGCTGGTCGGCGATCTCAAGGTCGGTCAGCAGCAGATCGTCGAGATCGCCAAGTCTCTCGCCCGCAAGGCGAAGATCCTGATCCTCGACGAGCCGACCTCGGCGCTGTCGGCGACCGAGGTGGAAATCCTGTTCAAGGTGATCGCCGAGCTGAAGACCGAGGGCGTCGGGCTGGTCTATATCTCCCATCGCATGGACGAACTGATCCGCGTCGGCGACTACATCACCGTGCTTCGCGATGGCGCGATCACCGGCGCGCGTTCGATGGAGGGCGTCGATGTGCCCTGGATCGTGCGGAGCATGATCGGCGAAAGCTCGAAGGATTTCGCCAAGGAGATCGAACATCCTTATGGCGAAGAGGCGCTGCGCGTCGAGGAGATACGGCTCCCGGATTCCGGGGGCGGCTTCGTGGTCGACGGGGTTTCCTTCAGTCTGCGCCAGGGCGAAATCCTCGGCATTTACGGGCTGATGGGCGCCGGCCGCACCGAGCTTCTGGAAACCATCATCGGCCGCCATCACCTGGCCGACGGCGAGGTCTGGGTCAACGGCAAGAAGATGGGCAAGCCCAGCGTCTCCGACCGTATCTCCCACGGGCTGGCGCTGATCCCGGAAGACCGCAAGCATGACGGACTGGTGCAGATCCTCTCGATCCGCGAGAACATGACGTTGAGTTCGCTCGGCGCGGTCACACGCGGCTTCCACATGAACCTTGCGGCCGAGAAAAGCCGGGTGGCGGAATTCGTCAAGCGCATGGTGATCAAGATCGCCTCGCCGGAAAACCCGGTCTCGTCTCTTTCGGGCGGCAACCAGCAGAAGGTGGTGATCTCCAAGGCGCTGATGACCGGCCCCAAGGTGCTGTTGATGGACGAACCCTCGCGCGGCATCGATATCGGCGCCAAGGCGGAAGTCTTCCGCGTCATGCGCCAGCTCGCAGCCGAAGGCCTCGGCATTGTCTTCGTCACCTCGGATCTGGAAGAGGTGCTGAGCCTTTCCGACCGGATCATCGTGATGTCGAACGGCAGGATCACCGGAACATTCAATCGCGACGAGGCAACCGATACCAAGCTCGTCCAGGCATCGGCCGCGGGTCACAACCCGGATGCCGATCAGTTGAACAGAAAGACCGCATAATGACTGACATGACCGCAAACGGCGTCGGCCAGGGCCAGAGCAGCGCATTGCTGATGTTGATGAAGGCCAGAACCTTCATCGCGCTGATCCTTGTGTTCGTCTTCTTCTCCATCTTCGCGCCGAACTTCCTGTCGACCGCGAATTTCGTGATCATGTCGAAACATGTGGCGCTCAACGCGTTTCTCGCGATCGGCATGACCTTCGTCATCATTTCCGGCGGCATCGACCTGTCCGTCGGCTCGATCGTCGGGCTTTGCGGCATGGTGGCCGGCTACCTGCTCCTAAACGGCATCGATCTCGGCATCGGCTGGACGGTGCAGTTCAACACGCTGGAAATCTGCCTGATCGTGGCATTGGTCGGCATCGCCATCGGGGCGCTGAACGGGTTTTTGATAACAAAACTCAATGTCGCACCCTTCATCGCCACGCTCGGCACGCTCTATATCGCGCGCGGTGCTGCCATGCTGTCGAGCGGCGGCGAGACCTTTCCAAACCTCACCGGCAGCGTCGAATACGGCTCGGCGAGCTATCGCTTCATTGGCTCCGGTTCCGTCCTCGGCATTCCGGTCTCGATCTGGATGCTGATCGCCGTCGGGTTGCTGGCCGCCTATATCGCCAAGCGCACGCCGCTCGGCCGGTTCATCTATGCCGTTGGCGGCAATGAGCGCGCGGCCGGGCTTTCGGGCGTGAAGGTCACCCATGTCAAATATTTCGTCTACATGTTCTCCGGCTTCTGCGCGGCGCTGGTCGGCATCATTATTTCCTCACAGCTTGTTGCGGCCCATCCGGCAACCGGCGATACTTTCGAGCTGAACGCGATCGCGGCCGCCGTTCTCGGCGGCACCTCGATGTCCGGCGGGCGCGGGCGGATCGGCGGCACCATCATCGGCGCCTTCGTCATCGGGGTGCTTTCCGACGGGCTGGTGATGATGGGCGTCTCGGCCTTCTGGCAGACCGTGATCAAGGGCGTGGTCATCATCGCCGCCGTGGTCATCGATCAGGCCCAGCAGCGGGTTCAGGCACGGGTCGCGCTGCAGGCGCAGGCCGCTGTCGGCAAGTAAAAGAGGTTGTCATGAAGGGCGCTCTCATCGGCTGCGGCTTCTTTGCCCGCAATCAGCTCCACGCCTGGCGCGATATCGACGGCGTCGAGATCGTGGCGATCTGCGACCGCGATGCCGGACGGCTCAACGAAGCCGGCGATCAGTTCGGGACCGAACACCGCTACAGCGATGCGAACGCGATGTTTGCCGATGGCGGTTTCGATTTCGTCGATATCGCCACCACCGCGCCCTCGCACCGCCCGCTGGTGGAGGCCGCCGCCAAGGCCGGCGTCCATATCATCTGCCAGAAGCCGTTCGCCGAGAACATGGCCGATGCCCGCGCCATGGTCGCCGCCGCTGAAGCCGCCGGCAAGGTGCTGATGGTGCACGAGAATTTCCGCTGGCAATCGGCGGTGCGCGCGGCGATCGATGCGCTGCGATCCGGCGCGATCGGCACGCCGTTCTTCGGGCGCGTCTCGTTCCGCTCCGGCTATGACGTCTATGCCGGCCAGCCCTATCTGGCTGAAGGCAAGCGCTTCATCATCGAGGATCTCGGCATCCATATCCTCGATATCGCCCGGGCGCTGTTCGGCGAGGTTTCGGCCATCACCGCCAGCACGAAACGGGTCAACCCGAAGATCAACGGCGAGGACGTCGCCACCATGTTGCTTGCCCATCACGGCGGCGTCACCAGCGTGGTCGATTGCTCCTATGCCACAAAACGCGACCCGGAGACCTTCCCGGAAACGCTGCTGGAGATCGATGGAACGGAGGGTACGTTGAGGCTGGATGCGGGCTACCGGCTGACGATCCAGGCCGGCGGCAAAAGCGAGACCCGCGACGTTGCCCCACCGGTGCTCCCCTGGGCGGAGCGCCCCTGGCATAACATCCAGGAAAGCGTGGCGATCATTCAGCAGCATTTCGTCGATTGTCTTCGCGAGGGCCTCGTTCCCGAAACCTCCGGGGCCGACAATCTCAACACTCTGGCGCTGGTCGAGGCGGCCTATCTTTCCGCGGCCGAAGGGCGCAGCGTCAGCCTGGAGGAAATGTGACCGATCCCGTTTCCCTTTACGGCACGATCCAGCAACCGGCTCCGGTCGAACGCCTCAGCCACGGCGGCGTGACGGTGGGCTTGCAGGACGGCGCGCTCCGCCACCTTGCCGTTCGGGGAACAGAAGTCATCCGCTCGGTCGCCTTCCTGGCGCGCGATCGCGACTGGGGCACGATCGTGCCGGAGATTGGCACGATCAGCCGCGAGCAGGATGATGCGCTTCGTCTCGCAATCCCGATGGTGTTCCGCTCGGGCGATGCCCGGCTCGACGTCACCGTCCGTATTACACTTGCCGGGGACAGTCTGAGGGTTGAAGCCGAAGGTCGCGCCACCGGCAATTTCGAAACCAACCGCGCCGGCTTTACCGTCCTGCACCCGATCGAGGGCGTCGCCGGCGCGCCGGCCCGCGTAACCCATGCCAATGGCAGCGTCGAGGACGGGACCTTTCCGGCGCTGATCGAACCCTGGCAACCGTTCATGGATATCGCCGCGCTGGAACACCACGCCAACGGCTTTGCGGTGCGCACCGTCTTTTCCGGCGATGTCTTCGAAATGGAGGACCAGCGGCAATGGGGCGATGCCTCATACAAGACCTATAATCGCCCGCTGGCGCTGCCATGGCCCTATGAGATCGGCGATGGCGAAACCCTGTCGCAATCCGTCGAGATCACGTGGAAGGCGGATGCAGCAGCCGTTGCGCCGGCTCCCGATCCCGATCACCGGACCGCCCGTTTTCCCGAAATGGCGCTGGTGCTGACGGCGAGCGATGCGCTGCGGCTTGCCGCAAATCCGAGAGATTACGATATCGTTCGCCCGCAGCGGCTGCTCTGCCATGTCGATGCCGCAGCCGCACCGGCCGGTCCGCAGATCGACGCCTTCGCGGCGCTTCAGGCAGCGCTGACGGAGCCTGCCTATGATCTGGAGCTGATCTGCCGTTTCGCCGCCGGTGAAAGTCCGGCAGATGAACTCGCGGCCCACGCGGCCGTCGTGGCCGCATCGGGACTGGTTCCGGCCTCGGCTTTCGTATGCCCGTCCGTCGATCGCCAGTCGACTCCGCCGGGATCGAAATGGCCGCCCTGCCCGCCGCTGGACGAGATCCATGCGGCGGCGGTCGAAGCCTTTCCCGGCATTCTACGCGGCGGCGGCATGGCGAGCTTCTTTCCAGAGCTGAATCGCAAGCGTCCGCCGCTGCAACACCTCGCTTTCGTCAGCCATGGCCTGTGTCCGATCGTGCACGCGGCCGACGATATCTCCGTGCTTGAGACGCTGGAGACCATCCCGCACATTGCCCGCTCGGCAAGGGCGATCATCGGCGACCGCGCCTATCGCATCGGGCCTGCGACGATCGCCATGCGTCAGAACCCTTACGGCGCGCGCACCATTCCCAATCCGGAACAGGGTCGGGTCTGCATGGCCGATTTCGATCCCCGCCATTTCGCCGCCTTCGGCGCGGCCTATGCGCTGGGGCTCGCGACAGCGCTCGCGCCCTTCGATGTCGCGGTCTGGACGCCGGCCGCACTTTACGGCCCACGCGGGCTTTTGCACGAGGATGGCACGCCCTCGCCGCTGGCATGGGTGCTGGAAGCGCTTGCCGGATGCGCAGGAAAAAAGGTGATCGCCGCGACAATCAAGGGTGGTCTGGCACGGCTTGCCTTTGAAGACGGCCATGAATTCACGGCCAACCTCACCGATCGGATGCTTGACGGATTGCAGCCTTTCGACTGGCGCTGAAGCGATTTCTGTCACGGCGGCGGCAGAGCTGGGTATAAGGGCAAAGCTGACCGTGACGGGACTCAACTAATTGCGGCGGAAGAACTATCTTTCTAAAAGGACGGCAGCGACAACACCGGAGAGCAGGGCGCGATGAACAGGGCACAGGCAGGCGACAGGATCGTTCGCCGCAAGCTATCAGACCAGGTGCTGGAACGGATGCACGACATGATCCGCAGCGGCGAGTTGAAGCCGGGCGACTACATGCCGTCCGAGCGCGCCCTGATGGAACGCTTCGGCGTGGGCCGGCCGGCGGTGCGCGAGGCGCTGCAATCACTGCACAACAGCGGCCTGATCACTATCAATCACGGCGAACGCTCGCGGGTGAAGGAGATCAACCCGGCGACGATCCTGACCCAATCCGACGAGCTTGCCCGGCTGGTGCTGAGTGCCGCGCCCGCCAATCTCGACCACCTCAAGCATGCCCGCCAGATGTTCGAGCTCGGCATGGTGCGGGTGGCGGCCGAAAAGGCGAGCGCGGCCGATGTCGCCGAGCTTCGCGCGCTCGTGGCGCTGCAGCGCAGCCAACTCGGCGATGCCACCGCCTTCATCGGCACGGACATGAAGTTCCACCGCAAGCTCGCCGCGCTCACCGATAATCCGATCATCGTCTCGGTCTCCGATGCCATGCTCGGCTGGCTGTTCGAATATCACGTCAGTCTGCTGCACCGCTCCGGCGGCGAGGAGCTGACGCTGGCCGAACACGACAAGATCGTCGATCACATCGCCGATCATGACGTGGACGGCGCGATCGAGGAAATGCGCCATCATCTGGAGCGCACCCGCGACGTGTTTCAGATGAAGAGCTGAAGGGCTCTGATCAGCGCGGCCCGCCGCCGTCGCGGATCCAGCCGAAAAAGTCCTCAGACCCCATCTGTCCGCCCTTCAGCGCGATCTGGAGCCCGTCATGACGGCCCTCGCTATGGCCGAGGCAGAGCGCAGCACCCGGGATCGTCGGGGCCAGCGCCGTGAGCGCCTCGATGCCGAGCGCGCGCATGCCGTGGCCAGACGTATCGCCGCCGGAAATGACGGCGCGGCGCAGGCCGGATTGCTGCAAGACGCGGTCGAGAACGCGGCCGAGCGCCTTGCCGATCCGGGCATTGGCGGTTTCGAAATCGAGCGATGATGCCGAAAGCGCTGCCCTGAAGGCGGCGACGCGCGGATCGTCGGGGCCCGCGGCGGATGTCACCAGAACGCTGGCCCCGGTTTCAAGCGCGCGCAAGGCGGCTGTCGTCGCGCGCGCTATTTCGGCCTCGACGCCGGCTTCATCGCCGACCACGCTTGCGGTATCGAAACCGATGATTTCAAACCCGTTCTCCGCCGACCAGGCGATCTGACGGGCAGTGCTCGGCGAGACCGAGCCGGAGATCGCGGCAATCTGTTCCACCGGCCCCGCGCTTTTTGCCAGCGGCGCCGGCGCAATCTCGCCGGTTTCCTGCCAGTGCCGAACCAGCGCATATTCGAGACCCTGGGAGCCGACCGCCAGTCGAAGCCGGTCGCGGTTTTCCCAGATCAGCCGGCCGACAGCCAGTTCGCTGACGGGCTCCATGTCATCGAGCGAGATGATCCGCGCGCCGGTGGCAATCGCTTCATCGAGCGCGCGGTGGGCGGAGCCGGACCACAGCGCCTCCAGATCGATCAGCGCGGAGGGAAGATCTGTCTGGCGGGCGAGGTGGCGCAGAAGGTCGGCCTCGTCCATCGGCGTGACTGGATGGCGGGCCATGACCGGGTGACGGTCAAGGCGGAAGACGCCTTCGAAAACCCCGGCATAGAGATGGCCGAAAGACTGATAGCGACGCATCTGCGGGGCCGCCGTCACCAGCGGCACGGCCTCAGAATCGCGGATTTCGAGCGCGATCTCGATGGCGCGGCCGATATTGCCGGCGGTCGGCGAGGAATCGAAGGTCGAGCAGATCTTGTAGTGCAGGATCTCCGCGCCGGTGGCATCGAGCCAGGCAAGCGGACCCGGCAGATTGGCCGCCATCCAGTCCGGCCCATGGCTGCGGGCGGTGGAGGCAATGCCGAGCGCATCGGCATTGGCGAAGCGCTTCGCGAGCGCCGGGCTCGGCACATCGGAAAACAGGACCGCGTTCAGTCCGGCGAAGGTGAGCACCTCCATGACCGCAGCCGAGCCTGTGAAATCATCCCCAAACCAGGCCAGTCTGGGTCTCGCGCTGCCTGTCATGCCGTCATGCGCTCCTGCTTGCAAAATTTGGCTCAATCATCGATTGACATTATCACCTACATATTATCTGATCATACCAGATAAACAAGACATGACTCCATGGGAGGAAGACTGAAAATGACGAAAGTCGCATTGTTCGGCGCTGGCGGTAAAATGGGCGTCCGCCTGTCACGCAATCTCGCGAAAACCGATTTCGAGGTGCGCCATATTGAGGTCAGCGAAGCGGGCAAGGCACGGCTGAAAGCGGAAGTGGGCGTCGAGGCCGTGGACGCTGCGACCGGGCTTTCCGGCGCAGAGGTTGTCATCCTGGCCGTGCCGGATACCGTGATCGGCAAGGTGGCTGCGGGTTTCGTCAAGGATCTCGCGCCGGGCACCATGGTGGTGATTCTCGATGCGGCTGCCCCCTTTGCCGGCCACCTGCCGGAACGCGACGACATCACCTATTTCGTCTCGCATCCCTGCCATCCGCCGATCTTCAACAATGAGGCAACGGAAGCCGGCCGCAACGACCATTTCGGCGGCGTTGCCGCAGAACAGGGCGTCGTCAACGCGCTGATGCAGGGTCCGGAAGAACATTATGCGCTGGGCGATGCCATCGCCAAGGCGATCTACGCGCCGGTGGCCCGCACCTACCGCGTGACCGTGGAGCAGATGGCGCTTTTGGAGCCCGGCCTTTCGGAAACCGTCTGCGCCTCGCTACTGGTCGTGATGCGCGAGGCCATGGACGAGGTGGTCGCCCGCGGCGTCAGCTATGATTGCGCCCGCGACTTCCTGCTCGGCCACATGAACATTCTCGGCGCCGTCATCTTCGACGAGGTCAAGGGCGGGCAGTTCTCCGACGCCTGCAACAAGGCGATCGAATTCGGCAAGCCGGCCCTGATGCGCGACGACTGGAAAAAAGTGTTCGAACCCGACGAGATCGCCGCTAGCATTCAGCGCATCACGTGATCGCGCAAGCCTAGGGTCGCCTTGTCCGGATTAGCGCCCTTCAGGTTTGAATGGTCGAATTCGCGTTCGATCATCTGCCTTTGCATAGGTCATCACGGAAAACCGCGTCTGTTCGCAGGAAGCTGCGAACAGACAGCCGGTTCGAACACCACAGCGTGTAACCGCCATCAACGATATAAATCGTCCCGGTCGTGAAGCTCGACGCGTCGCTCGCGAGCTCTACCCCGTCCGCGAAGGCGACCTCGACCGGCGCACCGCTCACGACGCATCCTCCAGGAAAGGATCGCGCGCAGCTTGGCGCATCGCCTCGCGATATTCCACGCCCGAGAGCGCGCAAGAATGCTTACGCGTTCCAGGCGATCGTTTTCTGGGTCTGTTCGCCAAGGCCCTCGATGCCAAGCCGCATGGTCTGGCCTTCCTTCAGATAGACCGGCTCCGGCTTCTGGCCCATGCCGACGCCGGGCGGGGTGCCGGTGGAGATGATGTCGCCGGGCTGCAGGCTCATGAACTGCGACAGGTAGCTGACGATGTGCTGGACGCCGAAGATCATCGTCCTGGTCGAACCGTCCTGGTAGCGATGGCCATCGACTTCCAGCCACATGGCAAGGTTCTGCGGATCGGCAACCTCGTCGCGGGTGACGAGATAAGGACCGATCGGGCCGAAGGTGTCGGCGCTCTTGCCCTTGACCCACTGGCCGGAACGCTCGATCTGGAATTCGCGCTCGGACATGTCGTTGACGACGCAATAGCCGGCGACATAGTCCATGGCGTCGGCCTCGTCGACATAACGGGCTTCCTTGCCGATGACGACTCCGAGTTCGACTTCCCAGTCGCTCTTCTTCGAATTGCGGGGAATGCGGACATCGTCGTTCGGGCCGACGATCGCGCTGGTCGCCTTCATGAAGATGATCGGCTCCTCGGGGATCGCGGCGCCTGTTTCTGCGGCATGGTCGGCATAGTTGAGGCCGATGCAGATGAACTTGCCGACCTTGCCGACGCAGGCACCGATGCGGGAGTCGGCCGGCAGCACAGGCAGGCTGTCGATATCGGCCGCTGCGATCTTCGCCAGACCGCTTTCGGAAAGCACGTCACCGGCAATATCGTCAACGACCGAGGAAATATCGCGATAGCTGCCGTTGGTGTGGAGGATGGCGGGACGTTCGGCGCCCTTGGCGCCAACGCGTAACAGTTTCATGTTCTACTCCTTTTTGCGGCTCAAGCCGCCGAATACGCGAAGTTATGAAGCGTTTCCCGCTTCATCTCAATGGAAAAGCCCGGCTTTTCCGGCGGCATGTAGGCCGCGCGTTCGATCCGGCAGGGATCGACGAAGTGCTCGTGCAGGTGATCGACATATTCGATCACCCGGCCATCCTTGGAGCCGGAGACCGCCAGATAGTCGATCATCGACAGGTGCTGAACATATTCGCAAAGCCCGACGCCACCGGCATGCGGCCAGACCGGCAGCCCGAATTTCGCTGCCATCAGCAGCACCGACAGCACCTCGTTCAGCCCACCAATGCGGCAGGCGTCGATCTGCACGATATCGATCGCGCCGCCAGCGATGAACTGCTTGAACAGGATGCGGTTCTGGCACATCTCGCCGGTCGCGACCTTCACCGGCGCCACCGCCTCGCGGATTTTCCGGTGGCCGGCGACATCGTCGGGGCTGGTCGGCTCCTCGATGAAGAAGGGGCGGAAGGGCGAGAGCGCCCTCACCCAGTCGATCGCCTGATCGACCTCCCAGACCTGGTTGGCATCGATCATCAGCGTGCGGTCCTCGCCGATCACCTCGCGCACGATCTTCAGCCGCGCGACATCCTCGTCACGGTCCTGCCCGACCTTCATCTTGATATGGGTGAAGCCGGCATCGACGGCCTCCTGCGCGAGACGGCGGAGCTTGTCGTGGCTGTAGCCGAGCCAGCCGGCGGACGTGGTGTAGCAGGGATAGCCATTTGCCTTCAGCTCCGCCATGCGCTCCGCCTTGCCGGCCTCCGCCTTGCGGAAGATCGCAAGCGCCTCGTCAGGCGTAATCGCGTCGGTCAGGTAGCGGAAATCGATGATCGATACGAGCTGTTCCGGCGTCATGTCGGCGACGAGCTGCCAGACCGGTTTGCCCGCTGCCTTCGCCATCAGGTCCCAGGCAGCGTTGACGACGGCGCCGGTCGCAAGATGCATCGCCCCCTTGTCCGGGCCGATCCAGCGCAACTGGCTGTCGCCGGTCACATGCCGCCAGAAGCGGCCGGGGTTCTCAGTGATCCAATCGAGCGAAAGCCCGGTCATCCGTGCTTCAAGCGCGCGGATCGCGGCGCAGACGACCTCGTTGCCGCGGCCGATGGTGAAGGTCAGGCCGTGGCCCTCCAAACCGCCGTCCGTTTTCAGGATGACATAAGCCGCGGAATAATCCGGATCGGGGTTCATCGCATCCGAACCATCGAGCTTGGCCGAGGTCGGGAAACGCAGGTCGTGGACGGACAGTCCGGTGATGGTGGTCATGGCGTGCACTCGGTCTTGTAGCGGATCAGGCGGTCCAGCCGCCGTCGATGATATGGGCCTGGCCGGTGGTGTAGGTGGCACCGGCGAGATAGACGGCGAGGTCGGCGATCTCCTCCGGCGTTCCGATCCGGCCGATCGGCTGGCGGGCGATGAAGTCGGCGCGGGCCTTCTCGTAATCGCCGGTCGCCTTCAGCCGGTCCTGCAGCGAGGGGCTGTCGACCGTGCCAGGGCAGATCGCGGTGCAGCGGATGCCCTTGGTCACGTAATCGGCGGCGATCGACTTGGTCAGGCCGAGAACTGCGGCCTTGGTGGTCGAATAGGCGAACCGGTTCGGCACGCCCTTCAGCGACGAAGCAACCGAGGACATATTGATGATAACGCCGTATTCGCGTTCGATCATGCCCGGCAGGAACGCCCGCACCGTGCGCACCATGGCCTTGACGTTGAGATCGTAGGCAAAGTCGAGATCGCCGTCCTTCATGTCCAGCACCGAGCCGTTGTGAACCACGCCGGCGCAATTGAACAGGATATCGACAGCGCCGATTTCAGACACGGCATTGGCAACCGCCTCATCCGACAGCACGTCCAGACGCCGGGTCGTGACGCCAGCGACACCTTCCAGTTCGGCGAGTTTTTCGGCGTTGATATCGGTCGCGATCACCTTGGCGCCGGCCTTGGCGAAAGCCTTGACGGAGGCAGCACCGATGCCTTGGGCTGCGGCGGTGATGAGGCAGGTCTTGCCGGTGAGATCGGTCATGGGTGTATCCTTCAGGTGATTGTCTTTCGCGAGCCTTCGACCGCCATGCGGGCGATCGCCTCGAAATCCCAGGCGATGCCGAGGCCGGGCTCGTCGGAGGGGACGGCGCGGCCGGCGCGTATGGTCATGCCGTGGACCGTGATCGCGTCGAGTTGCGGAATATACTCGACCCAACGCGCATTCGGCACCGCGGCACAGAGTGACACATGCAACTCCATCAGGAAATGCGGCGCGACCGCGACGTTGAAGCACTCCGCCATATGTGCGACCTTGAGCCACGGCGTGATGCCGCCGATCCGGCCGACATCGACCTGAATGATCGATGCGGCGCGGCGTTCCAGATATTCGCGGAAATGCGAGGCCGAATAGAGGCTTTCGCCAACCGCGACCGGCACCGAGGTGTGCCGGGAGAGCACGACATGGCCCTCGATATCGTCAGCCGGCAGCGGCTCCTCCAGCCAGCCAATATCGAGCCGCTGGTAGACGGCGGCGCGGCGCACCGCCTCATCGACATTGAAGGCCTGGTTGGCATCGGTGAAAATCTCGAAGGCCGGGCCGACGGCCTCGCGCACCGCGCCGATGCGGGCGGCGTCTTCAAATAGCGGGCGCCCGACCTTGAGCTTGCAGCCAGAGAAGCCGTCCGCCTGCGCCTTCAGCGCATCATCAACAAGGGCTTCGGTCTCCAGATGCAGCCAGCCACCCTCGGTGGTGTAGAGCGGGATGTCCGCCTGCGCACCGCCGGCAAGCTTGTGCAGGGGAAGGCCGAGCTTCACCGCCTTCAGGTCCCAGAGCGCGGTATCGATGGCGGCAAGCGCGATCGCGGTGATCGCGCCGACCGTGGTCGCATGGGTGAGGAAGGTGAGGTCGCGCCAGATGCGTTCGATCTCGAAGGCATCGCGGCCGATGATCGCCGGCAGCAGCGTCTTTTCCAGAAGCGCCATCACGGAAGGTCCACCGGTTCCGATGGTGTAGGAATAGCCCGTGCCGGTGACGCCGTCTGCATCGGTGATCCGCACGATCGGCGTTTCCTGGGAGACGAAGGACTGGATCGCATCGACCCTTTTCACCTTCGGCTTCAGGTCCACCATCACGATTTCGGCGCGGACGATCTTCGCCATGTCAGGTCCTCAGGCTCTTGCCGCTTGTGCCGTCGAAGACGTGCAGACGGTCGAGATCGAGGGTGAAGGTCAGGTTCTCGCCATCGGTCAGCGGGCGCGGATCGAGCATCTTCGCCTGCACTTCCTTGCCGCCGAGTTCGGTGTAGATGATGGTCTCGGTGCCCAGCGGCTCCGAGATCATCACCGGCAGGTTCACTTCCAGCCAGCGGTCCTCGGCATGCAGCGAATGGCCCTTCGGCGCGAAGGCATCCGGACGGAAGCCGATAACGACCTTCGCGCCGGCGGCGACCTTCGGCCCGATATCGGCCGGCAGCGGCACCAGCGTGCCATCGGAAAGCCTTGCGCCGCCCTCCTCGACGATTGCGTCGAGCTGGTTCATCGGCGGCGAGCCGATGAAACCGGCAACGAAGGTGTTGGCCGGGTGTTCGAACACCTCGGTCGGCGTGCCGACCTGCTCGACATAGCCGTCGCGCATGATCACGATCCGGTCGGCAAGCGTCATCGCCTCGACCTGGTCGTGGGTGACGTAGATGACCGTGGTCTTCACCCGCTGATGCAGCTTCTTGATCTCGACGCGCATCTGTCCGCGAAGCTTGGCGTCAAGGTTCGAAAGCGGCTCGTCGAACAGGAACACATCCGGATGGCGCACGATGGCGCGGCCCATGGCAACGCGCTGGCGCTGGCCGCCCGACAGATTGGCCGGCAGCCGATCCATGAACGGTTCGAGGCCGAGAATGCCGGCGGCCTCGTCGACACGGGGCTTGATATCCTCCGGCGACATGCCGGCGATCTTCAGGCCGAAGCCGAGATTGTCCCGCACGGTCATATGCGGGTAGAGCGCATACGACTGGAACACCATCGAAATGTTGCGCGATCTGGGCGGCAGCGCGTTGACCACGCGGTCGCCGATCCGGAGTTCGCCGCCGGAGATTTCCTCCAGCCCGGCGATCATCCTCAGCGTCGTCGACTTGCCGCAACCGGACGGGCCGACGAGGACGACGAACTCGTTATGGGCCACGTCGAGATCGATGCCGTGGACGACTTCAAGCGAACCGTAGCGCTTGACGATTTTGGAAAGGTGCACTTCGGCCACGGGATTATCCTTTCACGCCGCCGAACGTCAGTCCGGCAATCAGATGCTTTTGTACGATGAAGGTGAGGATCAGCGCCGGGATGATGATCAGCACGGCCATGGCGCTCATCCCGGTCCAGTCGACGGTGAACTGGGCGGTAAAGTCCATCAGCCCGACCGGCATGGTCTTCGAGGCGGTGGTGCGGGTAAGCTGGCTTGCGAGCGCGAACTCGTTCCATGCCGTCAGAAAGGCAAAGATGCCGGCAGACGCGAGCCCCGAACGGGCGAGCGGAAACTCGACCTTCCAGAACGCCTGCCAGCGGGTGCAGCCGTCGATCTGGGCAGCCTCGGAAAGATCCGCCGGGATTTGGCGGAAGAAGCCATCCGTCAGCCAGATCGTGAACGGGATGTTGATCGCCATATAGACGAGGATCAGCCCGAACTTGGTGTCGATCAGCCCGACCTTGCTCCACAGGATGAAGAGCGGCAGCGACAGCGCCACGCCCGGCACGGTGCGCGACAGCATGAAGGACAGGAACAGCGCGCCCTTGCCCTTGAACCGGTAGCGGGCGAAGGCATAGCCGCCCATCATGCCGACCAGGATCGCGACCACGGTGGAGGTCAGCGAGATCACCAGCGAATTGATGAAATAGCGCTCGACCGGCAAGCCCTGCTGGCGATCCGGCAAAAGGCCGAAAATGCCGAGGAAGTTGTCGAGCGTCCAGACCTCGGGGATCCAGACCGGCGGGCGGGCCATGACCTCGACATTGGGACGAAAGGCGGTCAGCACCACCCAGGCGCCGGGCACGACCAGGATCATCATCGCGATGAACAGCGTGATCCGGAGCAGCCAGCGCTGCCAGGGCTTCTCGATGGTCATTGCACTTTTCGCAGCACTCATTGTGCGCCTCCCATGAAGACGCGCGCCTTCGTCAGGTTGCGGTAGAACATGATGGTGAAGGCGATCGAGAGCAGGATGGAGATGTAGCCCATGGCGTTCGCCATCCCCATCTGCGCGTTCTGGTAGCCGGTGCGGGTCATCAGCGTCCAGATCAACTCGGTACGGCCGGCGGGGCCGCCATTGGTCATGATCTTGACCATGTCATAGGCGCGCGCGACATCGAGCGAGCGGATCGTCATCGCGATCCAGATGAACGGCATCAGGAAGGGCAGCGTGATGTGGCGGAACACCTGAATGGCGTTGCAGCCGTCGACCTTGGCGGCTTCGATCGGCTCCTTCGGCATGGCGAGCAGACCGGCCATCAGCAGGATCGCGAAGATCGAGGTCGACATCCACATTTCCGCGACGATGATCGAGAAATTGGCGAGCCAGCCATTGACCAGCCACGGGATCGGCTTGTCGATCAGGTTCAGCGCGAACAGCGCATTGTTCACCAGGCCGACGGAATCGTTGAACAGATATTTGAACTGGAAACCGACAAGGATCGGCGAAAACATCATCGGGAACATCATGATGGTGCGGAGCGTGCGCTGGCCCCAGGTGATGCGGTTGACGAGCAGCGCCAGCCCGAGCCCCAGCAACATTTCCAGATTGAGCGCGATGGTGATGAACACCACGGTGCGACCGAAGGCCCACCAGAAATCGTCATTGCCGATCAGGCGCCTGTAATTGCGCAGGCCGACGAAATTATAGAGCGAGTCCGGCCGCACCAGATTGTAGCTGGTGAAGCTCGTCCAGAACGACACCAGAAGCGGCACCAGCACGACCGCCAGAATGACGATGATGGCCGGCAGCAGCAGAAGATAGGGCGTCGCCTGCGGAGACCTGAAGAACTTCATGTCGCGCCTTCGGAAATTTCAAGAAAAACGGAAATTCTGTGCGGCCTGAGCCGATGTCGTCGCCGGCCTTGAAGCCGGCGACGATATGAGAGGCCACTCAGTAGTAGCCGGCATCTTCCATGATCATGGTCGCCTGCTCGGCGGCATCATCGAGCGCGTCCTGCGGGGTCTTCTCGCCGACGATCGCGGCCTGCAGCTCGGGCCACAGCACGTTCGAGACCTGGATCCATTCCGGGATCAGCGGCGGGGTGCGGGCGTCAGCGAGCGATTCCTGCCAGACCTGGAACATCTCGGCGAGGTTCTCCTTGCCGTTCTCGTTGAACCAGGCAATCACCTCGTCATAGGTCGCGGTGCGGGTCGGCAGGTTGCCGGCCATGGCTTCCATCAATTCGCTCTCGTCATTGGTCATGAACACGGCAAACGAGACGGCGGCATCCTTGTTGTCGCAGTCCTGAGTGACCGAGAACGAATGCGAGCCAGACCAGCCACCGCCATGGCCCGACGTACCGGCCGGCGCGACAGCGTAGCCGAGGTCATCCGCGATCTTCGAGGACGACGGATCGGCGAAGAAGGCCGCAAAGCCCGGCCAGTCGAGATCAAGCGCAAGCTGGCCGGCAGCCATCGCCTGACCGATATCGTCCCAGGTATAGTTGACCGTGCCTGCCGGAACCGCGCCAGCGTCATAGACGTCGATGAACCACTGCAGCGCGGCCACGCCTTCCGGCGAATTGAAGGTCGGGCGGAATTCATCGTCGAACATGTCGCCGCCATTGGCGCGCAGGATCTCCATGAACCGGCCCGACATGCCCTCGTCCTTGCCGGCGAAAGCAGTGCCATAGAGGTTCGGCGGATCGGCGAAGAAGATCACCTGGTCGCGGAACTCGTCATAGGTCTTCGGCGGCGCGAGGTCGGTGCCGTATTTTTCCTTCCATGCCTGCTGGTTGGCCGGATCGGCATAGAGGCTCTTGCGATAATAGAGGTTGGAAACGTCGGTGACGCGCGGCAGCTGGACCAGACGGCCGTCGACCTTGGCCGATTCCAGCGTGCCCGGAACATATTTGTCGAGTTCGGACTGCGGGATATGCTCGGAGAGGTCGATATAGAGGTCGCCATATTGCGGGGCGAAGCTGGTGTGGTTGGAGCCGACGCACCAGGTAATGTCGCCGGCGGCGATGTCCTGCTTGATCTCGCGGTCGAGGTCGAAGTGATTCTTCGACGAAACGATCTCGACCTTGGCGCCGGTCATCTCCTCCCATTCGGGAATGCGGGTGTAGAGCTTTTCATACTGGGTGCCGCCGATCAGCTTCACCTTCAGCGTATAGTCTGGAAAGCTGCCATAGTCGAAATCATCGGCCTGCGCCGAAGCGGCGAGGCCGCCAACGGCGCAGCAAGCGACGAGGGTCGCTTTCAGAAGTTTCATTCGCATCATTCTCCTCCTATCCGTTCAAGCCCAGAAAAGACTTGATCCTCCATATTTGAAAAGTCTATTCGTATATAAGCACCATTTCGACGGGGGCGTCAACGGCGCTCTTGATATTGGACAGGAACAGCGGCAGTTTCGCAGCGATTTCAGGGTGAAAACTTCACCCGTCACCGAAGGATCGACCATGGCAACAGATGAGTCCGACCGCTACCGCGCGCCCGCCCTCGACAAGGGCCTCGACATTTTCGAGCTTCTGGCCGAGACCGACGGCTCCTTGAGCCAGGCGGAAATCGCAAAATCGCTGGGGCGGACGCCGAACGAGATCTACCGCATGCTCGACCGGCTGGTGCGGCGCGAATATATCCGCCGCACGCCGGAGGATCGCTACGAGATCACGCTGAAGATGTTCGAGCTGGTGCATGCCCGCCCGCCGCTGCGCCGGCTCGTCAACCAGGCGATGCCGCTGCTCCAAGAGGTGGCGCAGGAGGCCGGCCAATCCTGCCACATCGTGGTCTTCGACAGGAACGCCGCCGTCGTGGTCGCGCAGGTCGATGCGCCGAGCTACTGGAGCCTCGCCGTTCGCGTCGGAACGCGGCTGAAGCTGACCTCGACCGGCTCCGGCCTCGTCTTCCTCGCCTTCTCCACGCCGGAAAACCGGGCGCTGATGTTGAAGGGCGCGGGCGAGACGATGACGCCTGAAACGGAGGCCCGTCTCGAGCCGATCCGCAAGGCAGGCTACACCATGATGCCGAGCGAGCAGATCGCCGGCGTCACCAATCTTTCGGCCCCGGTCATGGGTCCGCTAGGCTCGGTGATGGCGGTCGTCACCTCGCCCTATACCGAGCGCCTCGACCGCACGACCACGGACGACCGGGAACGCACGCTGAAACTCGTGCGCGCGGCCGCGGCCAGCCTGTCCAAGGGCCGCCCCGCCCCGTAAGCGCGGTGGCTACAAATCGATCGCCCGCAAGGGCAAGGGAGGAACAATGCGCATCATCGATACCCATCTTCACCTCGTCTACAAGGAGCGGTTCTCCTATCCCTGGCTGAAGGACGCCCCCGCGCTCGATCGCCAAGTGACCGCGGAGGACTACTTCGCCCGCGCCGAAAAGCTCGGCATCGACACGGCGCTGCATATGGAGGTGGACGTCGCCGAGAGCGACATGGAGGCCGAGACCGCCTTCATGGTCGGCGCTCACGACAGGATCGCCGGCGCAATCGCCGCCTGCCGGCCGGAGAGCCCGGATTTTCCCGCCTATCTCGAGCGCATTGCCGCGATCCCCGGCGTGCGCGGCCTGCGCCGGGTGCTGCACATCGTGCCGGATGAAATCTCCGAAGCCCCGCTCTTCGTTGAAAATATCCGCCGGCTTTCCGCCCACGACCTGACCTTCGATCTCTGCGTTTCCGCCCGTCAGCTTCCGCTTGCGATCGACCTTGCGAAGAAGTGCCCGGACGTTCAGTTCGTGCTTGATCATTGCGGCGTGCCGGATATCGAAAACGATGCCTTTTCGCCATGGGCGGCGCATGTTTCCGAATGCGCGCGACTGGAAAACGTCACCGCCAAGATTTCCGGCGTGATCGCCTATGCCGGCGCGGACTGGAGCACGGAGAAACTGCGCCCCTATATCTCCCACGTCATCGACGCCTTCACCTTCGACCGCGTCGTTTGGGGCTCGGACTTTCCGGTCTGCACGATCCATGCAAGCCTTGAGGACTGGGTGGCGAGCATCAAGGACATTGTCGCGGAGGCGACGCCGGAGGAGCAGGAAAAGCTGTTCTCCGTCAACGCCACCCGCGTCTACCGCCTTTAGAAAACATCACCACGGAGAAATCCCATGCAACGCATAGGAATGGTCATCAAGCTCAACGCCGACAAGGTTGCCGAATATAAGAGGCTGCATGCCGATGTCTGGCCGGAAGTGCTGGACATGATCAAGCAGTGCAATATCCGGAACTACACCATCTTTCTGCGCGAGCCGGAAAACCTGCTGTTTTCCTATTACGAATATACCGGCGACGACTACGCGGCCGATCAGGCGAAGATGGCGGCGCACCCCAAGACGCAGGAATGGTGGTCGGTCTGCATGCCGTGCCAGAAGCCGCTTGATACGGCAAAGGACGGCGAATGGTGGATCGAGATGGAAGACGTGTTCCACCTCGATTGAAGGGCTTTGAGGCGCCTCGCTGAGCGCGCCTCAGATCTTCTTCACGAATTCCGATTTCAGCTTCATCGCGCCGAAACCATCGATCTTGCAGTCGATATTGTGATCGCCTTCCACGAGGCGGATGTTCTTCACCTTGGTGCCGACCTTGAGAACCTGGCTCGAGCCCTTGAGCTTCAGGTCCTTGATCACGGTCACCGTATCGCCATCGGTCAGGAGATTGCCGTTGGCGTCGGTAAATTGCGGTTCGTCGCTTTGGTCGGCTCCGGGCGACCATTCATTGCCGCATTCGGGGCAGATCAACAGCGCCCCGTCCTCATAGGTGTACGTCGACTGGCATTTGGGACAGGGCGGCAATTCGCTCATGACATCCTCATGGTGTTGGCGCTGCGATGAGCGGGATAGCACCGGGAAGACCGGGCGGCGCATATTCCGGTGATCGGAAAACCCGAGCGTCGTAGTGCGAAACGGAAGGCTTGTCGAGTACGCCAGGACATTCACGGCTGCGGGATGAAAGCCGGCAGCCGGATTGGAAAACACGCAACGCCATCAGCGCCCCTTGCATTCCATCCAAATTTGAATAATCTATTCAGATAAGAATGATGCTTTAACCTGAAGGAGGAGCAGGTGTCAGAGAATGCTCGCAATCCGGCGCAAAGCTGGGCGGCGGTTCGCGCCCCGCGCCCCATCGTGATCTTCGGCGGCGGCTCGATCGTAGGCGATGCCCATATGCCCGCCTACCGCATGGCCGGCCTCCCGGTCGCCGGCCTCTACGATATTGATCCCGAGCGCACCGCCAAGGTCGCCGGCGAGTGGGATATCACCCCGTTCGCAAGCGTTGAGGAGGCGGCGGCTGTGCCCGGCGCGATCTTCGACCTCGCTCTGCCGCCGGTTGCCCATGTAGATGTGCTGAACCGCCTGCCCGATGGCGCGGCCGTGTTGATACAGAAACCGATGGGCCGCAATCTCGACGAGGCGACGGCCATTCTGGAAATCTGCCGGGCGAAGAAGCTGACGGCCGCGGTGAACTTCCAGCTTCGCTTCTCGCCGATGATGCTCGCCATCCACGACCTTTACAAAAGCGGCGCGCTCGGCGAACTGGTCGATGTCGAAATGCATGCCAACATGATGACGCCCTGGGACCTCTGGCCTTTCCTGAAGTCCATGGACCGCGTCGAGATCCTGCTGCACTCGATCCACTATCTCGACCTGATCCGCCATTTCCTCGGCAATCCTGCCGGCGTTCACGCCCGCACCATGGGCCACCCGCTTTCGACCATGGCCCAGACCCGGACCTCGGCGATCCTCGACTATCCCGAACCCGTCCGCGCCGTGCTTTCGATCAACCACAATCACGATTTCGGCCCGAAATTCCAGGACTGCTACTTCCGCTTCGAGGGCACGAAGGGCGTCGCGACGACAACGCTCGGGGTCAACCTGAACTATCCGAAAGGCGTGCCGGACGAATTGTGGTTCTGCGAGAAAGGCGGCGAGTGGCAGCAGATTCCGCTTTCCGGAACCTGGTTCCCGCATGCCTTTATCGGCGTGATGAACAATCTCCAGCGCTTCGTCGCCGGCGATGATGCCGAACTGGTCACCTCGGTCGAAGACGCCTGGAACACCATGGCGCTGGTCGAGGCCGCCTACCAGTCGAGCGCCTCGCCCGCGACGCCCATCAAGGAAAAACCATGACTGCTGAGACTGACGACCTGCCGCTTGCCGGCGTGCTGGTGCTGGACATGTGCCAGTTCCTTTCCGGCCCCTACTGTTCTCTGCGCCTTCAGGACCTCGGCGCCCGGGTGATCAAGATCGAGCGCCCCGGCCTCGGCGACCTGTCGCGCCGGCTCTACCTCTCCGACACCGAGATCGGCGGCGATTCGACCATCTTCCACGCCATCAACCGTTCCAAGGAGAGCCTCGCCATCGACATGAAGGACGAGGCCGACCTGGCGGCGCTCAGAAAGCTGATCGGCAAGGCCGACGTCGTGCTGCAGAATTTCCGCCCCGGCGTGATTTCCCGGCTCGGCCTCGATTACGAGACGGTCAAGGCATTCCATCCGGGCGTTGTCTACGGCTCGATCACCGGCTATGGCGACGAGGGTCCGTGGGTCAGCCGGCCGGGGCAGGACCTGCTCGCCCAGGCGCGTTCCGGCGTGATGTGGCTGAACGGCGACGAGGATCAGGGTCCCGTCCCCTTCGGCCTCGCCATCGCCGACATGCTGGCGGGCGCGGCGCTCTGCCAGGGCGTGCTTGCCGCGCTGGTGAAGCAGGGCCGCACCGGCAAGGGCGCCCATGTCGAGACCAGCCTGCTCGAAGCGCTGATCGATTTCCAGTTCGAGGTGCTGACCACGCATCTCAACGACGGCAGGCGACCGCCGAAGCGCTCGGCCTATCGCTCCGCGCATGCCTATCTCTCCGCGCCTTACGGGGTTTATCCGACGGCCGACGGCTATCTGGCGCTGGCGATGATGCCGATCGACCAGCTTGCCGACGTGCTCGGCATCGACGCGCTCGATCCCTACCGCAGCAAGCCCGATCTCTGGTTCTCCGCACGCGACGACATCAAGCGGATCATCGCCGACGTGCTGAAGGAGCAGACCACCGACCACTGGCTCTCCATCCTGGAACCGGCCGACGTCTGGTGCGCCAGGGTGCTGGACTGGCCGGAACTGATGGATCATGCCGGTTTCAAGGTGCTCGACATGCTGCAGACCGTGACGCGCGACGATGGCATCGAGATCCAGACCACGCGCTCGCCGCTCAGGGTCGACGGCAAACGCATGCAAACCCGCCGCGCGGCGCCGAGGATCGGCGAACAGAGCGCGGCCATCCGCGAGGAGTTCGGACTGTGACGATTAGACTGAAAGGCATGACCTGGAACCATCCCCGCGGCTACGATCCGATGGTGGCGAGCGCCCGGCTGTGGCAGGAAAAAACCGGCGTATCGATCGAGTGGGACAAGCGCAGCCTGCAGGATTTCGAAAGCTTTCCCGTCGAGGAACTGGCCCGGCAATACGATATGATCGTCATCGACCACCCGCATGTGGGCCAGATCACAGCGGAAAACTGCCTGGCGCCGCTTGATGTCGAAGGTCGCGAGGATGAGCGCAAGGCGCTTGCGGAAGGCTCCGTCGGCGCTTCCTATCCGAGCTACAACTATAATGGCCGCCAATGGGCGTTTCCGCTGGATGCCGCAAGCCAGGTGATGGCTTACCGGGAAGACCTGCTTTCATCCGTTCCCAACGATTGGGAGAGCCTGATCGGCCTCGCCCGCGAGGGCCGCGTCCTGCTGCCGCTGCGCCCGCCCCACAGCCTGATGACATTCTATACGCTCGCCGCCAATATCGGCACGCCCTGCCGCAATGATGGCCCCGGGCCGCTGATCGGCGAGGCGGACGGCATTGCCGTCTACGAGATGCTGGCGGAGCTTGCGAGCCTCGTGCCCGCGGACAATTTCGCGATGGACCCGATCGCGGTGCTCGAGGCGCTGGCCGCACCCGGATCGAAAGCCGTTCTCTCGCCCTATATCTACGGCTATGTGAACTATGCGATGGACGGCTTCCGCCCGCACCGCCTGACCTTTACCGATATTCCGGCGCTTGGGGACAATGGCCCTCGCGGCTCCGCGCTCGGCGGCACCGGCATTGCCGTTTCGGCCTTTTCGCAAAACAAACAGGCCGCCGTCGACTATGCCTATTGGGTGGCGGGCGGCGCGGTTCAGTCCGGGCTCTACCCCGAAGCGGGCGGTCAGCCCGGCCACGACGCCGGCTGGACCGACGACGCCGTCAACGCCAGGACCCATGATTTCTATCGCAATACCCGCAAAACGCTGGAGACCGCCTATCTGCGACCGCGCCATAACGGCTATATGCGCTTCCAGGCAGAGGCTTCCGAGGCGCTCAACGAAGCGCTCAGGGACGGCGCCACCCCTCACGCAACAATCGGTCGGATCAACCGGCTTTTCGAGGAGAGTTTCTGATGGAGCGTCCCCGCCATTTCGAGGATATTGCCGTCGGCGAGGAACGCCGCACCTATGGCCGCACGATCACCGAGACCGATTTCGTGGTCCATGCCGGCCATACCGGCGATTTCTTTCCGCATCACATGGATGCCGAACACATGAAATCGACGCCCTTCGGCCAGCGCATCGCCCATGGCACGATGACGTTCGCGATCGGCATCGGGCTTTCGGCCTCGGAAATCAACCCGCTCTCCTTCACCTATGGCTATGAGCGGCTGCGCTTTCCGAAACCCGTCTTCATCGGCGACACCATCCATACCGTGCTGACGATCGCGCGCTGCGAGGACGACCCGAAGCGACCCGATTACGGCCGCGTCATCGAAGAAGTGCGCGTGAAGAACCAGCGCGACGAAGTGGTGATGGCCTGCGACCACGTCTATCTGGTGCAGCGCCGGTCGGCCTGAGCACATCACAGGGCTCCTCCCGGAGGCCCCGGCGGTGACGGCAATCGATCCGTGATCGCCGGGGTCGTTCCGTATCTATCGCTGGATTTCTTGTGTCGCGGGCCATTGATCACGGCCTCATGATGATTGAAAATGATTTGTTTTCTGATGTTCTCATGAGGGTTTCACCATGCGCGTCACCATGTCGGAGATCGCACGGCTCGCGGGCGTTTCACCGGCGACCGTGGATCGCGTGCTGAACGACCGGGCCGGCGTGCGCGGGCGTACCCGCTCGATCGTGATGGAGGCCGCGCGCCAGCTCGGCTATTTCGGCCTCACCGAAACCCAGAAGGGCAAGGCCGTCCGCATCGTGTTCTTTCTGCCCGAAGGGCCCAACAGCTTCATGCGCGGGCTGCGCACCCAGCTTCTGGAGGAGGCTCAGGCCCGTCCGGAGGTCTCGGTTCAGGTGGAAGAGGTCGTCAATCCCGGTCCTGACGCCTATGTCGCCGCGCTGCGCGCCGTCGAGGGAAAATGCGACGCCATCGGGATCGTCGCGCCCGATCACCCGATGCTGCGCGAGGAACTGACGCAGCTTTCAAGGAAAGGCATTCGCATCGCCACCCTCGTCTCCGACATTTCGGCGATATCAAAGGTCGGCTATGTCGGCATCGACAATCGCGCCGCCGGCCGTCTGGCCGGGCTTCTGCTGGGGCGGTTTCTCAACCATGGAAAGCGCCACAAGATCGCCGTGTTCATCGGCTCGCTCGCCTATCGCGGGCATGAGGAGCGCGAAATGGGCTTCCGCTCGCTGCTGGCGGAGGATTTCCCCGAACTCGAGATCGTCCATTTCGGCGAAGTGGGCGATGACCGCTCCAAGGCCTATCAACAAACGCGGCAATTGCTGGAGCGTGCCGATATCGATGGAATATACAGCATCGGCGCGGGCAATCAGGGCATCGTCCAGGCGCTGAAGGAAACGCGCAAGAGCCGCGATGTCGTGTTCATCGGCCACGACCTGACCGATACCACCCGCACCGCCCTTCTGGACCGGACCATGGACGCCGTGATCGACCAGAACCCCCGCATCGAGGCGCGCGAGATCCTGCGCATGCTGTCAGCCGCCGTTCGCGGCGAGATGGAGCCGGAATACCCGCCCCGGCTCCAGGTCATCTTTCGCGAAAACATTCCGATGCGATGAGCCTGGAGAAGGCGGATCGAAAGCAGGTTTTCAAAGCAGATTTCGCGCGGCGAGGTTTTTCATCAGCGTGCCGGCCCCAAAGCTCCACGGCGCGCAATCGGAGGCGTAGCGCACCGTGTTGGCAAGCGCGCCAAGGGCGGGGTTGGAGATGGTCACCCGGTCGCCGGTCTTGTGGGTAAAGCCCTCGCCCGGCACGTCGCGGTCCTCGGTCGGCGCGAACAGCGTTCCGAGGAAAAGCACGAAACCATCCGGATACTGGTGATGCGCGCCGACGGTCTGGCGGACGAGATCAGCCGGATCGCGGCTGATCTCCGACATCGAGGACTGGCCGTGGAGCACATAGCCCTCCGGGCCGTCGACGCGCAGGTCAAGCTGCATCGCCCGCACATCATCCATCCCGAAGCCCTTGCCGAACAGGCGGAACATCGGGCCGATGGCGCAGGAGGCGTTGTTGTCCTTGGCCTTGCCGAGCAGCAGCGCCGACCGGCCCTCGATATCCCGCAGGTTGACGTCATTGCCGAGCGTCGCGCCGAGAATGTCGCCGCGGCTGTTCACCAGCAGCACGACTTCCGGCTCGGGATTGTTCCACTGCGATATCTGCAGAATGCCGATCTCCGCGCCGTAGCCGACGGCGGACATCGGCTGCGACTTGGTGAAGACCTCGGCATCCGGGCCGATGCCGACTTCCAGATACTGGCTCCACAGCCCCTCGGCGTGAAGCGCCGCCTTGACCTTCTGCGCCTCGTCGGAGCCGGCCTTGATATTGCGCAGGCTGTCGCCGATCAGCGTGCCGATGCGCGCGCGGATCGTCTCGGCGCGTTTCGGATCGCCGGCGGCCTGTTCCTCGATCACGCGCTCGACCATGGAGCGCGCGAAGGTCACCCCGCAGGCCTTGATCGCCTGAAGATCGGTCGGGGCCAGGAAGTGCATCGTCGTCCGATCAGCCGGATCAGCGCCAAGAAGGTCGGCGAGCGCGCCGAGATCGCGGCCCTCTGCCGCCGCGACATAGCCGGCAGGGTCGTCCATCTCGCAGATGTCGCGCACAGTTGCGCCAGCCTTTGCGGTGATATCGATCACCCGGCCCTCGCGGCAGGTGACCACGGCAGGCCCTTCCGCCTCGGGCAGCCAAACGCGCCCAAGCCAGATGCCGTTTTCGTCCAGGTCAAAATGCGTCATGTCTCTCTTTCATGTTCACTGAAGGCAAGGCGCAGGATCTCGGCCTCGTCCATCTCATCCCGCGCCAGTACGCCAGCCAACCGGCCTTTTGACAAGACCCCGACGCGATCGCAAAGGCCAGTGATCTCCGGGAGCTCGGAGGAAGCGACGATCACCGTCAGCCCCTCGTCCGCGGCAGCGCGTATGATATCGTAGATTTCGGCCTTGGCCCCAACATCAACCCCATGGGTCGGTTCGTCCAGCAAAAGAAGCGTGGGGCCAGACAGAAGCGCGCGGGCAAAAATCACCTTCTGCTGATTGCCGCCGGAAAGCGTGGTGATCGGCCGACCGTCGTGCTCCATCCGAACGGAGAGCGCCGAAAGCTCATCGGCAACCGCGCCGGCCTCGCGTCCACCCGAAACAACACCGAGGCGGGCGAAGCTTCTGAGCGACGACGCCGATGCGTTGCGTCGAACCGAATGCTGCGGCAGGATACCCGCCGTCTTGCGGCCCTCCGGCACCAGGGCGATGCCGCGCTGCAGCGCCTCGGCGGGATTACGCGGCGCAAGCGGCGCGCCATCGAGCGTGATCGCGCCGGCCGCCTTGCGGCGTGCGCCGCATATGGTTTCCAGAAGCTCCGTCCGCCCGGCACCGACAAGGCCGAAAAGGCCGAAAATCTCGCCCTTGCGCACCGAGAAGCTGACATCCTCCAGCACGCCCGGTACGCTGACGCCTGATAGCTCCAGCGCAATCTTTGTCGATGTGATCGCTCGGTCCGCGTGGGAAAACAGCGCCGTCTTGCCGGTCATGTCGGCAATAATCCGGTCCTTGGTCGTCTCCGCCGGCCGGCGGTCGGAAACGACGCAGCCATTGCGCAGCACGAGCAGGCGGTCACAGATGGACATCGCCTCGTCCAGACGGTGGGTGATGAAGATGATCGCCGTGCCGGCATCGCGCGCGCGGCGGACGAAATCGAGGAAGCCCTCGACCTCGTGCGGCGTCAGCGACGAGGTCGGCTCGTCAAGGATCAGAAGGCGCGGATCGCGCGCGGCGGCGCGGGCAATCTCGACAAGCTGCTGCTCGCCGGCGCGCAGGTTTCCGGCGAGGCGCGCGGCATCTATGCCGCCGGCGCCCACGGCGTCCAGCATGCCCTGCGCCTCGCGGCGCATCTTGTCCCGGTCGACAAGGCCGATGGCGTTGCGGGGCATGCGCCCCAGAAACAGGTTTTCCGCGACGCTGAGCGCGCCGACGACGGAGAGTTCCTGATGGACGAAGGCGATGCCCGCCTCGATCCCCTCGGCGAAGGAGGAGAACCGGACCTCCGCGCCGTCGTAAAGAATTTCGCCGGTATCCGGCTTCAATCCGCCGGAGACGATGTTCATCATCGTCGATTTGCCCGCGCCGTTTTCGCCGAGAAGCCCGATGACCTCGCCCGGCGCAAGCGAGAGCGAGACATCCTCAAGCACCTTGACCGGACCGAAGCTCTTGGAAATCCCGGTCAGCCTGATCCTGGGGGCGGCATTGCCGCCGCCCCCTTCGGGTTTATGGCCCGTTTCCGGGTTCATTTCGCGACGTCCGCCGGCGTGATGAGATTGCCGTCGGCCTCGATCAGTTCCGGCACTTCGGTGCCGGCAACCAGATGGTTGAAAAGCATGACCGAACTGTCAAACGCCTGCTGGAAAGGTGCCTGGTCAAGCAGGCCGACCATTTCGCCGGTTTCCAGATAAGCCATGTTTTCCGGCGTATGGTCGAAACCGACGACGCCGACCTTGCCCGTCAGACCGAGGTCCTGGACGGCCTTTGCAGCGCCATAAGGCCCACCGGCCGTCACATAGACCATTTCGAGATCGGGATTGGCGGTATACATGTCCTGCACCAGCGAATAGGCGCTCTCGGCCTTGTCGCGGTTTTCGAACGGGCCGATGATCTCGATGTCGGGCGCGTTTTCCTTCAGATAGTCGAGCGCGCCGTTCATGCGCATCTGGTGCTGGGTCGCGCCGAAATAGCCGGTGATCACCCCGAGCTTGCCGTCGCCGTCCATCTTTTCGTTGATGAATTCGCCGATCTGCTGGCCGGCGGCGGTGGCGTCCTGCCCCATGAAGGAAAGACGCTTGGACGGAACAGCGCCCTCGGCGATGATGGAGAACACCGGAACGCCTTCTTCCGTTGCCTCGTTGATGATGCGGGCGGTGCCATCGAAGATCGGCACGACGACGATGCCGTCATATTGCTGGGCAAGGGCCGCCTCGATGCCCGAAACCACCGCTTCCGCCGACAGGTCGTCGCCGAGATCGACATAGTCGAGCGTGCCGTTGAATTCGGCCAGATAGTCCTTCGCCGCCATCGCGCCCTCGGTGACCGGGATCCAGAACGGGTTGTTCTGGAACGACAGGAAGGCGATCCGGACATTGTCCCCGGCCTTCTCCACCGCCTCGACGGTGCCGCCTTCAGGCAGGCTCTGGGCCATTGCCGCCCCGCTCCAGATTGTCGCGGCCACAAGCGCCGCAGCGAAACCACGCAGTTTCATGTTGCTTCCTCCTAGTTTCAGCAGGTGCGATCCGGATCGGATCAGTCCTCGGCCTCGTCTCCTCGGTGAAGCCCGTCCACCCCCACGGCGAGGATGATGATGAGCCCCTTGGTCACGACCTGCCAGTAGGCCGAAATGCCCAGCAGGACGAATGCGTTGTTCAAGAGCGCCATGAGCATGGCGCCGATAAAGACGCCGATGATCGAGCCGCGCCCGCCGCTGAGCGCGGTGCCGCCGAGAATGACGGCGGCAATGACGTCAAGCTCGTAGCCCATGCCCAGATTGGGGTCGGCGCTTGCAAGGTTGCCGGCGAGAATGATGCCGCCGAGACCTGCAAGCAGGCCGCAGAAGGCAAAGACCACCATGCGGATGCGCCCGGTATCGATACCCGCCAGACGCGCGGCCTTGGGATTGTCGCCGACGGCATAGATTTCCCGCCCCGTGACGGTGCGGGTGGCGATCAGATGCACAAGGATCGCAAGCCCGATCATGAGGATCACCGAGACCGGGATATCGAACACACGGCCCGCGCCCAGCACTTCGGCCCAGCCCATGAAGGTGACGGGAATGCCGCCCGTCATCAGAAGCGCCACGCCGCGCGCGATCGACAGCATGCCGAGCGTCGCGATGAACGGGTTGATGCGGAACCGGGTGACCATCAGACCGTTGAGCACGCCGGCGGAGAGGCCGGCGCCGAGGCCTGCGGCCAGCGCGAGAATGTTCGAATCCGTCGTCTGCAGCACGATGGCCGCGCAGACCGCCGAAAGCCCGACCACCGAGCCGACGGAAAGATCGATCCCGCGCGCGATAATGACCAGCGCCTGGCCTAGCGCGACGATGGCGACCACCGAGCCCTGACGGCCGACATTCATGAGATTTCGCTGCGAAAGAAAGTAGTCGTTGGAGAAGCTTAAGTAGAGCGCGACCAGGATCAACATCGCAAAGACGGAAAATTCGCGGTGTTTCACCAGTGTTTTGAGACGGGTCATCGTGGCATCACCTCTTCGCAAACGTCGCGGCGCGCTTTTCAGCGAAGGCGGCGCGGCCTTCATGCGCGTCTTCGGTCGCAAAGCAGATCGTCTGCAGGTCGCGTTCATAGGCGACGGCCTGTTCCAGCGGCATGTTGAAGGCCGCCTTCAGATTGGCCTTGGCGGTTTCCGCGGCAATCGGCGCGCGGGCGGCGATCTGCCCGGCGATTTCGTGGGCGCGGTCCATCAGCGCCTCCGGCGCCGTCACGTCACTGACCAGCCCCCAGGAAAGGGCCTGCTGCGCCGTGACCGGCTCGCCGGTCATCACCATCAGCGCCGCATTGGACGGGCCGATCGACTGCGCCAGATGCGCGGTCATGCCGCCGCCGCCGATCCAACCGAGCTTGATCTCCGGCGCGCCCAGTTTCGCATTGTCCGAGGCGAGGCGGATATCGCAGGACATCGCCATTTCCAGCCCTCCGCCAAAGGCATAGCCGTTGATCGCCGCGATCGAGGGTTTGCGCAAAGCGCGCAGAATGTCGCAATATTCGGTGCGATTGCGAAACGCCCAGGGCGTTTCATAGGTCTCCAGCAGCGCGATATCGGAGCCCGCGCAAAACGCCTTGCCGGTGCCCGTCAGGATCACCACGCGCACATCGTCGGCGTCGTTGCAGGCAGCAACGGCTTCTTCGAGCAGGCGCGCCATTTCCGGGGTCATCGCGTTCAGTTTCGCGGGCCGGTTATACGTGATCGTGGCGACATGCCCCGACACGTCCAGCGTCAGTTCCCGTGTATCGGGCGCGTTCATATCCTGGCCTCCTCCAGTTTATTTTTTCTGCGGCCGGGCCAAGCCAGGCCACGAAATCCTATGCGTCCAGGCTCTTGATCGCGCCGGACTTCGCCATTTCGACGATCTCGTCATCGGAGAACCCGGCGGCGGTCAAAACCTCGTTTGTGTGTTCGCCGACGCGCGGCGCGCCATAGCGGACCTCGGACGGTGTGCGCGAGAAGCGGATCGGGAAGCCCGGCGTCTTCACCCGGCCTTCCGTCGCATGGTCATATTCGACGAATGTGCCGTTATGGGCGATCTGGGGGTCGGCCACGAGATCGGCATAGGTGTAGACCGGCCCGGCCCAGATGCCGTGCGCATTCAGGCGTTCCAGCGCGTCGGCGGTGGAGAATTTGCCGATCGCCTCGCGAGTCAGCGCGAAGACGTCGTCGCGGTCTTCCCAACCGGCCTTCATCTCGTCGAGATCGGCAAGGCGCGGCTCGTCCAGCGCCTTGGCCATCGCCTCGAACTGCGGCATGGCGAGCGCGATATAGCCGTCGGTCGTCGCAAAGGTGCCATAGGGCGAGCGGATATAGACATGGGCGTGCGGCTCGGCGCTGCGGGTCTGCGGCTTGTGGCCGACGGTGAAGACCGACAATTCCTGCATCTGGATGGTGGTGATCGCGTCAAGCATGTTGACCTCGACCTTCTGCCCCTCGCCGGTCCGCTCCCGGTGCAAGAGCGCTGCGAGCGCGCCCTCGAAGGCGGTGTAGGCGGTGACCGCATCGACGATGTACTGGCCTGAGGCCTGCGGCGGCTCGCCAGCGCGCCCGGTCGACATCATCGCGCCGGAAATGGCCTGCAGCAGCAGGTCCTGCCCCGGTCGCTTCGCATAGGGGCCATCCTCGCCGAAGCCGGTCATCGACACATAGATCAGGCCGGGATTGATGGCCGACAGCGTCTCGTAATCCACACCCAGACGCCCGGCGACGCCGGCGCGGTAGTTCTGGATGAAGACATCAGCCGTCTTCACCAGCCGCCGGATGATCTTGCGGCCCTCATCGGATTTGAGATCCACCGCCAGAGAGCGCTTGTTGCGGTTGAGCGACAGGAAAGAGACATTGACCTCGTTTCCGGTCACGCCGCCGGCAGGCGCATGACGCTGCCATTCGCCGGTCACCGGCTCGATCTTGATCACATCGGCGCCGAGATCGCCGAGACGCTGGGCCGCGAACGGGCCCGCCATGGCGATCGAGCAGTCCAGCACCGTATATCCGCTCAGAATTCCCATTTCATTCACTCCATGACCCAGCCGCCATTGACGGCCAGCGATTGTCCGGTGATGAAGCCGGCCTCTTCGGAGGCCAGAAACATGACGGCGGCCGCGATATCGTTCGCGCTGCCGCGCCGCTTGACGGCCTGCCGGTCCAGCACCATGGCGTTGTAGCCTTCGGGATCGGGGTGGATCTTCTCCGCATCCGTCGGAAAGGCGCCCGGCGCGATCGCATTCACGGTCACGCCCCATTTGCCGAATTCCCGCGCCCAGGCCCGCGTCAGACCCAGGAGCGATCCCTTCGACTGGACGTAAGGCACGAGATTTTCCCATTGGCCGGAAAGCGTGATCGAGGTGACGTTCAGGATGCGACCCCAGTTCTGCGCCCGCATACCGGGAAGCGCCGCACGGGTGCATAGCTGCGCCGCCTCGACATTGACCCCATGAACCGCCGCCAGTTCGGCATCGGAATAATCCTCGAACGGCTTGGAGGGGTAGATCGCCGCATTGTTGATCACGACATCGATCGCGCGCTCGGCCGCAAGCGTCCCGAGAAGCCCGGCCAACGCCGGCTTGTCCAGAAGGTCGATGCGGTGGAGATGAAGGCGATCCGCCGTGGCTTCGGACGCGGCACCTTCAAGCGCCGCGATCTTCTCCGCGTCGAAATCCAGCACATGCACCTCCGCGCCGGCGGAAAGCAGCGCTCGGGTCGTCTCCGCGCCAAGCCCGCCGGCCCCGCCGGTATAGAGCACCCGCCGGCCGGTCATGACGAAACGGACGCTCATGCCCCGCGCCCCTCAATCGGCCGGAAATTGCCGCTGGCGGCGGGGTAATCGCTCTCCGGCTGGATCGCGATCGCGCGGATTCCGGCTTCCGCTGCCGCAATCGCCTGCGCATCGGGGAGGACGGAGAACACCGTGTCGTAACGGCGCTCGTCGCCATGTTCGAGCCAGATCATCTCGCGGCGCTCGCGCGCCGCATTATTGCCGAGAACATGATGGGTCGCGGGCTCGATCCCCAGCGCATACTGGCCCGCCTGCAGGTTCTGCCATTCATACTGGCAGGGAAATTGATGCTTTTTGGTCGTGACCATGAGGCCAAGACCGAGCCGATCGTTGACGAGCGCGACCGGAACCGCGCCATTGTCGTCGGCCGCCATCTCATGCTGCCAGACCTGCTCATGGAAATTCATCTGCGGGCCGGACAGCGTGCGGTAGCCAACGCCTTGCTTCTCATAGCTGTCGGCATGCGCCACGTTGACCACATCGCGGATCGGCGCGAGATAGCGCGCGCCCTCTTCCAGCACCGGATGGCCGACATTGATGTGATAGCAGAACATGTGCGGCGTGCGGTAGAAGCCGGCATTGACCACCCGGTCGCTGAGACGGATGTCGCTTGTGCCGGCCTCGATCTCGATCCGCCGGTGCAGTTCGAGATGCTCGCCGAAGACCGCCGCCTGCGTCACCACGCCCTCGGCCCACAGGATCAGCCTGTCGCCCTCCCAGCGCTCGCCATATCCGCTCAGCCGCGCCGGGATGGTGCCGACCCGTCCATGCAGCGAATGAGAGGCCTTTTGGCGCGGGCCGTAGACATAGGAGCTGGTCTCGGTGTCGTTCATGAACAGGATATGGTCTAGACCGCAGGTGATCATCAGGCCGGAGAAACTCCGCATGAATCCAAGACCGCCTTCGCCCTCATATTCATGCAGCGCCGGGTGGCGGAAGCCCGCCGGGCTGTGCCAGCCGATCGCCTGACCGCGATAGTCGCAGTCCGCGATATCCAAGGCGCGATCGATCAGGACGGTAAACCGAAGCCCCGTGCCGGAACGGAATTCCAGCATACGGATGCCGCGCTCGAGCCCGTCATTGAGCTGCATCAGCCGCACGCCCGCCGCATGGCTCACATTTCCGCTGAGCGCGGCCAGTTCGGCGCGCGACAAGGACTTTCCATAAAGCTGGACCATCCTCCTCCCCTTCTCTTGCAATTTCCGCACGGCGGCGCGGCCGTGATGCCTCACGACGGAAACTATGGGTTTGGGGAGGCGTTATAAATCAACATTAGTCATCAAAACCCATCATTTTAAATCAAAGACTGAAGCGCCACTCTATGCATGCGGGCGGAGCAGTGGGGAATTGATGATGGTATGTGGCCGGCCTCGCCGACATCATTCCGGCGGCCGCGCCCCTCTTTTTAACAAAAGGCTTCCAGCGGCGCACCCTCGGGTTCGCAGCGCGCCTTGACCCCGGGTCTTGAGGAGGAAGCACCGTGGTTGCTTGGGGTCACCGGCGCGCCGCGTTCTTTGTCGCGTGAAAGCGCGATCCGAGCGCTACCTTATCCTGAGGCCATCCCGGTCGAACAGCCGCGCGTGGGCCGGATCGAAGCGGAGCGTGATGGTCTCGCCGTGGCGCGGCGCTTCACGGTTGCGGCGCTCGGCGATGACGGGCTCTCCGCCCTCGACCGTGCCATAGACATAGGTCGTGGCGCCGAGTTCCTCCGACACATCGACGGTGATCGGCAATTCATTGCCGGACTCCGCGTCGAGATGCTCGGGGCGAATGCCGAAGGTGACCTCCTGGCCGGCGGCAGGGGGATGCTGCAAGTCGGGCAGCCTGACATTGCCGCCGGCAACACTCACGGTGCCATCGCCATTCGCGACGGCCTTCAGGAAGTTCATGCGCGGCGAACCGATGAAGCCCGCGACGAAGAGATTGTCGGGATCATGATAGAGCGAGACCGGCGCGCCGATCTGCTCGACCCGGCCGCCGCGCAGCACCACGATCCTGTCGGCAAGCGTCATCGCCTCGGTCTGGTCGTGGGTCACGTAGATCATGGTATTGCCGAGCGCCGCATGCAGCTTGGCGATCTCGACGCGGGTCTGCACCCTCAACTCGGCATCGAGGTTGGAGAGCGGCTCGTCGAACAGGAACACCTCCGGATTGCGCACGATCGCCCGGCCGATCGCCACGCGCTGGCGCTGGCCGCCGGAAAGCTGCGATGGCTTGCGTTCCAGAAGTGGCGTCAGTTGCAGGATGTCGGCGGCGTGCCTGACCTTTTCCTCGATCTCGGCTTTCGGGTGGCGTGTCATCCTGAGGCCGAAGCTCATATTGTCGGCGACGGTCATATGCGGGTAGAGCGCATAGGACTGGAACACCATCGCCACGCCGCGATCGGCCGGCTCGACATCGTTCATGCGCTCGCCGCCGATCGTAAGCTCCCCGCCGGTGATGTCCTCGAGGCCTGCGATCATCCGCAGAAGCGTGGACTTGCCGCAGCCGGACGGGCCGACGAAGACGACCAGTTCGCCCTCTTCCACCTCCAGCGAAACGCCGTGGATGACATCGACCGAACCATAGGACTTGCGGATATCGCGCAGAGCAAGCTGAGCCATTGAATTAGCCTTTCACCGCGCCGACGGCGATGCCGCTGACAATCTGGCGCTGGAAAATGATATAGAGAATGACGATGGGCGCGGCCGCCAGCACGATGCCGGCCGACAAAAGCGGCACATTGGTGGTGTATTCGCCGCGCAGCGCCGCAATGCCGACCATCAGCGTGCGCTTGTCCTGCAGCACGAGCAGCGAGATCAGCACGTCGTTCCAGCAGTAGAGCGTGTTGAGGATGCCGAGCGTGATCAGGGCCGGCTTGCCCATGGGCACCATCACATGCCACCAGATCTGGATCAGCTTCGCCCCGTCAATGCGGGCCGCCTCCACCAGTTCGCGCGGCAGGCCGGCGTAGAACGAGGTCATCAGATAGACCGAAAACGGCAGGAAGAACGCGGTGTAGGAGATGATCAGCCCGATCCTGGTATTCAGCAGGTTGAGGCCGATGATCGTCTGGTAGAACGGCACCAGCACCACCTGCACCGGGATCATCAGCGAGGCGAGGATGACGACGAAGATCAGCTTGCGCAGCGGAAAGCGCAGCACCGCGAAGGCAAAGCCGGCAAGCGACGAGATCACCAGCAGCACGAGCACCGCGCCGAGCGTGACGACGACGGAGTTGAAGAAATAGGCCGACAGGCCCGAACGGTTCCAGACATCGACGAAATTCATCAATGTCGGCTCGGTGACGATCCCGAACCGGTCGAGGATATAGCCCTTGTTGGTCTTCAGCGCGTTGTTGATCGCGAAGAAAACCGGATAGACGCAACTGAGCGCCAGAAGCGCCATGGGCACGGAAAACACCCAGAGCAGCCGTTTCTGCTTGTTGCCGGCCTGTGCCATTCTCGTTGGCCCCTTCCTCAGACGTTGGCGTTGCGGTTCATGATGCGGATCTGCAGATAGGCGATCCCGCCCATCAGCGCGAACAGCACCATGGAAAGCGAGGCGGCATAGCCCGGCCTGTTCATCTGCCCCTGCTCGAGCCAGATCAGGAATTCCGGCAGCGTCGTCGCCGTGCCCGGTCCGCCGGCCGTCAGCACATAGATCAGGCCGAACATATTGGTCAGAACCCCGATCGTGGTCACCACCGCAACGAATTCGATGATCGGCATCATCGCCGGTATGATGACATAGACCCAGGTCTGCCAGAGCTTGGCGCCGTCGAGCCTTGCGGCCTCCAGCATTTCCGAGGACAGCGTCGAAAGGCCGGCCAGAAAGATCAGCAGGCTCATGCCGAAGGTTGCCCAGAGCTGCACGGTGAAGAGCGACAGAAGCGCTGTCGAGCCGCTGCCGAGCCAGTCGACGCCCTCGATGCCGAACATGCCGAGAAGCGCATTGAGGCCGCCATCATAGCGCAGCACGATGTTGAAGATCGAACCGACGATGACGCTCGAAAGCACGGCGGGAAAGAAATAGACGGAGCGGTAGAGTTTGCCCCCCGGCACCCCGACGTGAATGAGGGTTGCCAGCAGCATGGGCAGCATGATCCAGACCGGCAGCGACAGGATCAGAATGCCGGTATTGCGGGCCGCCGCATGGACATTCGGGTCAGCCGCCATCTCGCGATAGTTTGCGAGACCGATGAAGGACGCATCATTGAAGCCGGTGGAATCCGTCAGCGACAGGAAGAAGCCCCAGATCAGCGGCAGGATGCGGAAAACCAGCACCAGAATGATCGGCGGCAGGATGCAGAAATAGGCAAAGCGCCGCTCCGCCCCGAGGCGGTTTCGGCGACGTGGTGCTGTCTGGTCCTTGGCCATATAGTCTCGGTCCCGGTTGTTTTGGTCATGACTGCGGGGCCTCAGAAAAGCCCCGCAGGTCGATCGTTGAAATGAGAGGCCGCGCTCAGCCGCCGTGGGCCTTCGCCTGCACGTCGTCCATGCGGCTGGCCGCTTCTTCGACCGTGGTGTCGCCGTTCAGCAGAAGCTGGCTCTGGCGATGCCATTCGGCCAGTTCCTCCGCCGTGACGCTGGAATGCGCCGTCGGCGCGCTCTGATCGTTCAGATAGCCAAGAATTTCGATCACCGAAGGGCTTGAAAGGCTCGACGTGTCGACGACGGTGCTGGCCGGAACGACGCCCGCATCATTGACGAAGACGGCGATCGGCTCCGGATCGGCGAGCGTCGTCGCCAGCTTCTCCGCCAGCTCTGGATGTTCGCTGTCCTTGTTAACGCCGTAGCCGATGCCGCCCGAGACCGGCATACGCAGCTTGTCGAACGCCATCTCGGGTGCGGGATGGATAAAGACGCCAAGATTGTCGGCGCCCAGGAATTCGTCGAACTGCTTCCAATGCGCGACATCGGAGATCAGGCCGATGACGTTGGCGGCATCGGAGCGCATGAACTGCTCATACTCGTCCATGAACTTGGCCTGCGAATTGGCGCCCTTGTTGTACCAGCCCATCTCGCCTTCATCGACCCAGGTCTGCAGGATGGCGCTGATCTCCGGGCTCGACCATTTGAGCGTGCCGTCGGCGAAAGCCTGCTGCTGCTCATCCGTCAGCATGGAAGCGGCGAGCGAGGACAGCAGGAATTCGGCCCCGAAGCCCTCCTTGTTGCCCATGGCGAAGCAGGGGACATCGCCCTTTTCCTTGATCGCCTCGCAGACGGCGACAAGCTCGTCCCAGGTCTGCGGCGGGCTTTCCGGGTCAAGGCCGGCATCGGCGTAGAGCTCCTTGTTATAGTAGACAACGAAGCCCTGAATGGTGATCGGCAGTGCGTAGAGCTTGCCGTCCTCGCCCTCGAAATCAGCCGTTCCGACCAGGTTCTCGCTATGCGCGGACAGGTCGACAAGGGCTGGAATGCGCGCGCGGGTCTGCGCGCCGCCATGCAAGAGGAACACATCCGGCCCCTTGCCCGAGGCGAGCGCCGTTCCGAGAATGGTGTAATACTGGTCATGCGGCTGCATGACGAAATTCACCGTATCGCCTGGATTTTCGGCCTCGAACTTTTCCTTCGCTGCCTGAATATAGCTTGCGGCGGCCGGATCGCCGGACTTCCAGTCCCAGACCGTCAGTTCGGCGGAAAATGCAGGCGCCGCAATGGCGGTCAAGGCGGCAGCCGCCATGGACAGTTTCACGATATGCATCATTCTCTCCTCCCTCGTTTCGTTTCCGTCGGCTTTCGCGCATCCTCGGCACAGCCGTCCGGTCACTGGTTCAGGCCAAAGCGGCCAGGATTTTCGGCTCCGAGCCCGGCGGCACCGGACCGATGGCATCAGTCGCGACGATTTCCGGACGGGCCCATTCGGCCCGCGTGGCCTCGTTGAGCACGAGGCCGTGGCCGGGCCTTTCCGGGGCGACGAAAAAGCCGTCGCGAATCTCGAAGGTTTCGTCGACCAGGTGGTCGAAGTTCTGGAACGAATATTCGACCCATTCGACTTCCGGCAGCGCCAGCGCGGGATGCAGGCCGACCTCCAGAAAGGTGTTGCCCAGCGAGACCGGAACGCCAAGCTCGGCGGCAAGCCAACCGACATGCATGACATCGGTGATCTGGCCATGAACATTGACCATGTCGGTCGCGCCCGCCGCCATCAGCGCGCGCTTGCCGGAGGCATCGAGATATTCGCCCGAGTTGATCAGCGTGTTGGCGGTCGCCTCGCACAACATTTTCAGCCCGCGAAAATCCGAACGCAGAATCGGATCCTCGACCCAGGTAAGGCGATAGCCGAGCGCCTCGATCGCGTTGATCTTGACGAGCGCTTCCTTCGCGCCCCAGGCCTCATTGGCATCGATCATGATCTCGGCGTCGGGACGCACGGCCTTCTTCAGGAGGGCCAGCCGGTTGAGGTCCCATTCGAAATCGGGATGCCCGACCTTGATCTTGAAGGCGGAGAAGCCCTGCGCGTCGGCCGCGCCGAAAAGCTCGGTGAACTCGTGATCGCTCAGATGGAAATCAAGCCCGGAGGCATAGGCGCGGACCCGATCCTTGTGTCCGCCGCCCAGCAATTTGTAGAGCGGCATGCCAAGCTGCTTGGCAAACATGTCCCAGAGCGCGACCTGCACGGCCTCGTAGGCCGGAATGGAGGCAGCGCGCTGCTTGCCGCCGCGCGGCCGGGAAACGCGATGCACCAGCGCGCCTGCCTGCTGGCCCTCAAGGGCGGGAAACACTTCCGCGGCGAACACGCGCGTCAGCTCTTCCGCCGATGGCAGCGGGAAGAACAGCGACTGCATGAAACCGAGCCCCACCGTGCCGTCCTCGGCGATCAGTTCCAGCGCGGCAACGTTCACCTCATCGGCCCGCACCTGGCTGTCGCCGATCGGACGATGGCGACGAAACTGGTAGCGCGTGATACGAAAGCTCGCTATAGGCATGGGCATCTGGTAGACTATTCCCGATAGTTGATATATCAGATTGGAGTTGTAATATAGACAAAGAGGGAAGCAGACAAGTGGTTTCTTCCAAAAAGACAAGATCCGGCGCTGCCGAGCCGCATGGCGCAAAACGCCTCAGCGACGTTGCCTATGAGCGTATTCTCGAGCATCTTTTCGCGAAGAAGCTGCCGGCCGGCGCGTTCGTCTCGCAGAACCAGCTTGTCGAGATGCTCGATATACCGGTCGCGCCGCTGCGCGATGCATTGCGGGTTCTGGAAGTCGAAGGCGTGCTGACGATCCATCCGCGCTCCGGCATCGAATTCGTGAAACCCGGGCTGGAACTGACGCGCTCGACCTATCAGTACCGCACCATCCTCGAATGCGCGGCGGTGAAGGTGTTTGCCGAAACGGCGAGCGATGACGAGATTGCCGCGCTGCTCGCCGAGCACGAGGCGCTGTCGGAGAAGATCGGCCGGACCGGGCTTGATGCCGAGGCGCTGGCGGAGATCGAGCATCTGGAGGCGGCGCTGCATGATTCCATCATCGGCGCGCTGGGAAATCCGCTGATCAATTCCGGCTACAAGCGCATGCATCACTATCTGCGGCTGGTGCGGCTCGAACGGAAAATGACGCCGCCGCTCGCCCAGCGCTCGCTGCAGGAACATGTGGCGATCCTCAAGGCGTGCAAGGCGCGCGACGCGGATGCCGCCGAAGAGGCGGTCAAGGCCCATTTCGATGCCGCGCTCCGTCGGCATATGGGGCTCTACTGAGGGTCAGCGGATCGTCAGCGGCTGGACCTCGTCGAGGAGTTGCCGCGGCAGCGTCGTGCCGAACTGTTCCAGATTGCGCAACAGGCTTTTGCGTTTCCCGGTCCCGATCAGGATGTGCGAGACGGTTGGATGCGCCGCCGGAAAATTGATCGCGGCCTCCGGCAGGGCTAGGCCGTAGCGCCCGGCAATTTCGCCAATCGCGGCGACCTTCTCCTGAATTTCGGGCGTTGCCGGCTCATAGTTGAAATGGGCGTCAGGCCCCGGCCCTGTCGCCAGAATGCCGGAATTGAACACCCCGCCGATGACAAGCCGCGTTCCTGCGGCTTCTGCGCGCGGCAGAAGCGCCGCCTCGGCCGAGCGGTCGAGCAAGGTGTAGCGCCCGGCAAGCAGGATCTCGTCGAAATGCGCATGGTCCATCAGATCGAGACAGACCGCCGTCTCGTTGACGCCAAGGCCGAAGCCCGCGATCGCGCCTTCCGCCTTCAGCCGCTCAAGCGCTCTGAGGCCGGAACCGGTGAGATCGCGCATATGGCGCTGGTTCTCTTCGGGCCCATGGGCAAACTCGCCAATGTCATGCACATAAAGGATATCGATCCGGTCCAGCCCGAGCCGGGCGAGGCTCCGCTCATAGGAGCGCATAATGCCGTCATGACTGTAATCGAAGCGCACCTTGTGCCTGAGATGGCCGAGCGGCGGATCGGGCGCATCGTCATCGAGCGGTTCGAGCAGCCTGCCAACCTTGCTGGAAAGGGTAAAGGAGACGCGCGGCTTCTCCCGCAGAAAATCGCCGACGCGCTGCTCCGAAAGGCCAAGACCATAGAACGGCGCGGTGTCGAAACGCCGGATCCCGGCGTCCCATGCCGCCTCCAGCACATCGCGGGAATCGTCCATTGAAACCGGTTCATAAAGTCCGGCAATGGCCGCACAGCCGAAAGCGATCCGCGCCTTATGTCCTTCTTTCGCCAAAGTCGCCTCCTTAGAGATCAATTTTCCAATCTGATATATCTATCATGGGAAAATGACAAGGATCGCGCAGAACTGGTTAAAGCATTTCCGGTGAAAACCGGATCACCGGAAATGCTCCAGATCACGCCGCCTCAGGCAGTCGCTCCCGCCAGATATGCGCATAGCGGTTGAGTTCGGCAAGGCCCGCAAGAGGCTCGGGATGAGGCGTGAAGGCGGAGAATTTGACGCCGCCCACGGCAAGACCGGCCGCACCCGCGCTGGTGCCGCTGCCGGGACTTTTTTCCACCTGCCTGCCGGTGGCGGCCGACAGCATGGAGAGGTAATCATGGTTTTCGGCAAATGGCCCCTCGACGATCACCGGTCCCGAACCGCCCACCAGGTCAAGGCAGACCGCCGTCATCAGCGCCAGATACCATGACACGCCCAGAAGCCGCATGCCGGACGTCAGGTGATGCTCGTCCACCGTCCAGCCGCCGATGACGCCCTGGAAAGGCCCGGTGTCGCCGAACACGGACGGCATCATCATGATCCGGTTTTTCAGCATCGCCTTGCGATCCGCCTCGCTGACGGTCACATCCCCGCCGGGCGCGGCGAACTCGAACACGCGACCGCCCATGAACCGGGCCGAGGGCACCGGATCGCCATAGGCATTGACGTTGATCAGCGTGTCCCGGCTTTCATCGAGCGCCGGCGTATCGCCGCCGACCGCCATTGCGACAACCCATGTACCTGTTGAGACCACGCAAAAGGGCTGGGCGCGCGACCAGAGATGCGGCAGCAGCGAGGCATTGGAATCGTGAATGCCGGCAAAGACCGGGCAATCGGGTACAAGCCCCGTCTTCTTCGCGATTTCCGGCAGAACCTCGCCGAGCCTGTCATCGGCTTTGACAAGCTCTCCCATCTTGCCGCAGAGACCGAGTTCACTCACCAGCGAGGAAAAACGTCCGGAGCGCGGCGACCACAGATCGGTGTGGCAGCCCCAGCTCGTCGCCTCGCTGGCGCGACGACCGGTCAGCCGGAAGCCCCAATATTGCGGATAGGGCAGCACGCAATCGATCTCGGCGAATGCCTCGGGAAACCGGGACTTCTGCCAGAAAAGCTGCGCGCCGATATTCAGCCCCATGGCAAGCCGCGGTGAGCCTGTCTCGGCAAAGGACGGGCGGATGCTTTCATAGTCGGCGCGGGTCTCGTCCGGGCCGGCATACTCGTAGTCGAGCACTGGCAGCGCCAGCGTACCGTCCCGTTTCAGAAGAGCCGCCGTGGCACCGTGCGTGGTCACCGAGATCGCGTCGACGCCATGCGCCTGCTGAAACGCGGCGAGCGCTTCCAGGATGAAATCGAAAAGGTCATCCACCGCAAAATGCGGATAGGGCGAATACCCCGTCACCTCGTTGCGTTTCGAGCGCATATCGATTTCGCGGCCTTCCTCCAGATCATAGAGGATGACCTTGGCATTGGTCTTGCCGATGTCGATGACCGCGACCTTGCGGATTGCGCTCATTGCACTTGTTCCCGCGTGAACCGCCGGACGATCCGCGTATAAAGCACAGGCAGGGCAATGACGCCGATCAGCAACAGGCCGATGAAGATCGACATGACGATACCCGGCACATTCATCAGCCCGAAACCGAAGGTGACCAGCCCCATGATGAAGGCTGCCAGCACGACGCCGATGATCGTGCCGGCGCCGCCGAGAATGTTGATCCCGCCCAGCACCACCATGGTGACGATCTCGAGTTCCCAGCCAAACGCGATCGACGGCCGCGTCGAACCGAGCCGCGAGGTAAGGCAGATCGCCGCCATGCCCGACATCACGCCGGTCATCAGGAAAAGCAGGAATTTCACCCGCCCGACCCTGATGCCGGAAAACCGCGCGGCGGTGGCATTGTTGCCGACGGCATAGACCATGCGGCCGAAGCTCGTGAGATGCAGCAGGATGCCGAAAAGCACTGCCATGACCGCAAACAGCACGAATTCGAAGGAGATTACCCAGAACACATAGCCCTGCCCGAACCAGGCGAAATCCGATGGATAACCTGTAAAGGCCTTGTCGCCGAGGAAAACATAGGACAGCCCGCGAAACAGGCTCATCGTACCGATGGTGACGACGATCGACGGCAGGCCGAGACCGGTGATCAGGAAGCCGTTGAAGGCGCCGCACAACAGGCCGACGCCAAGCCCGATCGCCGCCAGTTCCGGCGTACCCGCGCCGAACTGAGCGGCATAGCCCATGGCGGTGGAGGCGAGCGCGATGATGGCGGCAACCGAAAGGTCGATCTCGCCGGAAATGATGACCAAAGCCATGGCAAAGGCAATCAGCGCCTTTTCGGTGAAGTTGAAGGTCGCGTCCGACAGATTCCACGCATCCAGGAAGTAAGGCGAGGCGAAACTGTTGATGATGAAGATCGCGATGACCACCACGATCAGCAGGCTCTCCCAGCTTCGCGCCATGCGGTAGCCTCGGCCGTGGAGGCGGTCTGGTACAAAGCGCTTGTCGTTGACACTCATCGCGCATGCTCCGCTTTTTTCAGGATGACGCGGCCCTTGACGCGCGAGGAACGCGCATTGACGGCGACCGCGATGATGATGACCGTGCCCGAAATCGCCATCTGCCAGAAGGGCGAGACATCGATGACCGGCAGCGCATTCTTGATGATGCCGAGGAACAGCGCGCCCAGCACCGCGCCGATCGCCGTTCCCGCCCCGCCGGCAATCGAAATGCCGCCGATGACGCAGGCCGCGACCACATCAAGCTCGAAGCCGTTGGCGATGTCGACATAGGCGACGGCATAGCGCGCGGTCCAGAGATAGCCGGCAAGACCGGCCAGCGCGCCGGCAATCAGATAGGCGAAGAAATGCGTTCGACCGACTGAAATGCCGGTATAGACAGCCGCATGGGGATTGCCGCCGACGGCATAGAAGGCGCGGCCGAGCCGGGTCATGACCAGCACCACCATCATCAACACGATGACGGCGAGCGAGAACCAGGCAAGCACCGGAATGCCGAGAAAAACGGCGCGCGGCACGGCCTTGAAAGCATCGGTCATCTCATGGGCGTTCACCCACGCTCCGCCCGTCAGAAGAAAGATCGTGCCGCGATAAATCGTCATCGTGCCGAGCGTCACCACGATCGGCGGGATCGACAGGCGCCAGACCAGAAGCCCGTTGATGGCGCCGAGCACCGCGCCGCTGAAGGTAGCGGCCACCAGCAAAAAGATCACCGGCAGGTCTGGAAAGGCGACATTCAGAAGGGCGGCAATCGTGCCCGAAAGCGCCAGATTGGCGGCGATGGAAAGATCGATACCGCGCGCGAGGATAACGGCGGCCTGGCCGAGCGCCAGAATGATCAGGATCGCCGTATCGTTATAGATCGAGACGAGATTGCGCGGGGCGACGAAGCCGGGAAAGCGCAATTCGATGGCGCCGACAAGCAGCAGGATGGCGACGAAGAGCAACGCCTCGCGATGTTTGAAAATGCGCGCCATCATGCCGCCGCCCCGATGCCGGCGGCCGCGCGCACCAGCTTTTCCGCCGACATGTGTTCGCGCGGAAACTCGGCGACGATCCGCCCCTCGCGCATGACGATGACCCGGTCGGACATGCCGAGAATCTCCGGAATTTCAGATGAGACCATGATGATGGAGAGCCCCCTGCCCGCGAGCTCGCTCATGAATGCATGAACGGCGGATTTCGAACCGATATCGATGCCCTTGGTCGGCTCATCGAGAATGATCACTTTCGGCTGGGTCGCCAACCATTTGGCGATTACCACCTTCTGCTGGTTGCCGCCGGAGAGATTGCCGACGGGCTGGTCGAGGGAAGCGGCCCTGAGATCCAGCCGCCCGGTATATTCCCGCGCCAGAGAAAACTCTTCGGCCATGCGGACAAAGCCCCTGCGCGAGACCTTGGCCAGCGATGGCAGCGTGACGTTTTCGAAGATCGGCATGGCAGCAATCGTGCCCTGTGTGCCGCGCTCTTCCGGCACATAGACGATGCCCTGCTTCACCGCCTCCGAGGGCGAGCGGATGACGGCGATCTCGTCATCGATCCGCACGGCGCCGGCCGACGGCCGGGTGATGCCGAACAGCGCCTGCATGAATTCCGACCGGCCTGCGCCGACGAGACCATAGAAGCCGAGTATCTCGCCGCGCCGGAGCGAAAAGCCGATATCCTCGAACTCGGTCGGATGACGATAGCCGGAGACCGTCAGAACCGGTTCGCCGATTGCGACCTCCTGCTTGGGGAAGACCTGATCGACCGGCCGACCGACCATCAATTCCACCAGCGCATTCTCGTCGGTCTCGGCAATCTTGCCTTCGCCTACCATCTCCCCGTCACGAAACACGGTGTATCGGTCGGCGATGCGGAAGATCTCGTCGAATTTGTGGGAGATGAACAGGATCGCCTTGCCGTCGGCCTTCAGCTTCTCGACCAGTTCGTAAAGCTCCTCGATCTCCTTTTGCGACAACGCCGCCGTCGGCTCGTCCATGATCACCACGCGGGCATCGACGGAAAGCGCGCGGGCAACGGCCACCATATGTCGGTTGGCGATGCCAAGTTCGGAAAGCCGATGGCGCGGATCGATGCGCGCACCGATACTGTCGAGAATGTCGCGGGCGCGGACGTGGATCTCCTTCCAGTCTATCAGCCCGAAGCGATTTGTCGGCGCATGGCCGATGAAGATGTTTTCGGCCACCGTCAGCGCGTCGAACAACACGGTTTCCTGGTGGATGGCGGTCACGCCATGCTCGCTTGCCGCTTCCGCCGTCGGAAAACTGACGGGCGCACCGCCGATGGTGATCTCGCCGCCATCCGGCTGGTAAATGCCCGTCAGGATTTTGACCAGCGTCGATTTTCCGGCGCCGTTCTCGCCGACAAGCGCTGTCACCTCGCCCGGATAGAGCGCAAGGGAGACATCCGACAGCGCGCGAACGCCCGGAAAGGTCTTGGTGATGCCGTCCAGCGCGATGGCGGCGTGTTGTTGTGCGTCGGGCATCGGGACCTGCCGTGTTTTGAGGGTGCCGGCCCGCCGCGATGAGCGGGCCGGATTGTTTGTGAGACGATGATTGCAGTCCACTGATGACGAAGACCTCGGCGCGAGCGCTGCAGCCATCAATCTCCCTCTTGAGGGGAGATCTCGCGAAAGCGACAGAGAGGGGTGCCGGGCATGAGCCGCAGGCTCCGAATGGGCAGAGAGGTTTCACCCCTCTCTGCCCCTGTCGGGGCATCTCCCCCTCAAGGGGGGAGATCGGGACTGAGGGCATTCCCGTGTCTGGATACCGAGACCGACGGCCTCTCAGCACGGCGAAGCTCAGAAAATGTCCTTGAATTTGTCGATGTTCGACTTGTCGTAGACGAAGGGATCGGCCATCGCCCCGGCATTGTCGTCGTCCAGCGTCAGTTCGCCGAGGCGGCCCATGGAAAGCTCGGCGCCCGGTTTGGCTTCGGCCCCTTCGATCAGGTCGTTCGACAGCATGACAGCGGCATAGCCGAGGTCGATCGGGTTCCAGATGGCGAAGGATTTCGACGCGCCGTTTTCGACATAGGCCGCCATTTCGGACGGCAAGCCGAGGCCGGTGACGTTGATCTCGCCGATCTTGCCCTCATCGGTCACGGCCTGGGCTGCGGCGACGATGCCGACCGAGGTCGGCGCGATGATCGCCTTCAGGTCCGGATAAGACTGGATCAACCCTTGCGTCTCGCGATAGGACTTGTCGAACAGGTCATCGCCGTAAACCGTGGTAACGACCTCGATCCCCGGGTAATCGCCCTTCACCTTTTCCATTTCCGCGATCCAGGTGTTCTGGTTCGTGGCTGTCGCCGACGCGGAAAGCACCGCTACCTCGCCGCCATCCGGCAGATTGTCGGCGGCAAGCTTGATGATCATGTTGCCGATCAGCGGATTGGACGACGGGTTGAGATGAACCATGCGGCCCTCGGGGGCAACGCCGGAATCCCACGACACCACCTTGATGCCGCGCTGCATGGCGCGTTTGAGCGCCGGCACCAGCGCGTCCGGGTCATTGGCCGAAATCGCGATGGCGTCGACCTTCTGGGCGATCAGCGAATTGATGACGTCGATCTGGCCTTCGGCGGTCGTGTCGGTCGGGCCGGTATAGATCAGCTCGACACCGCCGATTTCCTTGGCGGCTTCCTCGGCCCCTTCGGCGGCGGCCTCGAAAAAGCCGATGCCAAGCGCCTTGACCACCAGCGCGATCTTCTTGTCGGCGGCGTTGGCGCCCTGCGCCACGAGCGCCGTGGAGAGCAGGGCCCCCACGAGAACTTTCTTCAAAATGCTCATCTTTCTCCTCCGGTTGATGAACGGGGTTCTGGCTGACCTCCTGTGAGCTTCAGCCGGAACCGGTTTCCTCCATTGCCTGCGCATCGGCGATGATCACCGAAACGCCGGCCTCCTCCAGCATGCGGACGTCGGACGCCTGCAGCCCGGAATCGGTAATCACGGTCGAAATCCGCTTGAGACCGCACAGGATCAGGCTCGACCGCTGCTTGAACTTCGACGAGTCGACGAGAACCACGAGCTCCTCTGCCTGGTCGATCAGCTTCTGCTCGGCCTGGATCAGAAGCGGGTCGGCCTCCATCAGACCGAGCGGGCCGATCCCCTTCGCGCCCATGAACATGCGCTTCGCCCAGAAATTACGGGTCACATCGTTTTCGAACGGGCTCAGGATCACATTCTGCTCGCGATAGATCACCCCGCCCGACAGCATCACCGTGTTCTTCGAATGCTTCAGAAGATGTTCGGCAATCGGGAAGGAATTGGTGAAGATCTGAAGTCTGCGGTTGGCAAGGTGATGGACCATCTGAAACGTGGTCGTGCCGCCGTTGATGATCACCGAGTCGCCATCATCGCAAAGCGCCACGGCCGCCTTTGCGATCGCCTGTTTCTGCCGGACATTCATGGTCTGGTTGACGCTGAAGGGACGCCCCGCAAGGCCGACGAATTGCGGCGGGTTCAAGGCTTCGGCCCCACCGCGCACGCGTCTCAGACGCTTGGCCACATGCAAAGCGGCGATATCACGCCGGATCGTCGCCTCGGAGCTCTCCGTCAGGTCGACGAGCTCCGCCACGGTCACGACCGGCTTTTCCTGTACCGCTGACAGGATGATGCGATGACGCTCTTTTTCGTGCATGGCCCCTCACTTTTCGACAGAGTTCAGCGAATTCCCATCAATGTCAATCAAAAATAATCATCTTCTATCTAATATCGTTATTTATGATCGAACTTGATCGTTAATGATTGACAATACCGCCTTTCGCATGGATTTTGCCGGGGAAGAACCAGCCGAAAGGCCCCGAAGGAGGAAACAATGGCGAATGACACCCGGGCCGCCCGGCTCGAAAACCTGTGGGATGACGGCAAGGCGACCGGCATGAGCGAATCCGAGCTCCTGCTCTATCGCTCCAATCTCCTGGGCTCCGACAAGCGCATCACCAATTACGGCGGCGGCAACACGTCGGCCAAGGTAATGGAAAAAGATCCGCTCACCGGCGAAGAGGTCGAGGTGCTCTGGGTCAAGGGCTCGGGCGGCGATGTCGGCACCATCAAGATGGATGGTTTCGCCACGCTCTACATGGACAAGCTCAATGCGCTGAAAGGGCTTTACCGCGGGCTCGAGCATGAGGACGAGATGGTGGGCTACCTCCCCCACTGCACCTTCAACCTCAATGCCCGCGCCGCTTCCATCGACACGCCGTTGCATGCTTACGTACCGAAAAAACATGTCGACCACATGCATCCCGACGCGATCATCGCCATTGCCGCCTCGGTGGATTCACAGGTCCTGACGCAGGAAATTTTCGGCGGCGAGATCGGCTGGCTGCCCTGGAAACGGCCCGGTTATGAACTCGGCCTCTGGCTCGGCAGGTTCTGCGAAGAAAACCCGGATGCGCGCGGCGTCATCCTCGAAAGCCATGGCCTTTTCACCTGGGGCGACACCGCGAAGGAAAGCTACGAGACCACGCTCGAGATCATCAACAAGGCGATGGACTGGCTCGATACCAGGATTGATGGCCCGGTCTTCGGCGGGCCGAAGGTGAAGACGCTGCCGGCAGAGGAGCGCCGTGCGATTGCCGAAAAGCTGATGCCGAAGATCCGCGGCATGATTTCCGAGACCGAAGGCAAGCTCGGTCATTTCGACGACCAACCGGCCGTGCTCGAATTCGTCGGCTCCAACCGGCTTAACGAACTGGCAGCCCTCGGCACCTCCTGCCCGGATCATTTTCTCCGCACCAAGATCCGTCCGCTGGTCGTCGATTTCGACCCGGAGAACCCGGATATCGACAAGACGGTTGCCGGCCTTCCCGACGCAATCGCCGCCTACCGCAAGGACTACGCCGCCTATTACGAGCGCTGCAAGCACGCCAATTCCCCCACCATGCGCGACCCGAACGCCGTCATCTATCTCGTGCCCGGCGTCGGCATGATCTCGTTCGCCAAGGACAAGGCGACGGCCCGCATCTCGGCGGAATTCTACGTCAACGCGATCAACGTCATGCGTGGCGCCTCGTCCGTTTCCGCCTATCAGGGCCTTTCCGAACAGGAAGCCTTCGACATCGAATACTGGCTTCTGGAAGAGGCGAAGCTCCAGCGCATGCCGAAGCCGAAACCGCTGGCCGGCAGAATAGCGCTCGTTACCGGCGGCGCGGGCGGCATCGGCAAGGCAACCGCCTTCCGGCTGGCCAGCGAGGGCGCCTGCGTGGTGCTTGCCGATATCGATGATGCGGCGCTTGAGATTGCCACAGCGGAGCTTTCTTCGGTCTTCAGCAAGGATATCGTGCGCGGCGTTCACCTGAACGTCACCGACGAGGCCGAAGTCGCGAAGGGTTTTGCCGATTCGGTGGTCGAATTCGGCGGGCTCGATATTCTGGTCTCCAATGCCGGCCTCGCCTCATCCGCCCCCGTCGAGGAGACGACGCTTGCTCTCTGGGAGAAGAACATCTCCATTCTGGCGACCGGTTATTTCCTGGTCTCGCGCGAGGCCTTCCGGCTGTTCCGCTACCAGAATGCCGGCGGCAATGTCGTCTTCGTCTCCTCGAAGAACGGCCTCGCCGCCTCACCGGGTGCGTCGGCCTATTGCACCGCCAAGGCGGCCGAAATCCACCTGGCGCGCTGCCTGGCGCTGGAAGGGGCCGAGGCCCAGATCCGCGTCAACACCGTCAATCCGGATGCCGTTCTGCGCGGCTCGAAGATCTGGACCGGCGAGTGGAAGGAACAGCGCGCCGCCGCCTACAAGATGTCGACCGACGAACTGGAGGCGCATTATCGCGATCGTTCCATGCTGAAGCGCTCGGTATACCCGGAGGATATCGCGGAAGCCATCTACTTCCTCGCCTCCGACATGTCGGCGAAATCGACGGGCAACATCATCAATGTGGACGCCGGCAACGCAGTGTCGTTTCCACGGTAGGGGTAGAAGGGCTTGCCGCATGGTCGATCTCCCCCCTTGAGGGGGAGATGCCCGGCAGGGCAGAGAGGGGTGAACCCTTTCGGTGAGCACAGAGATTGCGGCTTGTGCCCATACCCCTCTCTGTCGCTTTCGCGACATCTCCCCCTCAAGGGGGGAGATTGATGGCGGAGACATCTTGGGGAAAACGAATTCAGCAGGCCCGGCCTGCAACGGGAGGAAGACATGGAACGGATGATCGATAGCGACGTGCTGGCCGCGGAGAACGAGAAACGGGCAACCGCGCTCGAGCAGGACTACAACACGCTCGGCGAGCGGCTCGCGCGGCAGGGCATCGCCATAGACGACGTCACGGCAAAGGTCGCCGGCTACGGCGTCGCCGTGCCGTCCTGGGGCGTGGGCACCGGCGGCACCCGCTTTGCCCGGTTCCCCGGCGGCGGCGAGCCGCGCGGCATCTTCGACAAGCTCGAAGACTGCGCGGTGATCCATGAACTGACCCGCGCGACGCCGACGGTTTCGCTGCATATTCCGTGGGACAAGGTCGACGACCTTTCCGAACTCCGCCAGAAAGGCGAAAGCCTCGGCCTCGGCTTCGACGCTATGAACTCCAACACCTTCCAGGACCAGCCGGGACAGGACCATTCCTACAAATACGGCTCGCTCTCCCATACCGATGCGGCGACACGCCAGCAGGCGATCGACCACAACATCGAATGCATCGAAATCGGCAAGGCGCTCGGCTCCAAGGCGCTGACGGTGTGGATCGGCGACGGTTCAAACTTTCCCGGACAAAGCCATTTCACCAGGCAGTTCGAGCGCTATCTGGAGGCGATGAAATCCGTCTATGCGGCGCTGCCCGACGACTGGCGGATCTTCACCGAACACAAGATCTTCGAACCGGCCTTCTATTCCACCGTGGTGCAGGACTGGGGCACGAACTACCTCATCGCCAGGGAGCTCGGGCCCAAGGCCTTCTGCCTCGTCGATCTCGGCCACCATGCGCCGAACGTCAATATCGAGATGATCGTCGCCCGCCTGATCCAGTTCGGCAAGCTCGGCGGCTTCCACTTCAACGATTCGAAGTATGGGGATGACGACCTCGACACCGGCTCGATCGACCCGTTCCGGCTGTTCCTGGTGTTCAACGAACTGGTGGATGCCGAAGGCACGGAGGGTTTCGATCCCGCCCATATGCTCGACCAGTCGCACAATGTCACCGACCCGATCGAAAGCCTGATGCGCTCGGCCATCGAAGTCCGCCGCGCCTATGCGCAGGCGCTTCTGGTCGACCGCGCCGCCTTGTCCGGCTATCAGGACGAGAATGACGCGATGATGGCATCCGAAACGCTGAAGGACGCCTTCCGCATCGATGTCGGCCCGATCCTCGCCATGGCCCGCAGACAGGCCGGCGGCGCCATCGATCCGATCGCGACCTATCGCGCGGCCGGCTATCGCCAGAAGGTCGCCGGCGAACGCCCGGCCGTCACCGGCGCCGGCGGTGGTATCGTGTGAGCGGCGACGAAGCGGAGAAGAGCATGGAAACCATCGCATTCCGCATGAACCTCAACCGTGGCCAGACGGAGGAATACAAGCGCCGCCATGACGAGATCTGGCCGGAGCTCGCAGCCCTCCTGAAGGATTCCGGCGTCTCCGACTATTCGATCTGGCTCGATGAGGAGACCCATCATCTGTTCGCGGTGCTGAAGCGCAGCGACGATCATCGGATGGATGCCATCCCCGATACCGAGATCGCGCAGCGCTGGTGGGCCTTCATGGCAGACATCATGGAGACCAACCCCGACAAATCCCCGGTTCAGGTGGAACTGAAGAAAATGTTCCATCTTGACTGACAGCGCCCGTTCCGGTTTTTCCGGAACGACGGCGTCCCGCGGTTTTCCTCCATAAAGCGCTGACGGGGAAATCGGTCCGCTGGTCTGTCAGATTTCTATCTGCATGCCGAGCTCGACCACTTTTTCAGGCGGCAGTTTGTAGAAAGCCGTCGCCCTGACAGCGTTGCGCGTCAACACCGCAAACAACTTCTCCTGCCAGCGGCGCAGGAAGGAGGCATCCTGAGAGGGAATGATCGTCTCGTGCCCGACGAAATAGGTGACGTGATCGAGATCGAGGCTGTCGTCGATCTCGCCGAGAAGCCTGAGCGCGACCGGGATATTCGGTGACTGCATGAACCCGTAATGCGCGTGCACCACCGAGAAGTTCTGCCCGAGATCCTTGACCTCGAGCCGCTGACGGGCGTTGACCTTCGGCACCTCCTCGCTCTCGACATGCAGGAGAATGATCCGCTCGTGAAGCACCGGCAGATGCCAGAACTGGTGCAGGAGCGCCGGCGGCACGTGCGGCAGCGATGCCGTCAGGAAAACCGCCGTGCCAGGGACCCGCGGGACGTTCTTGTGACGGAGGTCGTCCAGGAACGCATCCATATATTGTCCGTTCCGGTTCAGATAGGTGATGAGCCTGCCCCGCCCGGATGCCCAGGTCCGCATGATGACGAAGATGCCCGCCCCGACCGCCAGCGGAAGCCACCCGCCCTCCATGATCTTGAGGCTGTTGGCCGCGAGAAAGGTCAGGTCGATCAAGGCAAGACAGAGTATGAGCGGCAGGACGAAGCGGGCTTTCCACTTCCACCGGTAAACCATCACGAAATAGAGCAGGATCGTGGTGATCACCATGGTCGTGCTGACGGCAATGCCGTAGGCCGCCGCGAGGTTCTCCGAACTGCGGAAGGCCAGCACCAGCGCCACGGTGGAAACGGCCAGAAACAGATTGATCGCGGGCACGTAGATCTGTCCGGTCTCTTCCGCGGAGGTCTGACGGATCTCGACCCGGGGAAACTGCCCGAGCTGGACCGCCTGGCGGGTCAGCGAAAAGGCCCCCGAAATCACGGCCTGGGAGGCGATGATGGTCGCGGCCGTCGCAAGCAGGACCAGCGGAATGCGCAAGAAGCCGGGTGCCAGGCCATAGAAGGTCTGTCCCGCATGGGCGCTGTCGGACAGCACCAGGGCGCCCTGCCCGAAATAGTTGATGACGAGGCAGGGAAAGACGCAGGCAAACCAGGCAAGCCTGATCGGCGGGCGGCCAAAATGGCCCATATCGGCGTAAAGCGCCTCACATCCGGTGACGGCAAGGAACACCGCACCCATCACCATCGCCGTGACCCCCGGCCTCGCGATGCCGAATTCCACGGCATAAAGCGGACTCAACGCCTTCAGCACGACGGGGTGCTGCATGATCTGCGCGAGGCCAAGCAGAGCGATCACCACGAACCAGACGAGCATGACCGGTCCGAACAGCACCGCGACACGGGCCGTGCCGCGCCATTGCACGGAAAAGAGCCCGAGCAGGATCACGATGGTGATCGGAACGACAAAGTCGGAGATCGTCGGTTCGATCGTCTGGATGCCTTCGACCGCGCTCAGCACGGAAATCGCCGGCGTGATCATCCCGTCGCCATAAAGAAGCGCGGCGCCGAACAGACCGATCACCAGCAGAACGCCTTTACCCCTGCGCGATGCTCCGCGCCAGGGCTGGAGAAGGGCGAGAAGCGCCAGAACCCCGCCCTCGCCATTATTGTCGGCGCGCATGACCAGCAGCAGGTATTTGAGCGAGACGACGATCACCAGCGACCAGACGATCATCGACAGGATGCCGAGCACCGACATCTCGTCCGGCGTCGCCCTGCCGAGCGCCGTGCGGAAGGCATAGAGTGGGCTCGTGCCGATATCGCCATAGACGATGCCAAGCGCCGAAACCGACAAAGCTGCCAGCCCCGCCGGCTGTTTTTCGTCCTGCCCAGTCGCCAACGCCCCGCCTCCCGAGAAATACGCGCGCCCCATTCGACGCGGTTTTATGATGGTTTCAGATTTTCCGCGAATATCCAATGGAAGGCGAGACAAACATGTCACGGGCCGCAACGGCCCCGCCTCCGAACCGGCCGATCACTCGTCGTCTTCCTTGCCTTTGGCGCCGCGCGTTATCGCGCCGCGAAGCCCGCCGCTGACGAGCGCGTTCACATCATTGGCGACCAGCAGCGGATCGATGCCGCCCCAGGTCATGAGATAGCGCGAGCGCCAGTCCGGCGCGAACTTGTCCTTGTAATCGCGCAGGCCCGCGAAATTGTAGAAATGGCCGCCAAGCCGGGAGACGGACCCCGCCACATGTTCCCAGATTCTCGGGTGCCGAGAGGAATCCAGCCCGCTCAACGGCGCCATTCCCAGCGAGAATTGCCGAAAGCCTTCCTGCTTGAGAGCGAGCATCAGCGCGACGAAAAGAAAATCCATGGTGCCAGACGGCGCGCTGGAGGCGTGGCGCATCAGATCGATGGTACCGACTTTTCGTGTCGAGGTTTCGAAGATATTGGCGAAGGCGACGACCCGGCTTTCCTTGCGCACCAGCGCCAGCCGGAAGTTCTGGAGATAGTCCTCGTCGAAACGGCCAAGGGAGAACCGCTTTTCCCGCACATGTTTCTCGCCGAGCCATTCGTCCGAGATCACTTTCAGTTCGGCCATCAAAGCCGCAGAATGGGGCGGCGAGGCGATCTCCATCGTCAGGCCGTCGCGGGTCGCACGGTTATAGGCCTGTCTCAGCTTGCGCCGTTCCGGTCCGTCCAGGGCAAAGGTTCCGAGATCCACCACGGCCTCCTCGCCGAGCTTGCTCGGCATGAAGCCGGCATCGACAAAAATTGCCAGGTCGTCGGCCGCGATCTGGTAGAAGGCCGGCCGGCAATTGGCTCGCTTCGCCTCGGAGACGAAGGCATCGATCAGTTCCGCGGTCGCATTTTTCTGTCCGACAGGAGGGCCGAGAGCCACGAAGCTGCGGCCATGGCGGCCATACATCACGAAGGCACTCTGATCATCCGAAAACAGAAACAGCTTGTCTCCCGACAGGGCAAAATTCGCATCGGGATCATCCTGACGGGCAATCAGCGAACGCAGGAGAGCGAGATCGGCTTCGGAGCCTGACGGCGAGGCCCCTGCCCTTGGCCTCAGCGCGAGGAACAACAGCACGATCAGCGACACCGAAACGCTGATGCCGGCCGTGCGCAACGCCCGCGGCATGTTTGCGTCGAATGCGAACTGCCACCAGCGGGAATGGGAATATTCGGCATCCTGCTGGGCGAACAGGAAAAACAGGACAACGCAAATGGCAAAACCGGCCCAGAGCGCAAGCGACGTCATGGAGTGCTGGCCGGCCGAAAGCGGCGTCCTGCGATCGAAACGATCCCGTGAGACCCATAGCACCGCCGCCAGAAAGGCAAGCGCGAAAGCGAGACCGAAATCGAGCCGCTGAAGGAGCAGGGAAATCACGGCGAGGCCCAGGATCGCTATCGCCATGTAGAAGGCGCTGCGCGAGCGCGCCCGCAAACCATTGGCAAGCACGATGAGAATGCCGCCGGTCACGCCCATGATCACGTTTGAAAACTCGAAGAGGCCGAGCGGTACCGCCGGCTGCAACTCCTCCAGAATGGGTTTCGGGATCGGGATAATGCCATCGAGGATGAGGATAAGCCCCGCAAGAAAAGCCAGGCCGGCGGCGACGGAGGGCATCAGGGAGGTCAGGGAAGATAGCACCGAGAACGCGCTCAACGCCTTGCCTCCCGGCCTTGTCAGCGGCGCTGCTCTTTCGCGGATCTCCACCCCGACAAGGATCAGAACGCCGGCCATGAGCGGCAGGAGGTAGTAGATGATCCGGTAGACGAGCAGCGCCGCGGCGACGCCTGCCGCCTGATCCGACACGGTTGCGAATGCGCCAAGGATGACGGCCTCGAAAACGCCGACGCCGCCCGGAACGTGACTGAGCACCGCCGCGACGGCAGCCGCGGCAAAAACCGCAACGAAGGTCGGGAAGGTAACGACCGCCGATGCGCCGGACGGCAACAGGATATAGAGCGTTGCCGCCGCGAAGATGATGTCGAGGAGCGAGAACAGAATCTGAAGCGCCGCATCGCGGGGCGGCGGCATGACAAATCTGAAACGGCCAAAGCCGATCGGATGCCGGGCAACCGAACTCCAGGCGACGCCAATCGTCACCACTGCGAAGGCCGCAAGCGCCGCGACCCTGATCGTTTCGGCCGACAACGGAACGAAGTGCTCGATTGCCGCCGGATGCCAGGCAATCGCCGCCAACCCGATCACGGTGACGCCCACACCGAACGCCATGGCGCAATAGCTCGAGACCACGGTGATATCGGCAAGGGAAAGGCCAAGGCCGCGATAGAACCGATACCGGACGGCGCCGCCGGACAGGACGGCAAGCCCGATCGAATTGCTGAGCGCATAGGCGGTAAAGGAGCCCAGTGACAAGGTCGGAAGGGGAACCCCTTTGCCGACATAGCGCAACGCCGACCAGTCATAACCGATCAGTGCCGCATAGCCGCCGGCGGTGGCCAGCACGGCAACAAGCAATGAATGTGTCGGCGTCAGTCTTATCCGGCTGATGACCTCGGAAATCGTGATCCCGTGCAATGCCTCATAGACGGCGAATGCGCCGAGGCCGAACAGAATGAACGTGGCCAGCACAGGTCCGAACTTCCGGACGAATGAGACGGCTCGGCGCTTGGCCGGTATGGGTTGTTCGCCTTCAGAAACCATGGATGACCCGACAAAAAGGGCGGCCCGAAGAACCGGCCGCCTCACCGTTCGGAATCGTAACGTGCCGACGACGAATGGTCAATTTGCCAAGGCCGCTTCGTCCGCGGCCGGAGGGGCTCCCGTTTGGACAGCTTCATCGCGCCTGGGCATATGCATCGGGTCGCGACCGGGCTTATACCAAGGATCAGTGATTAGAACCCATATGACCGGAGCGATTTTGAAAGCCGGCTAGGCGAAAACCGCAGTCGTAGCCATAGCTACGGCGAGGATTTTCAACGACGCAGGCTTTCAAAATCGCCCGGCCCTAAAAGGGTGCGGCTGGAATGGCCCCCGAGGGCGTCAAAATCCTCGCGCGATGCTCAAGCATCGCTCTGCGGTGTTTTCCTACTCGGATGGCCATTCCAGCGCGCATCATATGGGTCCTAATCACTGATCCTTGGTATTACCTCCCCGACATTCTGAGTTGCGCCAATCCCAGCAGAAATCCGAGCCACAGGGCGATGATGTGGCCGATGTCGGCAAGCGGATCGAAAGCAAACGCAATCTTCAGCCCGATCATCAGGAGAATGGCTGCCAAAAGCGGAAACCGCCAGCGCATGCCGGTCACGGCAAGTCCTATAAGCCCGAACCCGCCCAGCGACATGCCGACATCATGCGCCGCCGACAGGCCGGTGGTGTCCGGCCACAGGGCAACCCCCAGCAACAGCAGGCCAGATGCCGCAAGATCGAGGGAGAAGAACAGGACAAGGGTCGAGACGCTACCCCGCTTCCGTTCCGTATAGCCCAAAATGGCGGCCGCGAAGAGAAGCTGGCGGACCAGCATGCCCCGGTCGTGAGAAAGAAAAGTGGCCGTCACGAATCGCCAGACTTCTCCGGACCACACGGCATCCTTGCCGATGCCCCAGTCTGCCAGAGCGTTCGCCGGCAATTCGCCGGAAAACGTACCGGCCAGGGTATTGGCGACGAGCATGACCGCCAGAAACGCCAGCGTGAAACGAAAGCGCCAGAGTGTGAGGTTGATGGGCAAGTTTTCAATCCGCTCCTGAACGGGTCAGACCGTCAGGCTGTCATCCTGCCAAAGGCGGAAACCGCCGTCGAAAGCCAGCGTGTTGTCGCCGCGGCGGCACTTTGGCGGCAGTTCATCCAGCTTGACGACATTGCCGCCGCCAATGACGATATAGTCCGGCTCCAGCGCCGCCGTCAGCGTCTCCACGACATCATGCACCTTTTCGCGCCACTTCTTCTTGCCGTGTTTCTCGCGATATGCCTCGGCAACATAATGCTCGAAGCTGTTGCCCTTGCGGTAAGGGAGATGGGCGATCTCCATGGGCTGGGCGACATTCTCCACGATCATGGCTGCGCCCAGACCGGTGCCAAGCCCCAGAAACAGCATGCGGCCGCCCTGATAGGACCCCAGCGCCTGCATCAGCGCATCATTGACGATGCGGACCGGGCAACCGAAGGCCTGGCGGTAGTCGAAGCCGACCCAGCCTTCGCCGAGGTTCGCCGGCTCGGCGATCGGCTTGTCATGGACCACCGGTCCCGGATAGCCGATCGCGATGACGTCGTAATCGAGACCCTCCGCCATCGTCTTGACCGCCGCCACCATCTCGGCGGCGGTCATCTCTTTTCCGCTGTCGGCCTTCCGCTCCGGGCCGCCGGCGCTGGAGCGGATCTTGACGTGGCTGCCACCGATATCGATGGCGAGAACGCGGCGCTCGCTGCCTTTCAGATTGGTCTGTTCCATATCTCGCTCCTTCAGGATTGCGCTGGATCGAACCAGCCGCCGGGCGGGGCAAAGCGTGTCATTTTCTCGGTGCCCCAGGTGCCGGGCTTGTATGTTTCCGGCTGAGCCTTGTCGTCCAGGATCGGCTCGAAGATCGTCCATGCGAGTTCGGCTGCGTCCTCGCGCGTGAACAGTTCGCGCCGCCCGGCCATGGCATCGCCGATCAGCCGGTCATAGGGCGCGAGATCACCGACGCCGTCATCGACGGCGGCAAGCTCCACGGCCTCGCCGCGCATGTCCTCACCCGGCGATTTGCGCCGCGCGCCAAGGCCGATCGCGATCTCCGGCCCCAGCCGGAAGCGGACATAATTGGCGCTGGAATGTTCCACCGTGTCGAAAAGCGCGATCGGCGGGCGCTTGAACCGCACCACGACCTCGGTCGCGTGAACGGGCAGGTTCTTGCCGGCGCGGATGAAGAAGGGCACGCCGCTCCAGCGCCAGGTGTTGAGGTGAAACCGCACGGCGGCAAAGGTCTCCGTCGTCGAACCGGCGGCAACGCCCGGCTCATCGAGATAGCCGTCGAACTGGCCGCGCACCACGTCCTCGTGGGTCAGTGGCGGGATCGCCTTCAGGATCTGCACCTTCTCGTCCACCAGATCGTCGGACGAACCAGTCACCGGCGGCTCCATCGCCAGCAGCAGCAGCACGTTGACCAGATGGTTCTGGATCACGTCGCGGATGCAGCCGACCTCGTCATAGAACTTGCCGCGTCCCGAAACGCCGAAATCCTCGGCCATGGTGATCTGGACACTGTCGATATGGTCGCGGTTCCACACCGGCTCCAGAAAGGCATTGGCGAAGCGGAAATAAAGCAGGTTCTGGATCGCCTCCTTGCCAAGGAAATGGTCGATGCGGAAGATCGCATCCTCCTCGAACACCGTATGCAGCACCGCGTTGAGCGCCTCGGCCGATTCCAGATCGCGCCCGAACGGCTTTTCCACCATTAGTCGGGCGCCGCTGGCGATCCCCGCCTTGTCGAGCCCGCCCGCGACCGTTTCGAACAGCGATGGCGGAATGGCGAGATAATAGAGCGGGCTTTTGGCGTCGCCGAGCGTTTCGCGCAATGTGTCGAAGGTCGACTGGCTGCGATAATCGCCGGAAACATAGGATAGAAGCCCGGTGAATTTCGCAAACACCGCCTCGTCGATCGTCTCGACATGGGTCTCCACCGCGTCTCTGGCGCGGGCAATGAGCTGGTCGAGGGTCCAGTCGTCGAAGGCGACGCCAATCACCGGCGTCACCAGCGCGCCCCGCTTCACCATCGCGTAAAGCGAGGGGAAGATCATCTTGTGGGCCAGATCGCCGGTCACGCCGAACACGACCAGGGCATCGGATTTTTGCTCCGTCATCGTCTCGATCTCCGCCCCGTCACGATTTTTCCAGATGGCCGCCGAAAGCGTAGCGCATCGCCGAGAGAACCTTGCCCGCGAATTCCGCCTCGCCGCGCGAGGAGAACCGCTCGAACAGCGCCGATGACAGGATCGGCGCGGGAACGCCGGTGTCGATTGCCGCCTGCAATGTCCAGCGGCCTTCGCCCGAATCCGACACCCGACCGTCGAAACCTTCGAGATGCGGATTTTCCTTCAGCGCCGCAGCGGTCAGGTCCAGAAGCCAAGAGCCGATCACCGAACCATGGCGCCAGACCTCGGTCACGGCCGCAAGATCGATGTCGAACTGGTAGTATTCCGGGTTCGAGAGCGGCGTGGTCTCGGCGTCGATTTCGCGTTCGGACTTGCCGGCATTGGCCGCCTTCAGCACGTTCAGCCCTTCCGCATAGGCCGCCATCACGCCGTATTCGATGCCGTTATGCACCATCTTGACGAAATGGCCCGCCCCCGTCGGCCCGCAATGGAGATAGCCCTTTGAGGCCGTGCCCGTGGATGCCTCCGGCGCAGCCCCCGCATCGGCGCCCGGCGCAAGCGAGGCGAAGATCGGGTCGAGCCGCTCTACCGCAGCCTTCGGGCCCCCGATCATCAGCGAATAGCCGCGCTCGAGACCCCACACGCCGCCCGACGTGCCGGCGTCGATGAAGTCGATACCGGCGGGCGAAAATTCCGCGGCGAGGTCGATTGCGTCGCGGTAGTGCGAATTGCCGCCATTGATGATGGCGTCGCCCTTTTCGAGCTTGTCCGCAAGATCGCGGGCAATCCGCGGGGTGATCGCCGCCGGCAGCATCATCCACACCGCGCGGGGCTTTTCCAGCCTGGCGACAAGGTCCTCGACGGAACTGGCGCCGACCGCGCCTTCCTTGACCAGTGCGGCCACGTTGTCGGCGTTGACGTCGTAGACGACGCATTCATGGCCGTCCTTCATGAGACGCCGCACCATGTTGGCGCCCATACGTCCAAGACCCATCATTCCAATCTGCATGTCAAAACTCCGTTTCCAGTTGCCGATCGACCTGTTCGCCGACGCGAACGGTGAAATCTACATTCTCCCACTGCCCGCTTTCCGGCCAGAAGAAAGTGAAAACCACGGCATGTCCGGGTTCCACGCCCTTCAATGGCAGATCCGCGAAATGGGTCCCGAGCCCCGATGGCTTCGTCTTGATGTCCTTGACGGTCGACCAGCCATCGGCGCTCCAGTGGATGGTTGCCGCATCCGCCAGTTCGATCCTGAGCTTCTTGCCGGCCGGGATCGTGGCCAGCCTGTTGTCGAACCGCCAGATCCGTATTCTTGACGCTGTCTGCTTCTCGATATAGCGGCTCCGGCCCTGCGGCGGCATGTCGAACACGGCGCCATCGGCAAGCGAGCGCAGCAGTTTGATATGCTCCGAATGCGCCCAGACCAGCGGCATCGCGCTGCCCGAGGGCCGGCCGAAATAAAGTTCGCGATCCGGCATATCGGGGCCATCCCAGCTTTGCTCCGGGAGCAGCCCGCCGGCATTGGCGGATTTCTCGAAGGTTTCGAGCAGGGCCTTGGCCGCATCGGTCCGGCCGGCGGCAAGCTCGTAATGGGCGCGCTCGCCTGCCAGCAAGGGCCAGGGCCGCCCCTGACCGATGCCGTCGAAAGCCCGGCCGTCTTCATGCTCGCCGTAACCGTCGCCGGTGTAGCGGTACCAGAGCGGGCCTTGCGGCAGTTCCATACGCAGCGTGTGGTCAATCGCCTTGACGGTATCGACGATATGCGGATCGTCCGCCGCGCGCAGCCCGAAGCGCACCAGCGCCAGCGCGTCCGGACTGATCACGGCATCGCTCGCCATGATCGAACGGTCGGGCGTCTGGTTGCGGATCGGCGTTTCGCCCGCCGGACCGGCGGCATCCGTTGCCCCGGGCGCGGCAATGCGGACGTAGTAGCCCGCGATATCCAATGACCGGCAGAGGTCCGGATCGCCCTCGAAGGTCCATTTCTCGATCTGCTCGTTCCAGCAATCGGCCGTCTCGCGCAGATGATGGGCCGCTTTCGTTTCGCCCTCGGCTTCCAGAATATCGGCAGCGGCCAGCAGGGCCGTGATTTCGACCGCGAGCGTGAACGGGCTGTATCCGCCGTCCTCTTCCCAGCGGTCTTCTCCGGTGGAGGGACCATTGGCGAGGATATAGCCGGCGGCGCTCTTTATCATTGGCATAAAGCGGCGGATTGTCTTGCCGTTCAGATGGCCCTGACACCGCAACATGTCGGCAAGCAGGATCGGGAAGGCGCACTCGTCCATCTGGACGCCAGGCCAGTAGGGCTTGCCGTCGAGCCAGAAGTTCTGCGCCCAGCGGCCGGAGGGCTGCTGCAGCTCGCGCAGATAATCGAGGATCGCCAGCGCCGCTTTCGCATCCCCCGCGGCCAGAAAGCCGCCGGCCGTCTCGACCAGGTCGCGGGGCCACACAAGATGGTAGCCGCCAAGATCGTCATCGCCTTTCGAATAGCCCCAGGGGATCGACAGGCTGGCAACCGCGGCGCCGGGCCGGTCCGAGGCCCGGTGGGTCGCCAGCACCGCCGTCGAGACGCGATAGGCGTTGATCCCGTCTTCCGCCTTGCGATCGAGCGGGACCAGACCGTCCTGCCACTTCCGCCAGCCGGTTATGAATTTATCCAGAGCGTGGTCGAAGCCGTCCTTCAGGCTCCGCGTGGCGACGGCGGCGGCTTCGTGTTCGGTCTGGCCAAAACCGAGCGCCAGCACCACGGAACCATCGCCGCCGGAAAAATCGATCTCGCCGGCCAGCGCCACATTGCCGTCATCGGCGCGCTGGTACTGGTCAACGAGCCGTCCATGCCGGGACAATTGCTGCCAGCCATCCGACGTCCCGACGAAACCGGCGGACATTGCGCGCCACGGCGCGCTTGATACCAGCGCCAGATAGCGGGAACGGCCGCTGGCAAACAACGCCGGCGCGCCCTCGAACTCGCCGATCCAGGCGGAGTTCGATGCGCCGGCATTGACCAGATGCGGCGCCAGAAGCGCGGTCACCCGGTAATCGCGGGTCCTGCCCTTGAGCGCGCTGAACGAAATGCGCTGGAGAACGACCGCCCGCGCCGGATCGCTGATGATCTGCTTTCTGATCCGGTAGGCGCCATCAAGAGCGGTGTTGACGATCGAAAAGGCCGGAACGCCATCCTCAAGCGGCGTTGTTTCCTGCTCGCAATCGCGCTTTTCCTCGGAAAAATAGCCATCCGGGCCGGTTACGAGGAAACCGAAATCGCGGGTGCAGGCGCTGTCGACGCGGGGATAATATATCTCGTTGAGAATGCCGTGGCTCAGCGTAAACCAGACCGGCGAAGCCACCGAAAGCGCGGTGCCAACCCCGCTCTTGGCGCTCGACGTCCACCTGGAGCCGATGCCCGGCGCGCCTGTGGCAAAATCGATCATGTCGCTCATCTCTGCTTCCTCCGTAAAATGTGACGCCGTCTGTTTTGCGGATCCAGACCCGGACCCGGTATTCAGAACCGATAGCAGGGTGGCGTTCCACGATCGCCCGCGCCAGCGCCAGGCAGGATCCTCATGGGCAGCACGCTCCCTTTTCCCTGACCCTACGACAGCGTCGACTTTCCCGCCAGACAAACAGCATTTCTTGCAAAGATGTAAGGTTCGCGCGAGTTTCAGGGCCGTTGGAGGGGCGTATCCAGAGTGTCGGCGAAAAAGTGGAATCCGGTTTTTCGAAGATCCCGACACGCCAAATCATCAGGCGGTTCAGTTCAATCGCCTCTCGGATTGGCGTGCAGGGCCGATGGAGATGAGCCCAATGACGCAATGGTATTCAATCGCTTTCTTCGGCAGCCCCCGGGGCTCGGCAAGAGCCCCGGGGTTATCGTCAAAAATCACCGCGTCACGATTTCCGGACCCATCAGCCAGTAGGGCAGCGCCGTGGAAATCGAAGGGACATAGGTGACGAGGATCAGGAACACGAACAGCACCGCCACAAAGGGCGCGGCTGCCCTCACCACCTTGACCAGGCTCATGCCCGTTATCCCCGATGTGACGAACAGGTTGAGCCCGATCGGCGGCGTGATCATGCCGATCTCCATGTTCACCACCATGATGATGCCGAGATGGATCGGATCGACGCCGAGTTCCATCGCGATCGGGAACACCACCGGCGCGACGATCAGGAGAAGGCCGGACGGCTCCATGAACTGGCCGCCGATCAGGAGCAGCACATTGACCGCGATCAGGAAGGTGAACCAGTTGAAGCCGGCATCGATCATGACCGAGGTGATCGCCTGCGGAATGCGCTCCGCCGTCAGCACATGGGCAAAGAGCAGCGCGTTGACGATGATGAACATCAGCATCACCGTGGTCTTGGCCGCGCTTACGGTCGTCTGGCGGGTATCGGCATGGGACAGGCAGAACGGCGTCCTGAGGATATTGGCCTTCAGGTTGCGATACCAGATCGGCACGCCGGCCAAGAGATAGGCCGGCACCTGGCTCGCCCGCGCATTTTCGCCGCGCCAGAGCGTGTAGGCAATCACCACGCCGATGGCGAGAACGACGCCGGCAATGACCCTTGATGTCAGGCTCGCCCAGGCGGCTTCGACGCCATCGGTGGCAAAGAAGGCGAGGATCAGGAACACCAGCAGGAAGGAGACGCCGTAGACCGAAGCGAGAAAGCCGGTTTTCGAGCGCCGGCTGTCGGTTTCCTCGACCCAGCGCATCCCCTTGAGCGGCCCCATGTCGCGATAGATGTAGATCGACACCAGGAAGGCATAGACGGCGGCGACGGCCGCCGCTTCCGTCGGCGTGAACACGCCGCCATAGATGCCGCCGAGAATGATGACGATCAGGAACAAGCCCCAGCCCGCATCCTTGCCGGCCTCGACGATTTCCAGAAACCCTTTCCACGGTTCGGCGGGCAGTTTCTTGATCCGCGCCATGACGTAGATCGCCGCCATCAGCATGAAGCCGGCGATAAGGCCCGGAATGATGCCCGCAAGGAACATGCGCCCGACCGACACATCGGTCGCCGCAGCGTAGACGACCATGACGATCGATGGCGGAATGAGAATGCCGAGCGTGCCGGCATTGGCGATGATGCCGGCGGCAAACTCCTTGGAATAGCCGACCTGCCGCATGCCGGCGATCGCGATCGTGCCGATGGCGACCACGGTTGCCGGCGACGAGCCGGAGAGTGCCGCAAACAGCATGCAGGACAGCACCGAGGCCATGGCCAGGCCGCCGCGAAAATGCCCGACGCTTGCAATCGCAAACCGCACCAGCCGCTGTGCCACCCCGCCGGTCGACATGAAGGCGGAGGCGAGCACGAAGAAGGGGATGGCCAGAAGCGTATAGTTTTGCGAGGCCGTGAACAGCTGCAGCGCCACCGAGGACATGGAATCGCGCGAGAAAAACGCGATGAACAGAACCGATGACAGTCCGAGCGAAATGGCAACCGGCGCGCCTGCGAACAGAAGGCCGAAGACCAGCAGAAACAGAATGGCGATTTCCATGGTCCTAGTCCTTCAGCACGTCTTTGTTCTCGGCCACCAGCTCTTCTGCCTCATGGCCGGCGATGACGAGTTCGCGTTTTCCGGTCCATATCTGGATGAAGGCCTCGACCGAGCGGTATGCAAGCAGCGCCAACCCCACCGGCAGGATGATATAGGCGATCCAGCGCTGGACCCGGTCCTGCATGCCGAACCACTCCTGCATGAACATCGGGTAGCGCAAATCGTCGAGCCCGATCCCCGCCTTGAAGAAGCGATGCCAGTAAAACACGGCGCCGCCCTTGGAATTGGCCCCGAAAATCTGCAGCCAGTCGGACGAAAGCAGGATGCCCGCGTAGAGAAGGCCGGTGAGCGCGCCAAACAGCGCGACCACGCGGAAGGCCCGGTGCGGCAGCGTGCGGATCAGGGCATCGACGCCCAGATGCAGACCTGTCTTCAGGCCGTAGCTCATGCCGAACAGGATCATCCACGCAAACAGGATGCGCGTCAGCTCGAGTGCCCCGCCCCAGCCGCTGTTGAAGCCGTAACGCATGACGACCTGCGCAAACGAGATCACGGTGATCGCGGCAAGCAGCGTCGCCAGCACGTTTTCCTCCAGCCGGGTGACAAAAGCCCGATGGCGGCGTTCGGCCAGGTAAAGCAGGACAAGGATCAAAATCAGAGCAAAGTAAGGCCAATAGGCGGCCATGGCAGGTCCCCTCTCAAGGCAGTCGGTGAACTGCGGGCAGCGCGAGCCTCCCCGCACCGCCCGCCCGTCCGCCGCGGGTGGCTTTCAGCCCATTCCCGACAGCGAACCGGCGCACCCGGAATTGTTCTAGTTGTTGGATTCGACCGCCGCCTGGATGAGGTCGGCGCCGATGTCGCCTTCGAACTCGGCCCAGACGGGCTTCATCACATCGACCCAGGCCTGGCGCTGTTCAGGTGAGAGCACCCGCACCTCGCTGCCGGCGGCGATGATGTTGGCGCGGTTTTCCTCTTCCGTCGCAGCAACCGAAGCGTTGGCCTCCGCCGTGACTTCCTCGACGATCTTGAGGAAGCGGTCGCGGAAATCCGGATCGAGACCATCGAGCCAGTCGGTGGAGGTCACCAGCAGGTAGGCCAGAAGCTGGTGGTTGGTCTCGGTAATGCCGTCCTGAACCTCGAAGAACTTCTGGGTGTAGATGTTCGACCAGGTATTTTCCTGCCCGTCGACAACACCGGTCTGAAGCGCGCCGTAGACTTCCTTGAAGGCGAGCTTCTGAGCCGAGGCATCGAGCGCGTTGATCATGGCAACGGCCACATCCGAGGTCTGCACCCGGAATTTCAGCCCGGCGGCGTCGGTTGGCAGGATCAGCGGCTTGTTGGCCGAAAACTGCTTCAGGCCCGAAGACCAGTAGCCAAGCCCCATATAGCCCTTGTCCTCCATCGCCGACAGCATGCCCTTGCCGGCATCGCTGGTGGTGAACTTTTCCACCGCATCGAGGCTCGAAAACAGGAAGGGCAGGTCGTAGAGCCGGTATTTCAGCGTGTAGGCCTCGAACTTGGCAAGCGACGGAGCCGCGAGCTGGACGTCGCCGAGAAGCAGCGCCTCGAGCACCTTGTCGTCGTCAAACAGCGTCGAGTTCGGGAAAACCTCCATGCAGGCTTCGCCGTCGAGCTCGGTATTGATGCGATCGGCCAGCATGCGCGCGGCATCGCCCTTCGGGTGGCCCTGATCGGCGACCACATGGCTGAATTTGATCACCATCTCGTCGTCACTGCAGGCCGGATCGGCGGCGGAAACGGCGGAAGCCGCGGCAAAAAGCGCTACGGCGGAAACGGCGGCAGTCAGAAATGTCTTCATGGTTTACGTCCTCCCGTTAAACCCAAAACGTGTCAGATGGGGCGTTCGCCCCGGCGAGCCGCTGTCCTATTGGTCGAACGCGGCCAGCACCTGGTTTCACGGCAGCGGCAATCTCAAGCGCCGGCTGGGTCTGATCCGAAAATCCTCCCGCGACGTCCCTCTCCGCCGCTGCCGATATATTATGAGCAAGCGGCGTGCCAGTTTTAGAGAAACGTCAATAATGTATTTGAAACAAATACTTAACGATTTTAAAATTTGAGAGGAAAAGCATTGCGGCGTAAATGTGTCAGTGGTGACACATGGCCTTTCCTCCAAATGGGTAGGAAACGACACATTGCGAAACACCTAATCTGCATCGTCAATATAATCGATCCTCAGGCGCTTCATCTTGTCATAGAGGCCTTTGCGGGAGATTTGCAGCGCCTCATAGGTGGGCTTCAGCGCGCCGTCATGGCGGGCGAGCTCGGCTGCGATCACCTGTCGCTCGAAAGCCTGCATCTGATCGGCAAGCGGCACGCCCGCCGCCGGTGTCATGGCGGCTTCGCCCGGTCCGTCATTATCGAACCCGCGCCAGAGGCCGAGCACGAAACGGTCGGCGTAGTTTCTGAGTTCGCGGACATTGCCGGGCCAATCATGCGCCATCAGATCCGCCTGCAGCAGCGGCGAGATTTCCGGGATTTCGCGGCGAAACCGCGCCCGTGCATCCCGGGCGAGGAAAAAGAACAGCAGAGGGATATCGTCCCTACGCTCCCTGAGCGACGGAATGTCGAGGGTGACGACGTTCAGCCGGTAATAAAGATCGGCCCGGAAACGGCCGGCATCGCTTTCCAGCATGAGATCCGATTTCGACGCCGCGACGATGCGGATGTCGAGCGCGATCTGCTTGTTCGAGCCGAGCCGCTCGACGGATCGGGTTTCGATGGCGCGCAAGATCTTGGCCTGAAGGTCGAGCGGCATGGACTCGATCTCGTCGAGAAACACCGTGCCGCCATCGGCATGTTCCAGCTTGCCGATCCGTTGTTTGCTCGCACCGGTGAAAGCGCCGGCCTCATGGCCGAAAAGCTCGGCCTCGATCATGTCGGCCGGCACGGCCGCGCAATTGATGGCGACGAAATTGCCCTTCGCCCTGCCGCCGGTATCGTGCAGCGCGCGGGCGACGACCTCCTTGCCGGCCCCTGTTTCGCCGCGCACCAGCACATCGACATCGGTGTCGGCGAGCATGGCGATCTGCTCGCGCAGTCTGACAATGCCTTCGGTGCGGCCGACCAGCCTGAGCGAGAGCGCATCATGGCCGTCCAGCTCCGAGCGCAGCGTCCGGTTTTCCAGGACAAGCCGCCGTTTTTCAAGCGCGCGATCAATGACGGTATAGAGGCGGGAGGCCTGAAACGGCTTTTCGATGAAGTCATAGGCGCCGGCGCGCATGGCATCGACCGCCATCTGCACATCGCCATGCCCGGTGATCAGGATCACCGGAAAGGTCGGATCGATCGAAAGCGCCGCTTTGAGAAGCGCCATGCCGTCCATCCCCGGCATGCGGATATCGGTGACGAGAACGGCATAGGCTTCGTGGGTGATGCGTTCCAGCGCGCTTGCTGCGCTGTCGTGAACCGCAACGTTGACGCCTTCGAGCTCCAACCCCTGCGCCAGCGCGTGACGCAGATCGTCATCATCATCGACAAGATGGACGAGCGGTGTTGACGTTTGCATTGCCATGACCTGCCGAAATCTCCCTACTCCGCTTGCGCCGCCTTCAGCCGCAATTCGAAGACCGCACCTGCCTCGTTCGGCAACAGCGCGACGCTGCCGCCGAAATCCTGCATGATGTTATAGACGATAGATAGTCCCAGTCCGCTTCCCTGTCCGTCACGGGTGGTAAAGAACGGCTCGAACACTTCGCCTGCGAGTTCCGGCGCGATCCCCGGCCCGTTGTCGCGGACATGAAGACAAACCCTCCCGTCGGCGCTTTTCAATTCGACAGCGACCCGCCCGTCCGCGCGCCCCTCAAGCGCGTCGATCGCATTGCCGAAGAGGTTGACGAACACCTGCGACAGCCGGATGCGCCCGGCCTCGACCATCACGCCATCGAGCGCCGGATCGACGGTGATCGCGACGCCGGCCCGATCCGCCTTCGGCCGGATCAGGATCAGCGCCTCCTGCAGCGCCGCCTGCACCGAGACGGGCTGCAGACTGGTGGCGGGCTTGCGCGAAAATGAAAGCAGGGTTCCCGACAGCTCGGAGATGCGGGCGACCATGGCGGCGATGCGGTCCAGATTGCCCTCGGCGATTTCCTGCCTGCCAAGCGCCAGCGCTTTCTTCGTATTGGCTGCATAGGTTTCTATAGCGGCCAGCGGCTGGTTGATCTCGTGACTGAGTGCTGCCGCCATCTGGCCGACGCCGGCGAGCTTGGCGGCCTGGATCAGTTCATGTTGAACGCGTTTCAGCTCTCGTTCGGCCTCGATACGCTCCTCGATCTCGTGCGAGAGGCTGCGGTTTGCCAGACTGAGCTCCTTCGTCCGGTCGCGCACGGCCCGTTCGAGGCGCAAGGCCTGCGCCCGCTCGCGTCGCCGGAGCAGGATACGATCCTCGATCCGGCCGATCATGAAAAATGCGATCACGCCGACAAGCAGGAAAATCAGCAGCGAAAAGCCGACGACTGTCGTTTGCGCGGCAACGATGCGGCTGCGGTCGCCCAGCACATGCAATTGCCATCCCATCAGCGGCAGATCGCGCACCACATCGATATAGCCCGAGGCATTACCTCTCGCCGCGCCGGACTTTGCCTCGATCTCCGAGACCGGCTTCAACAGCCAGTCCACGCGGTTGGAGAGGAAAATGGTGCCGGTGTTATCGGACACGAAAATCGGATTGGCCGAAAGGGCCCAGGTACGCTCGACCGCGTCGAACCCGACATAGACGGCAACCACGCCCCGCAATTGCCCATCGCGGCGAACTCCCGCGCCAAAGGCATAGACACGGTTCTTTCCCCTGATCAGGGCCGTGGTGCGGCCAAGCCGGTTTTCGCGCGCCGCCTTCAGAAGTTCAGCGCGGCCCGCCGGCTCGTCGCCGAAGATATCGCGCGCCGCTGCAAGCAGCGCACCGTCGGCAGAAAAGAAGGCAACATCGCGCGCGCCGGACAGACCGGTTATTTCCTCTGCCAGCGCGCGCGCAATGGTTTGCCGATAGGCATCGGAAGCAAGGCTGGCAAACAGTCGCGCGACTTCATCCTGCCGCGCGAGAAGAGGCGGAATGAGCCGGTATTTTTCCAGCACCCCGTTCAGAACCTCGGACTGGACGGCCAGCGTTTCGGCGGCCTGGCGCTGAAGGTAGTCGCTGGTGCGGCTGGTCGCCACGCTCCAGGCGGCAAAGGTGCCGGCAGAGGCCACGGCCAGCAGAACAAGACCTGCGCCCAGGCGCAGCCTGAAGAAGCGCCGTCTGATCGTTCTTCCCGCGAGCCAGTTGTCCATCCCATCCCCTTGGCGAGCGACGCCCTGCCGGATCAGACATCACACGTGTCCAGCATAGCCGCAACGCGCTTCGGGAACCAACGGAATTGAACCCCCGCCGCTGCCTTCGCAGCTGCCCTGTTCCGGGTCAAGGGGAGGCAATCAAACCCGCTTTAAGCGCGCCGAACGATTCGGATGGCAGAGATCTGGACCCGATTGGTCACAAGATGGGCGTCGCCAGCGGACATCTGATGGATCGGCTCGGGATGCCGATAGGCAACGACGCGGTCACGCGCCACTTGAAGCGGAATGCCCCAACATCGCCGAAAGACGGCACCGCGCGGCCCACGACCATTCCCTGATCCAATCGGGGAAAGGCAATATGGGAATACTGCCGCCTTTTGAAGCGCCACCGATATATCATTCGGTCGCCTGCGACGCATTGCGGGCCGGTGGTGTTGCGATGAAGTGGGGTCCGGCGCGCCATGGCCCTGGCCACAATTACGCCGGCTATCATACTGACCCGGACAACAACATCATAGAGACTTTCACCGAACTCGATATGTGCGAGGCGCAGCAGCCCGTGCGTATCCGAAATGATCCCGATAACCGCCATTGAAAGAGCCGCTCCTCGGTCCACCAATAGGATTGCGTCACTCTCGGGCGGCGCGTTTACGTGCCACAGAAGGTTCGGTAGGCCGCCTCGGGCACCGGCGGAAGGCCGGCGTAATCGGCGAACGCCGCCCGATCCTCGAAGGGCTTGGCCAGTGCTTCGTTTAGGCGTTCGAAGGGTGCCAGGTCGCCGGCCATCGCGGCGGAAAGCGCTTCTTCGATGAGGTGGTTGCGCGGAATGATCGCCGGGTTGACCGCATCCATCGCAACGCGCCGTTCACCCGGCTCTCTCGGTTCGGCCGCGAGGCGCTGACGCCAGCGCGTCGCCCAGCCGTCATAGGCGGCTGGATCGGCAAAGAGACCGCGCACCGCCCCATCGGCCTGCTCGCTTTCCGCCGCTTTGCCGAGATTGCGAAAGGTCAGGGTGAAGTCCGCATTCTGCCGTGCCATGTGCCCAAGAAGATCCTCGATCAACGCGGCATCTTCCGTCTGCGGTGTCTGCAAACCGATCTTCGCGCGAAAGCCGTCGACATAAGCGGTGTTGAACGCGTCGGCAAAGCCGGAGAGGACGTCCTGTGCGGCTTCAATGGCCTTGTTTTCGTCCGGATCGAGATGAGGAAGCAGACATTCCGCCAGACGGGCGAGGTTCCAGTGCGCGATCCTCGGCTGGTTGGCGTAGGCGTAACGTCCGTTGCGGTCAATCGAGGAGAAGACGGTCGCGGGATCGTAGGCGTCGAGGAAGGCACACGGGCCGTAGTCGATCGTTTCTCCGGCGATCGACATATTGTCCGTGTTCATGACGCCGTGCACGAAGCCGATCTGCATCCAGCGTGCGACGAGCGCCGCCTGACGGGCACAGACGCCCCGGAGAAGAGCGCGGTAGGGATTGGAAGCGTTCGCGGCCTCGGGGTAATGCCTGTCGATCACATGGTCGGCGAGTTGGCGCACCGCGGCGTCGTCGCCCCGTGCCGCGAAGAACTGGAATGTGCCGACGCGTATATGGCTGGAGGCGACACGCGTAAGGACCGCGCCCGGCAGGGCCGTTTCCCGGTAGACTGGCTCTCCCGTCGCGACCGCGGCCAGCGCCCGCGTGGTGGGAATGCCAAGCGCGGCCATGGCCTCGCTTATGAGATACTCGCGCAGGACCGGGCCGAGTGCTGCCCGTCCGTCGCCGTTGCGCGAGAAGATGGTGGGGCCGGCCCCCTTCAGTTGAATGTCGCGACGCCGCCCCTGTCTGTCGACGACCTCGCCGAGGAGGATGGCGCGCCCATCGCCGAGTTGCGGCACGAAGTTTCCGAATTGATGTCCGGCGTAAGCGGTCGCAAGCGGCTCGGCGCCTGTCGGGAGCCGGTTGCCGGCGAAGACTTCAACCCCTTCGGCGTTGTCCAACGCATCCGCGTCGAGCCCCAATTCCTCGGCGAGCCGCCGGTTCAGCTTCAGGAGATGCGGCGCGGCGACGGGCGACGGCACGGTTGGCCGGTGGAAGGTGGCGCCGAGACGCGCGTAGCTGTTATCGAAGTCGAAATGTACCGTCATCTTTCCGCTCTGCTTCCGTCGTGCCGCTCGGCCGCTGGCCCTCGACCATTCTGCACATAGGTGGCGTTACCGATGCCGGATTTCCAGAGCAACGCCTGACCAGAAACGTCTCTGTCTGATACGTTCCATGGGCACGGAAGTAGCAGATCCATCCGACCAGGACAGAATAGGCACTGCAGCAACCTGCGGATCGGCAGCTTTCAATGAAATCGAAAACTCGCTTGAGCGTCCTGAATGGAGGCGCCGCTGCCGCCAAGCACGGCCCAAATTGCGCGTGCAGCGAGGATCAGAAGACGCCTCACAACAAGGCGGCGAGCAACACCGCCATGCGCGCGAACGGCTGGTTGGTCTTTCCGCTGGCATGCGCTGCAGTGCCGAGATGTCGGTAGAAGGCGATGCGACCTTCGGGGAGCGCCCGTATCGTTTCCTCACCGCCCGACCGGATGAAGTAGTAGTCTTCCAGCAGTTGGCCCAATCGGAGCTTTGCCATGTCCGGTCGGAACCTCAACGCACCGACGAGGCAAGACGCGCCATCCGACAATTGCGTCAGGGGCGTGTCGAGGTGTTCCTGCAGTTCCGGTGGCCAGTCTTTCGGGATGTTTTTTGCGGCAATGATGCCTCTCTGATGCGCGCGCAGAAAACTTTCATAGTCCGCAGCGGCGAGCGCTTGATGGCAGGCATCCCCCATCTCGGCCGATCGCAGCTGCGCCCTGTAGGCAGGAAAGGCCGTGTCGAAACCCGGCGCTTCTTTCAGCCGGACGAATTCACAATCGAGGTTTTCATAATCACCCGTCACAACGACATAGCCGCCCGGATAGGCGACAGGCGATGGGACGGCGATGTTGATCAGCCCGTCCCATTCCACCCGCCCGGCCACATGCATGTGACCGCTGAAATGCCAGCGCATTCCGGCTTCAGCCAGAGCTCGGCTGCTTTCGAGCGACGGCATTCGCTTCAGCCAGTCCGGCGTGCAGGCCGCAACCGGCAAACCGCTCTCAACCGTCATCGCCAGCGGCAGAGCGGGGTAATGGGAAAAGGCCAGAAGCGTCTTGCCCATCCGCTGCGCCCGTTCACTGACATCGGCGATCCAGTCGAGAATATAGGGCCGCTGCGCGAGGACATGGTCCCAGGCCGCATTCGACCTGACCTGCCACAGGCCATCCAGCCGATAGAACACATTGGCATCCAGCATCAAAAGCCAGAGCCCATCCTGCGGCTCGACGAGATAGGAAGCGTCAGTGTCTTCTGGATCATGATCTTCGCAGCGGCGCGTTCGCGCGCCGTCATGATCGATGAAAGGGGTTTCCCAATGCCCCACGCCGTCCGGCCGGGTGATGCCATACTGTGCCATGGCCGCAATCGCATCGGGCGTCGACATGCCGATCATCCCGCCCCGGACTATCGCATCGGCGGCTGGCGCGCGCGGGTCGCTCGTGACCCGTCGCACGGCCAGACCATCCGCTTTTGTCAGCCATTTTTCCTGGTGGCGTGGCACCGGGCCGAAACAGTCATGGTTCCCGAAGGTCGCGAAGAACCGCAGGCCATGCGCCGTCTCATAGGCAGAGAGAATCCGTTTCAGGGCGGCCACCGCACCGGGCTGGCCATCGTCGGAATAGTCGCCGAGCAACACCACGTCGCGGATCTTGCGCCCGACGATATCGTCGAGCACCGCGCGAAAGGCGGCATGGCTTTCGTTGAACACCCGGGTGGAGGCCATGGTGTCTTCAAGGGTGCGAAGGGCAACGTCGCCACTGCCCGCCTCCAGCCATCCGTAGCCGCCTTCAAGATCGTGCAGGTGAACATCGGCGACGACGGCGAGCTTCATCAGGCGGCAGCTCCGTCCGGATCCCGGCGGGCGGCATCGAACAGGTCCGGGCGGTCGAGATTGATGTAATCGACGCCGGCGGCGGCGATCTCGCGATGAATGTCGATGTCGCTGCCGCCGTAATAGACCATGATCTCCAGACCGGCCTTCCGGCTCGCCGCGACAATGCCGGGACGGCGCATCTGCTCGACCGTGATCTCGATGATCGAGGCATGGTGCACGGCGCCGACGAGCGAGGGGGATTTGGCGATATCGAGCGTTATCATCTTGCGGAACTCCGGCGCAATGACCTGCAGGTCACGGCGCATGTCCTCGGAGAACGAGAAATAGAAGGTGTCGCGCACCATGCCAAGGTCGCGGACGAGTGCAACAACCTTGGCCGGGTCACAATATTTCAATTCGAGATAGACGCCGGCGCGGCCGCGCAGATGCTCCAGATAGGTATCGAGCCGGGGCACGACAGCACCGGTGAAGGCCTCACCGAACCAGCTTCCGGCGTCGAGCGCGTCGACCTCGCTCGACAGCATGTGCCCGATTGGCCCGGTGCCATTGGTCGTGCGATCCAGCGTCTCGTCATGGATGACGTAGAGCACGCCATCGGCACTTTCACGCACGTCGAGTTCGATATAGTCGGCGCCCTGCCCGAGTGCGATATCGGCGGCAGCAAATGTATTCTCAGGCGCAAAGGTGTTGGCGCCGCGATGCGATACGATCCTGGTCACAAAAAAATCCTGTCAGTTTGCCGCTGCGCGCTTGCTGGCGCGATGTTCGGCATCATGGAAAAAATCGACGTGGAGATCGGTGATGCGATTTCCCGACGCGTCGAAGACGAGCGTGAGTTCGGGCTTGCAGGTGATGCCGACCGTGGCGCCGGGCAAGTGCTGCACGGCTTCGCCATGTTCCAGCGCATGGATGAGGCCCGCGGACGTGGCAAGGCCGTAAAAGACCTCGCGCCCCAACGGCTCGACGGTGACGACCTCGCCTTTGAGCCCGGCCTTTTCGGGGTCAACGAGCGTGAGGTCTTCCGGGCGGAGACCCAATGTCGCTGCGCCGCCATATGCACCGCTGAGACCGAATGCGGCATCGCCGATATGCAGGTTGCGGCCCTCGCCCTGCCCCCTCAATAGGTTCATCGGCGGCGTGCCGATGAACCCGGCGACAAAGAGGTTGTCGGGACGGCGATAGAGATCGTCGGGCGTGCCGATCTGGGCAATTTCGCCATTGTTCATGCAGATGATCCGATCCGCCATGGTGATCGCCTCGATCTGGTCATGGGTGACGATCAGCGTGGTGATGCCGAGGCGCTTCTGGATGCTTTTCAACTCCGCCCGCATGCTGATGCGCAGCGTGGCATCGAGATTGGAGAGCGGCTCGTCCAGGAGAAGGATGTTCGGCTCCTTCACCAGGGCACGCGCCAGCGCCACGCGCTGCTGCTGGCCGCCGGAAAGCTGGGACGGGCGGCGGTCGAGAAGCGTGCCGATCTGCACCAGCTTTGCCGCCTCGTCCACGCGCCGGGCGGCTTCTTCCTTGCCCATCGTCTTGAACCGCAGCGGAAAGGCGATGTTTTCCCTTACCGTCAGGTTGGGATAGAGCGCATAGGACTGGAACACGATACCGACATTGCGGTCGCGCGCATCGATACGGTTGACGTTGTGGCCATCGAAGGAGATCGCGCCGCCGCTTGGCGCGTAAAGACCCGCCAGCAGAAACAGCGTCGTCGACTTGCCGCAGCCGGAAGGCCCCAGGATGGCGACGAATTCGCCGTTTTCGATCTGAAGGTTCAACGGCTTCAGAACCCGGGTCTCGCCCCAACTCTTGGTGACGTTGTCGAGGGTGATTTGTGCCATGATATTATCCCTTGATCCCGCCGAAGCTCATTTGCGTGATATATTTCTGGGTGAAGGCGTAGAGGACAAGCACAGGCAGGAGATAGATGATGCCGACCGCGGCAATCAGGCCGTAATCCGCGCCCATATTGTCCTGTGCGACGAAGAAGAGGTAAAGGCTCATCGTCATGTGGCTCTTGTCGATCAGGAGCGTTTTGACGAAGACATATTCCTCCCAGCCCCTGAGAAAGGTGAAGGTCGCGACCGCGATCAGGCCGCCGCGCACCTGCGGCAGCACGACCATGCGGAACGCCTGCGAGCGGGTGGCGCCATCGGTCACCGCGCTCATCTCGATGTCCCAGGGCACGTTGTCGAAAAAGCTCTTCAGCACAAAGATCGCAAACGGCAGTTCCAGCGCGCTCATCACCAGGACCACGCCCGCGAGGCTGTTGAGCAGGCCCATGTAATAAAGCTGGATGAAGATCGCGACGGTCAGCGCCAGCGCCGGAAAGGCATGCAGCAGGAGCAGGCCGCGGAGGAAATTTTCGCGGCCGGCAAAGGCAAAGCGCGACAGGGCGTAGGCCGCCGGCGTTGCGATCAGGGAGACGATCAGCGTCTGGCCGACGGCGAAGGCCAGCGAACTGCCCAGCGCTGACCAGATCGACGGCATCAGGTCCAGACGCGTGGTGCCGGTGCCTTCAATGTCGCGGTTCCAGAGAAACCGGTAATTGTCGAAGGTCAGGTGCGGAACGAGAAAGACCGCCGCCAGGAGGATCAAAGCAACAGCGAGCGCGCCCCAGGAGAACAAAGGCCGGCGCAGCCGATCGGCCAGAAAGGCGAGCGCGATGGCGCCGATATAGGCGAGCGCGGCAATCGCGGTGGCACGCCACAGCACCATGCGGCTGACGGAAGCATCCGACGATGTCAGCGATTTCACCAGCAGCCAGAGATAGGGCAGGATGATCGGCACGGAAACGATCGTCAGGAACAGGATGATCGCAGACAGGAAGCCGGCGCGGTTGATGGCGCCGCGCCGTTCAAGCCGGCTCCAGTGATCGCTCGCCCTGGCTGAAAGGGAAACGGGTCGGGTTTGGGCAAGCGTCATCACAACACCTCGATTTTCGGCGCGGCGAAGGTGTCGCGCATATTGGTGACGCGCCATTGCACTAGGGTGAAGGCAATGCCGATCACCATCAGGCCGAGCGCCAGGGCCGCGCCATAGGCGTAAGCGCCGTTATCAAAGGCGCGGCGATAGATGTAGAGCGCGTAGGGCGTGGAATCGTAGACCGGGCCGCCGCCGGTGATCAGCAGGATATATTCATAGGTCGTCAGCAGCGACAGCGCTTGATAGATCGTGATGAAGCGGATCGGCTGCGAGAGCGCCGGCGCCACGACATGGCGCAGCACGCCCCATTCGCTGGCGCCGTCAACGCGCGCGGCATTGGCCAGATGCGCGGGGATGGAGCGGACCGACGAGGTGAGGATCACCATCGCGAAGGAGGCGCCGACAACGCCATTTGCCAGAATGACCAGCAACAGCGGAAAATCATTGCGCAGATTGAGCGGCGGCAGCCCGAATGCGCCAGTGACCTGATTGAGCAGGCCCGATGACGTCGGGTCGGCGATCCAGATCCACAGGATCGCATAGAGCACCGCCGGCGACATGCGCGGCAGCAGCCACAACCCGCGAAAGAAATTGCCAAGCCTGTCCGGGATTGCCGTCGAGGTGATCGCCAGAAGCGCGCCGAGGCCGATATTGAAGATGAACAGCGTGGCCGTGACATAGATCAGCGTCGTCAGCAGCACCATGGGGATGCGGGCGTCGCGCTGCACGATCCGCTCGAAATTGCGAAACGTGAACTCACCGACCCGAAGATTGGCGCCCATATCGGTGAAGGCGATCACGATGTTGACGACGATCGGCGCCAGGAAAAACACGGCGAGAAGCGCAATCGCCGGCGCGAGATAATAAAGCGGCCGCGCCGGCCGACGCGGCCTGATCTGGAAATTCGACATTGCAGGGCACCCTTGGAACAGGTGATGCCGCCCGACGCAAAAGCCGGGCGGCACGGATTGTGATCGGGCTCAGTTGACGGCAGTCTCGCGGATTTCGACGTCATCGCCGAACTGCAGATCGAGTTCGTCGGCGATGAACTCGACCGCTTCCTCGGCCGTCATCCGACCGGTTTCGACGGCCTGCAGGCCGCTGAACAGCACCTTGTTATAGCTGCCGAACTGGGTGTGGTTCGGCACGAACTGGGCATGCGCCATCATCGGAGAGGCGGCGGAGAGCACCCAGTTGTCCTTGTATTTAGGCATCGCGGTCTGCGCGTTGCTGATCGCCGTGTGGTAGGAGGTCACCGCGTGCTCGTTGTTGAAATAGGGCAGCGAGGCGAGCGCCACGAGATCGGCGGCAATATCGGCATTCTCGCTCTTGGCATTGACGGTGTAGAGCAGCGGATGCGACAGGTTGGCGGGCTTGCCGCCCTTTTCCGCAGCCGGCGCCGGAATCCAACCGATCTTGTTGAAATAGCCGTCCTTGTCGGTCGGCCAGGTCGCGCCGCTGCCTTCACCGAGCTGCCATGCAACAGCCCAGACGCCCTGATGGAAGATGAAGGCGTTTTCCGTCTTGAAGGCTTCCTTGATGGCGTCCCAGCTCATGGCGGTGTTGTCCACCGGGGTCACGCCTTCCTTGGCGTTGCGCTCGTACCAGCCAAGCGCCTTGGTCATCTCCGCTTTCGGGAACACCAGCTTGCCGGTGTTCTCATCCATGAACTTGACGCCGTAGGACTGGAAGACCATCAGGTAGTCGATGCCGACATTCGGGCGGTGCAGCATGCCGTAAGGCGCGACACCGGCGTCGACGACTTCCTTGGAAAGAGCCGTCAGATCGTCGAGCGTGAATTCGCCGGCCTCGACCTTGGCCGGCAGACCTTCGATAAAGGCCTCGTCCTTGCCGATCGCGCGCAGCATGTCCTTGTTATAGAAGAACATGCGGATTTCGGCATCCTGCGGCACACCATAGATCTTGCCATCGGTTGCCTTCGCGGCATCCCACAGAACCGGCAGGATATCGCCATAGACCCAGGGGGAAGCGGCGATCTTGTCGTCCATCGGCAAGGCATAGCCGTCCTCGGCAAACTCGCCGATCCACTCATGCGGCAGAACGTAGATGTCCGGTCCCTGGCCGACAGCCATCGCCTTCAGCGTTTCCAGCGCCAGATCATCCCAGCCCTGGACGGTGCTGTTGTTGACGTCGATGACGATATGCTTGTCCACGCCGGCAGCCGCAAACTGCTGGTTCATGATTTCGGCAGCGCCTTCGATATTGGTGATGCGGGCCGGCGCGCTGCGCTCGGCAAGCGTCGAGAGCTTGATGGTGATGTCTTCGGCATGGGCCAGACCGGCGCTGAGCGCGGAGATCGAAACGGCGGCAAGGAGGGGGAGAAGTCTGTTCATGGTGGTGAGGTCCCGTTGGTGTTATTTATTTAATTAAGTTGCTTAAGTAACAGGATCATGACATCTGATAATGAAAATGGGAGAGCAGATCGTGTCAGCAAACAGCCGCGCCGCCTTTGAGGGCCTCGGGAATACCCAGGCCGCCGTCATGCGCTATCTTCGCCGCAAACATGCCGCCGCGCGCGCCGAAATCGCCGCCTTGTGTGGCGTGACGCCGGCGGCGGTCAGCATGCTCACGCGCGATCTCATCGGCCGCGGTATCGTGGTGGAAGGCGCACGGCGCCAGAGCGGCCGGGGCGCGCCGCATGTCGACCTCATGCTCAATCCCCTGATCGGCTACGCCCTCGGCGCGCATGCCAATCGGTTCTCGGTAACCCTGACCCTGCTCGATTTCGGCGGCAGCATGGTGGACGAGCTGCAACTGCCGGGCAGCTACGACGCCTTCGCGGATGTTCAGTCGGGGATCGAAAAGGGCAAGGCGGCATTGCTCGACCGCAACGGGATCGCGGCGGATCAGTTGCTCGGCGCGGGCATTGCCATGCCGACGCGGTTCCGGCAGGGAGCGTCCTTTCTCGATCTTGCGGAAGAGGTGATTTCCTGGGCCGGACCTGACATGAGCACCTCCCTCAGCGCGGTGCTTGGCTGTCCCGTCGCGATCGAAAATGATGCGAACGCCGCCGCGATCGGGGAGCTTTCGCTCGGCAACAGCGCCGGCCACGAGAATTTTGTCTATCTCTATCTTTCCGAGGGCATCGGCAGCGGCATCATCATCGACAAGCAGCTCTATCGCGGCAATCTCGGCAATGCCGGCGAGATCGGCGCGTTGCGCGCGCGCGGATTGTCGCGACCGACATTCGACGATCTCGCCGGATGGTGCGCGAAAAGGGTCGGCGAAACGCCCGGCGGCAGATCGTCAGAATCGTGGACCAACTATCTGCGCGACAACCGCGCCGTGCTCGATCAATGGCTTGAACGCGCCGGCCCGGAAACCGCAAGGCTGGGTTTCGCCATCAGCGCCATCCTTGCCCCCTCCGCCATCTATATCGGCGGAACGCTGCCGCGCCTGGTGCGCGAAGACCTAGTGCGATGGCTGGATTTCGTCAGGTCCGATCCGTTCGAAGGCGCGCGCGTGGTCCAGCCGGAGATATTACTGCCGGAAGTCTCGGCAACCGACGCCGTCGCCTTCGGCGCCGCCGCGATGATCCTGCATAATCTCGCGGCGATGGGCTGAGCGAGGGACTCGGTTTCCCGTTCGCCGAAGAATGAGACTTGGCAAACTTCCTGACCTTCAACCGTTTTGCATAGCGGGAGCTCCACAAAAAACATGCCTCTGCCGAGAGCTTGGTCTCACACCAAAGAAAGAATCGGGTCTTGATGGGATTGGAATCTACGACCGCGTTGTTTAGCAGCTGCATCGGGTTTCTAGTTTCGGCAAGAAATTGCGCTCCAAAACAGCTGGTATGGGTCGTGTCCAGACTGGCGGGTTTGAACTCAGATAATGAGCTAAGCGGCCATTTACGCTTCGTAGGCCTGGAGCCGCTTTCGACCCGGAGCGGTCGTTCGAGCCGTTCAGTTCAAACGACCGCAGTGAAAGATGTGCCTATTTCACCGCCGAATTTCCGCCGTCCGCGAATAGCGCGGAGCCTGTCACGAAGCTCGACGAAGGCCCCGCCAAAAACAACGCGGCGTGCGCGATTTCTTCCGGCTGGGCTATTCGCTTCATCGCATGGAGACCGGCGGCCCAATCCTTCTGCGATTGATCGCCCGCCATCCCGTGTCTGTCCCGCCCGGAAGAAGGGCGTTGGCCCGTATGTTTTTTACGCCATAATCCGCCGCGATGCCTTTGACCAAGCCCATCAGTCCTGCTTTTGCAGCGGCGTAGGCACTCATCCCTGGCAAACCGACGCTCGTGCCGACAAAGCTGGAGGTAGAAACAAAAGAGCCGCCTCCGCGTTCGAGCATTGCCGGTATCTGATAACGGCTCTGACCCGCCCCCGGCATGGTCCCGCGTTTTGATGTAGAGTTTGCTCAATCATATGGAGCAGATTCATGCGAAAGAGCCGTTTCACCGAGGCGCAGATTATTGGGATGATCAAGGAACAGGAAGCCGGTCTTCCGACGTCTGATCTGCCGCAAGCACGGTCTCAGCCCGGCAAGTTTTTATAAATTCAAGGCGAAATATGGTGGCATGGGCGTTTTCGCCACCCCAGCCACCAATGCCGCGTGAAGCACCTTGAAATTCTGCCAATTGGCAGTATATTTGCTGACATCTGGAGGTTGCTATGACCGTAGCATATGAAGTGCGCGACAATGGAATACCACAATCACCCGTTAATTTGGGTGATACAAACGCGCGAGAAAGACTGACCCCCGCTGCCGTCTCCGGTGTTGTCCGGCTGGCCGAGATTTGGCGGCTGACCAGTGTGGAAATTTGCGCTTTGTTGGGCGATGTCTCCGAACGAACTTGGTTCAGGATGAAAAAGGGGGAATGGAGCGGTAGCCTTTCCCAAGATGCACTGACCCGAGTGAGCGCGCTTATCGGAATATTCAAGGGCCTGCACCTGCTCTTCTCGGACCAACTGGCCGACGAGTGGGTGAAGCTGCCGAACAAGGGGCCGCTTTTTGACGGCCGTCGGCCGATTGATGTGATGATTGAGGGCGGCATTCCAAAACTGCTGCTCGTGCGGCGCCATATTGATGCTTTGCGAGGCGGATTGTGATTGAGCCTCCTCGCGCGGATATTGCCCAGCGAGACACTGTTCGACTTATCTCCAGTGCAAGGCTCAAGGAGCCGGTACTGCTTCCGCTCGCTCACAATCATGGGATCCTGGGAGATTTGGCGGAACTGGAGGGCGCAACGAGCGGCCGCCTCCAAGCCCAAGAAGGCGGGCTTCTGGACCTCGATCCGAAGGAACTCGTCTTTGGCCGCGCTGGCCACACCTGCATAAATGCAGCTTTCACCTATACGCGACCTGGTGGAAATCGCTTCAATGACGAGGAACGCGGCGCATGGTATTGCGCTTTCGAGGTCGAAACCGCCTTGACTGAGGTATCTTTTCATATCTCGAGAGAGCTTGAGGCGATCGCCCGGTTTGAGAATGTGACCGATTACGCGGAGCTGATCGCGGATTTCATTGGCGTATTTCACGATCTGCGCGACGCCCAGTTCACGGAAGACCCATCTTTGAGTGCTGACCCTGCAATTGCCTACCCGGCAGGCCAGACGCTTTCCAGATGGCTGCGAAAGGAAAAGGACAGCCCGGGGCTCATTTACCCCTCTGTCAGATCCAAGGGCGGCACATGCATCGTTGCCTTCCATCCGTCGCTTGTTCAAAACTTGCGACAAGGTTCCATCTGGCGGCTGGAGTGGCAAGGTTCGCCGGAACCGGAAGTTTCAAAACTGTAATCTGCGGGGCCCCGTCTCTTGCCGCTTGGGCATAAAGGCCGCGCCAATCCCGGCTGACAACTTCACTGATGTCATAGCGATCATCACTGAATTGGCGTCAGTGTCGATTGATATTTGAAACCGAAAGCCGCACCGAGACGCTCGGCGAAGATGACCGGCCGTCAAAGCGCCCCGGCCGCCCAGAGCAGGCCGCGGGTCAGGATCAGGCGCAGATTGGGGATTTCAAGCTCGTCGGCTGTGTGCCCGAGGGAGGAATAGAACACCCGGCCTTCGCCGTGCGTGGTGGTGAACACCACCGGCATGACGACGTTCCTGCGCCAGGGGTGGAATTCTCCGGAAAACGTGGTGGTCGCCAGCACCTCCACGGCCGGATCGTAGTTCAGGTAGTATTGTTCCGATGTATGCTCGAAGGGTTCGATCCCCTCCATGATCGGATGATCGGGACGGGTGACGTCGACCTGATAGGAGATGATATTGCCGGGATGCGAAACCCAGTAGCAGCTCGCGGCATAGCGGAAGGGCACGCTTGCCCGAAAACTGGTCGCAAGCCCCATGTGATACCCCGCAAGGCCGGTGCCAGCCTGCACCGCAGCAATCAGCCTCGCCATCTTTTCCGGTTCGAGGACGCCATCCGTGATGACCGGCACCACGAGGGCGTTGGAGCCGACATCATCGGCGCCGAGCGCGTCGTAATCATCGGTCACCTGAACCGCAAAGCCATGCTCCTCCAGGACCTGGCGGACGACCTCGGCGCCTTCCCTCGGCGTGTGCAGTTCCATTCCTCCGTAAACCACAAGCGCCTTTCGCTTCGTCATGGCGATCTTCTCCTCAATTCCTGTTCATAGTCCGAGACCGACAGCTTGCGTGCGATGGACGCCCTTCGGGACATAGTGGAAGGCATCCTCGCGCTTCAAAAGCTTTGCCGCCAGATGGATGACCGAGAGCCACATTTCCGTGCCCTGAAGGCCGGGTTCCTGGCCGTCGGCAAAGGCAAAGCCCTCCCCCTTCCGCCAGCGCGATGGCGCGCGGGTGATGATGGCGCGGGCGACAGCCTCGACCTCGGCCCGGCGATGATCCGTGAGGTCGAGACAGATCAGCAGCGGGTGGATGGTATCGAGCAGATTGCAGGCGGTATAGGTCGGACCGCAAAAACCGTCATGGTTGCGGTAGTTGGCGAGCACGGAATTGATCGTGGCCTCGGGATGGGGCACGGGCAGGCCGAACTGCGCATAGGTTCCCCTTGTCAACCGATAGAAACCATTGACCGGCTGCAGCAGGCCTTCCGAGGCCGTCGGCGAGCCCCAGAGGCCGGTGCTCCTGTCGACATGAAGTGAAAGCCAGCCGAACAGCGTTTCCCGCACCCTGCCGGTCGAGAAGTAGCGCGCGTTGAAATAAAGGGCGGTTCCGATTGCATCGACGCAGGCTCCCGCCGCCCAGGCATTGGTCCGCCAGGGAAGGCTTTCCAGCCAGGTGCAGAGATCGGGAGCATCGAGCTCGACGGCGGTAAACCTGTGATCCGGCCGGCTGCCGAGCACTTCCAGCGCATAGCCGACTGCAAGGACATTGTAGAGCGCCAGACCTTCCTCGCGCAAAGGAAGGTCCGGCCGCGGCGGACGGCTGGGGTCGGGGAAAAGACCCGTTTCGGGATCCTGTATCGCCTTCAGCGTCGTAATCGCGGCTGGAATATCGAGCCCTTCGGGACGTTCATCGAGGCCCGCCGCGATTTCGATCGCATCGCAGAGGTGTCGGATGCTTGACCGCTCCTGGCCGTCGGCCTCGCGTGAGACATAGACCCCGTCGCGCAGGTTCCTCTGGAGGATCGTGCGCCATTCTGTCCCGATGCTCGCGCCCACGGATCGGAGGGCCGCTTCGATGTCGGTATTCGATTTCTCACCGCGCCTGCGGATCGGCTTTGCCGGCACGCCCCCGGCAATCGTGAAGGGCGGGACGTCGCGGGTGACCGTGGCGCCAGCGGCGATGACAGCGCCGTGGCCGATCCGGACGCCATCGAGCACCACCGCATTGGCACCGATCCACACGTCGTCCTCAATGACAATCCCCCGGCTTTCATGCGGTTGTCGCGCGATCGGGACATCGGGGTCCTCATAACCATGGTTGAAGCCCATGATCTGGGCATGCGAGGCGATGCGAACATGATCGCCGCAGGTCACCTTTCCGGCAATGCAGGCATAGGCATTGACAGTGCAATTGGCACCCAGCGTAACGTCGCCCCGGACGATGGCATAGCCGGCAATATAGGACTGAGCGCCCAGGACAAGCTTTTCGGTGAACACCGCCGCCTTTTCCGCGATATAGGCGGTATCGTCGATTTCGGCACCCGCCGTTGCCGACAGACGGGCACAGCGCGCCCGGTGGGCGGGGGCGTCGATATCGTCCGGCGTACGTTCCCAGGTCAGGAATTGCAGCCGCGCTTCGCGGGCTGCCATGTCGAGGCCATCCTCGAGTTTTGAATTCATGCCGACCGCTCCAGCAGTTCGGGTTGGATTGCATGTTCCAGCGGGCGGCCGGATACGAACCTTTCGATCTCGCTCACCGCCATCTCGCCCAGCCGCAGTCGCTCGAGCCCGGCTGCACCGGCCACGTGCGGGGTCAGAAACACATTCGGCAGGGTATAGAGAGGTGATCCCGCCTCGAGCACTTCAGGCGCAGTAACATCGAGGATGGCACTGATCCGGCCGCTTTGCAGTTCGCCGATCATTGCCTCATGATCCACCAGCATGCCACGCGCCGTATTGATGAAGGTGGCGCCATCCCGCATCCTGGCAAACTCGGCGGCGCCGATCATGTGCCGGGTCGCAGGCAAGGCCGGCGCGTGGAGCGAGATTGTGTCCGATTTCCGAAGCAGGGTATCGAGATCGACAAGCCGCGCCTTCGCCGCCACCGGGTCCTCGGCGGTCACATAGGGATCATGCAGCAGGACATCCACATCAAGCATTTCAAGCAGCTTGGCCACCTTGCGGCCGATGTGCGAGGCGCCGATCAGGCCGACGGTGCGGCGATAATTGCCGATCGGCTCGCTCATCAGCGCCCAGGTCGCCGTCCTGCCACGATCGTGGCGGTAGATATCACTGAGTTCGAACACTCGCTTGTTGGCGAAGATGATCGCGGCGAGCGTGTATTCGGCCACCGGTACGGCGTTGGCGGCCGCGGCATGGGTGACGGCGATGCCGGCGGCATAGACCGCCTCGCCGATCGTGTATTTCACCGTTCCCGCCGCATGGGCGATCAGGCGCAACCCAGGCGCAAGTCGCAGTACCTCCTCTCCGACGTAGGGGGAACCCCAACCGGTGATCAGGATATCGGTCTCAGCCAGAAGCTCCCGGGCCTGCACGGTCGAGAAATCCTCCATCGGGGTCCTGGACAGGATCTCGCAGTGCCTGGCGAGCCGGTCGAAGAGCCGCTCATCGAAGACATGCTGGGTCTTTTCTGCGGCCATGGCGAAACTTATGCGTGGGCGCATCAGTATCTCTCCGCGATATCGATGGCGCTGACCGTGACACCTTCCCGCCTGAACAGCGCCTCCAGTTCACCGAGATCCGGCATCGCAGGCGCCTCGCCTGGATCGACACCGTTCACCGTTGCCGAAACGGCGGTCGCCAGCACGGTCGTGCCGGCCGGCACGCCACCGGTCAGCTGCGGCACTATGGTCTTGGCGACGATCAGATTGGTGTTCGGCAATGCTCTTTGGGCCCGACCCTGCCGCTTGCCCTCCGGAGAGATGTCGACGATCTGGCTAAGATCGGTCTCCGACTGCGCGCGCGCCACACCGTCCGCCTCTTCGCAATGGTCGGCGTCGAGGTCGGCGCGTCCGATTGCAAAGCCGCCTTCGGTGGCGTGCAGCGCACGCGGGGTTTCGATCCGGTGAACCCGCACATGCCAGTCGCCGGCCGGGACGAGCCAGGTCTCCACCGTCACGTCGTCCCAGGGCTTCCAGCGGGCAAAGAGCGTGTTCCCCGCGATTTGCGCCACTTCGTTATCCTCGCGGACGCGGTAGTGGCGCATACCGTCGGAAAGCGCCAGCATGCCGTCGAAGGCGCCGCGCTCATAGCCGCGCTCGTCGACCTCCACAGAGAAGCCATAGCGCGAGGAGTAGACGAATTTCGCATATTTCTCGGCGCCATGCCGCATCTGGTGGTTCTGCTGACCGCTGGAAAGCGCGACGACATTGCCCTTCTGATGCTGCATCACCATGCCGGGGTGTTTCAACGCAACAGGATCACTGCCGAAATCCGTGCCGGCCTCTTCCGCCCGCCAGAACGGATGATCGGCGCCAAGCGCCAGTGGCAGGAAGGCTTTCAGCGCCCAGTAGGGTGAGCCCGCCGAATTGTAGCTCTCGCTCATGAACAGATTGGGATAGCCGTAGCCGATCGACAGCACGCCGTCGCGGTCGGCAATCGGATGGCGCGACCACCAGCGCAGATGCCGCATGAAATGGCCCTTGATCTCGCCCCAGGGCAGCGCCTCGACATCGGCGAAGGCAAGCGCGCCCCAGAAGCCGCCGCAGGCGAAGCGATAGGTGAGGCTGCGGCCGAAGGCGAGCGTGCCGCCGTCGTCATCGAACCAGTGGCGGATATCCTTGGCAAACAGCGCCGCGCGTTCCCGATAGGCGTCCGCCCGCGCGTCGCCGGGCGCGGCGAGCTTCGCGTAGATCAGGCCGTAGAAATGCATGGCGAAGGGGATGTAGTGATCGACACGGCGAACATTGCCGTCGCGATACCACCCCTCGCCCAGATAGAAGCCGTCGAGCTCCTCCAGATATTGCTCCGTCAGCGTCCGATCGAAATCGACGCCGACCCGCGTCAGCCCCATGTCGACGAGAATGCGAAAGAACTTCCAGTTGTTGTTGGCATAGGCATAGCGGCGCAGGCTCTTCAGATAGGTGGCGATATTGTCCTTTGCCCTTCCCGGCAGCGGGTCCCACACCTTTTCCGGCACCATGCGCAGCGTGAAGCCGATCGCGGCCATTTCGACCATGCGCTGGTCTGTGCGCTCGACCGTGCCCCAGAATTCCGGGTGGTCGGGGTCCATGCCGTTGGCGATGCCGTCGCGGAAATAATCCCAGTAATCGAAGGAACCGCCGCCGGCCGCATAAGGTGTCAGCCCCCAGAGTGGACGGGCGAAGCCTTCGACATCGGCGGCGATGCGGTCAAAATGGGCAGCGTTGCCGCTGAGCCGGACACGGGCGCGGCCTTCGGAGAAAAACGGCAGGAGCGGATTGAAAAGCGCGTGCAGCGCCTGCTCGATATCGTCTCTCGTTTTCAGAGGATTGCCGTAGAGCGGATTTGCAGTGGTGGGATCGTAGGTCATCTAGGCATAGGTTCCTGTAGCCGGGCTGTCCGAAAAGGCGCCCTTGAGTTCAATCGTTTCGGCAAAGTGGCAGGCGGCCTCGCTCGGGCCGCCGTTGATCGGCCTCAGGGCCGGCTTGTCCTTCCGGCAGCGGTCTTCGGCAAATTTGCAGCGCGTGTGAAACGGACACCCCTCCAGGCGGTCGCCGAGGTAGGGGATCTCGCCCTTGACCGTATCATGCCGTTTGCCCCGCCGGGTCGGGTCTGCGATCGGCAGCGCGTCGAGCAGCACTTCCGTATAGGGATGGCGCGGCCGCTCGAACAAGGCCTCCGTCGGCGCGCTCTCGACCACATGGCCGAGATACATCACCACCACCCGGTCCGCGAGGTAGTTCACCACGCCGAGATCATGGCTGATGAAGATGTAGGTCAGGCCGAAATCGGCCTTCAGGTCTTCCAGAAGATTGAGGATCTGCGCCTGAATCGAGACGTCGAGGGCGGAGACCGCCTCGTCGGCGATCACAAGTTTCGGCTCGAGCACCAGCGCGCGGGCAATGCCGATCCGCTGGCGCTGGCCGCCGGAGAAGGCATGCGGGAAGCGCTGCAACGCATCCCGTGGAAGGCCGACCTTTTCGAGCGTCGAGACCACCCGGTGCTCCAGTTCCGCGCCGCGGGCAGCCTTGTGGATGCGCAGCGGCTCGGCCACGAGGTCGAAGACCCGCATATAGGGATTGAGCGAGGACATCGGATCCTGGAAGATCATCCGGATATCGCGCCGCCATGGTTTCAGTTGCCGTTTCGAAAGGCCGGACAGTTCGACCGGGCCGCCTTCCTGTGGATGATAGGTCACGCGGCCGCCCGAGGGATCGACGGCGCGCACGATGCAGCGGCCGAGCGTGGTCTTGCCGCATCCGCTTTCGCCGACGATGGCGAGCGTTTCTCCCTGACCAACCGTGATCGATACGTCCGAGAGCGCGGCGAGCGTGATCGGGTCCCCGAAAGGCCCTGCCCTCAAGGTAAACACCTTCGAGAGGTTTTCGACTTCGAGAAGTGCGGTCATGCGCGACCTCCATGGGCAGTGCTCTCGCCGACCATCGTCCCCTGTCTCAGGCCCGCCGCAGCGGGGGCACCATCATGCGTCAGCAGGTGGCATCGCGCCCAATGCGCCTCGCCGGTCGTCGTGCGCTCGGGATAGTCCCCGGTGCAAGGGGCGAAGGCATGGGGACAACGCGAGGTGAAGGCGCAGCCTTTCGGGCGGTTGCGCGGGGACGGCACATTACCCTCGATCGGCGCCAGCCGTTCGCGCTCCGTACGACGGACCATGCGTGGAATCGAGCGCATCAACGCCCGCGTATAGGGATGCTGCGGCGCGCGGAACACGTCGAAGACATTGCCCTGTTCGACGACATCGCCGAGATACATCACGGCGACCTCATCGGCGATCTCGGCTACGACGCCGAGATCATGGGTGATGAACAGCATCGCCATGCCGTATTCTTCCTGCAATGCCCTCAAGAGATCGAGAATCTGCGCCTGGGTCGTGACGTCGAGCGCCGTCGTCGGCTCATCCGCGATCAGGAGGTCGGGCTTGCAGGCAAGCGCCATGGCGATCATGGCGCGCTGGCGCAGGCCGCCGGAAAGCTGGAACGGATAGGCATCCGCCCGCTGGCGCGCGCCCGGAATGCCGACCTGTTCGAGGAGATCGACCGTGCGGACCCGTGCCGCCTTCTGGTCGATCCGCTCATGAATCATGATCATTTCGTCGATCTGGTCGCCGATCGTATGCACCGGCGACAGCGAGCTCATCGGCTCCTGAAAGATCATCGAGATCCGGTTCCCCCGGATCGCGCGCATCGCCGGACTGTCGGGCTTCAACGACACGATATCGACCGGCGCCTCGTCCTCGGCCCGGAACAGGATGCGTCCGGTTCCGATCCGGGCGTTCCTGTCGAGCAGCCGCAGGATGGTGCGGGCGGTGACGGACTTGCCACAGCCGCTCTCGCCGACGAGCGCCAGCGTCTTGCCGCGCGTGAGGGTGAAATCGACCTGGCGGACGGCTTCGATATCCGCCTCGTCGGGCGAGGAGAACACGATACTGACATTCTCCATCCTGAGCAGTTCTGCTTTATCGTCCATAGGGGTCTGCGGCATCACGAAGGCCGTCTCCTAGAAAGTTCATGGCAAGGATCGCGACGACAACGACGACACCTGGCGACAGAAGCCACGGCGCGCCTGCGAGCGTGCGAATGTTCTGGGCGTCCTGCAGCAGCGTGCCCCAGCTGACGATCGGCGCCTGCAGGCCGAGGCCAAGGAAGGAGAGCGCCGTCTCCGCGAGGATCATCCCCGGAATGGCAAGCGTGGTTGCCGCGATGATGTGGCTGGTAAACGACGGCACCATGTGCTTGATGATCACCCGATAGTCCGATGCCCCGTCAAGCTGCGCTGCGGTGACGAAATCCTCGGTGCGCAAGGCCAGGAACCGGCCGCGCACCACGCGGGCAAGCTCCGTCCAGCCCAGCATCGACAGGATGACTGTGATCGCGAAATAGGTCTGCAGCGGCCCCCAGTCGCGCGGGAAGGCGGCGGCAAGGCCGAGCCATAGCGGGATCGTCGGAAGCGAGCGGATGAACTCAATCGTCCGCTGCACGATGCCGTCGAAAAAGCCGCCGTAATAGCCCGAAAAGCCGCCGATGATCACCCCGAAGAACAGGCTGAGGATCACGCCGACGAGGCCGATCGACAGCGAAACCCTGGTACCATAGACCAGCCGGCTGAGCTGGTCGCGCCCGAGCCTGTCGGCGCCGATCACGTAGAAGGGTGCGCGCGGCTCCAGCGTGCCGAAGAGCTTGCGGTTCATCGGGATGAAGCCCATCAGCTTGTAGGGCTCCGACGGCACGAAGAAGCCGACCGGATGACGGACCTCAGGGTCGATCGTGAACACCCGGCGCAGGGCCTCGGGATCGATCTCGGTCTTGTAGCCGTTCACATAGGGTCCGAACTGAAAGCCGCCATCCGCATCGCGGGCGATGAAGTGGATACCCTGCGGGGGCGCATAGGTATAGCGCGGATTGTAGGCGCCCGGCGAGGTCGGCGCGACGAACTCGGCGAAGATCGCGACCAGGTAGAACGCGATCACGATCCACAGCGAGACGAAGGCGAGCTGGTGCTGCTTGAAGCGGCGCCAGGTCATCTTCAGCTGCGTTTCCCGCCCCGTCAGGGTGGCTTTGGCGGATGTCTCGACCGCCGCCGTCTCGGACATGTCCGTGGTGATGGTCATGTCAGCGTCCTCCATAGCGGATGCGGGGATCGATCCACGCCAGGATCAGATCGGAGATCAGCGTGCCGATGACGGTCAGCACGCCGAGAAGCATGATGATGGCGCCAGCGAGATACATGTCCTGGGTGGTAAGCGAGCGCAAAAGCAGCGGGCCGGCCGTCGGCAGGTTCATCACCACCGAAACCACGACGGAGCTCGAGACCAGGGTCGGCAGCAGCCAGCCGATGGTCGAGACCAGCGGGTTAAGCGCCACGCGCACCGGATATTTCAGGATCGCCCGCCATTCCGGCAGGCCCTTGGACCGGGCGGTCGTGACATAAGGCTTGGTCAGTTCGTCGAGCAGGTTGGCCCGCATCACGCGGATGAGCTGCGCGGTTCCGGCGGTCGAGAGAACCAGGACCGGCGCCCAGGCATGCGCCAGGAAATCGAGGATCCGCTCAAGGTCCCACGGCGTGCCCTGAAGATCGGGCGAATAGAGACCGCCGAGCGTTTCACCGAAATAGATGTACCAGAGATACATCAGCACCAGCGCGAACAGGAAGTTGGGAATGGCAAGCCCGACAAAGCCGCCGATGGTGGCGAGATAATCGCCAAGCGAATATTTGCGCACCGCGGCGTAGATGCCGATCGGCAGCGCCACGAGCCACATGACCAGCACGGCCAGCCCCTCGACGAGCACCGAATTGCCGAGCCGTCCCCAGATCAGGTCGGTGACCGGCGCGCTCCATTCGAAGCTGTTGCCGAAATCGCCGTGCAGCACGCCGCCGATCCACTTGAAGTACTGGATGATGAATGGATCATCGAGGCTGTATTGCTTGCGCATCGCCTCGATGGTCGCCGGATCAACCCTGTCGCCGGCGGCGCTGAGGTCTGCCATGTAGCTTGTCAGGTAATCGCCGGGCGGAAGCTGAATGATGGCGAACGAGACAAAAGAAACCGCCCAGATCGTCAAAACCATCGCAATCAGCCGCCGAACTATGAAGCCGAGCATGGAATCTGCCCTTTCTGCATGCGTCCCGCGGTTCCCCCGCGACCCGAAAGCCGCGGAGGATACACCCGGGAGGAGGTGTTGCTCTCTCTAGTCGAAGTACCACTGCTGCGGGTCGTAGGGGGCCGGCGTGGGAAACAGCCAGGCATGCTTCATCGGCTCGTAGACATTGCGCAGATTGTTCTTGGCAATGTAATAGCCATCCGGCGCGAGGCTGACGCCGATGACGGGGAAGTTTTCTTTCGCGATGGCAAGGATCTGGCGCATCAGGTCTTCCTGCTCCTCAGGATCGGAAGAAGCCCCGAGCCGGTCATAGAGCGCCATCTGCTCCTTGGCCCAATCGGCCGGTTCGGACGCGATTTCCGGATCGGTGCCATTGAACCATGCCTGCCACTGGAAGGCCCAGGCGGATTCGTCACTTGAAGGGAAGTAGTAGCGCGGTTCCTGGATCACATCGAGGCCGCCATCTCCCTGCCACACCTGGGCGTCGAAATCGCCACCCGGGCGCTTGTCGTAGAACAGCGTACGATCGATATTGTTGATCTCAAGATCGATGCCGACCTCGCGCAATTGCAGCGACATCAGCTCCAGCATGTCGATCCATTCCGGACGAAACGCCGAAATCACATCAACGTTGATGGTCGCCGGACGGCCGTCTCTCATCAGCCGAATGCCCTGACCGTTGGTTTCCGTCAGGCCGGCGGATTCGAGGTGCGCAATGGCGGATTCCGGATCATAGTCCGTGTATTGCTTGGCCATCTCCTCGTCGTAGAACTGCGATTCCGGGCGCGGCGCGACCTGATAGGGTTCGCCCTGACCGGTGAAGACTGCATCAATGATTTCCTGCCGGTTGATCGCCTCGGAAAGACCGATACGAAAATCCTTGCTGTTGTAGAGTTCCGCCTTGACCGGGTCGGCGTGGTTCAGGTTGAGCTGAAGAACCAGTGTTGATGACTGCGATGGCACATTGGCGCCGAGGCGGTAGTCGCCTTCCTTCTGGCCGTCATAGAAGAGCGGACGATTGGCCACTGTCGTGATGTGGCGGTCGGTGAAATCCATCTCACCATTGAGTGCCATCAACGTCAATTCCTCGGCACTTTCGCTGACCCGCATTTCCAGCCGGTCGATATAGGGCAGTTGATTGCCGTCCGGGTCGACCTTCCAGTAATAGGGATTGCGCTCCAGGACCACGCGGCTGGCATTGCCCGTCCAAGGCTCCTCGATCACCCAGGCATTCATGAAAGGCAGGTCGGGGTTGCTCCACCGCTGGGTCTCCTGCCCCCAGGCGCATTTGTCCTCCATCATGAAGGCCCAGCTCTCATAGCCCTCGTCTTTCGCCAGTTGTTCGGCATTCTCGTTGACGGCGGGAGAGAATTGCCCGCAATAGGCTTTCTGCAGGGAAACCAACGAGATGCCGTTGACCCCGGCAAGCTCATCAAGCAACAGGCCATTCGGCTCCTCGAAGATATAGGTGAAGGTTGTGTCGTCCACGACCTCGATGGTGACCGGATTGCCCGGATCGGTCAGGAACAGCCCTCCGACGGGATAATTCGGGTCCTGGATAAGTTCGCTCGCAAAGGCGATATCGGCACTGGTGAACGGCGTACCGTCAGACCATTTCAGGCCCTCGCGCAGGTGGAACGTATATTGGCGCGCGTCCTCGCTGACCTCCCAGCTCTCGGCGAGATTGGGAATGATCTCATCCCATTCGCGGTTATAGCGCACCAGCCCGTCATAATTCAGCGTGCGCGAAATCCAGGCGTTGTCGCCGCGCCCGCGCAGGCCGGAACGCCAGGTGCCGCCGTATTTTCCGATGCTGTCGACCGGCTCCACCACCAGCGGATTGTCCGGCAGGCGCTCGTCCACCGGCGGCAGCGTGCCGTCTTCGACCAGCGGGTCGAGCATCGGCGCCTGCTGCGCGGCGAGTGCCGCGCCTGAAAGCATCATTACAGCGGATGTCGCGAGCACGGAATGCCTCACCGACCGCCGCACACGAATTGCATAAGCCATGTTCTTTTCTCCCTCGGGATCCCTCCCCGGACCCCGTCTCTTCTGGAACGGAGAAACCGTATTCGCAAAAACGCAAAATATCAACACTAATTCATTTATTTGCGTTTTTTGCATAAATCACGACAACGGCTCATGACTACATTCTACAAGTTATTGTTATTTTGGTGATTTTCAGGATGAAGACGCAAATGGCGAAGATGCGCACGGCGCTCGCTTGCCACCATGACGACCCGCTGCGGAAATTTTCCGGCGTCCGTTCCCCGCGATAAAGCCGGTATCAGGCGATCACGTGAACCGTGCCGCCCGCGACCAGAGACACGCCGATTTCCATCTGCTGGATCGCCGTCTCGCCCTCGAGCTGATGCGAGAGCAGCCGGATCGCGCCGCGGCCGATTGCCTCGCGATCGACGCGGATCGTGGTAAGGCGGGGTGAGGTCATGGCCGCAAGCGGCAGGTCATCGAAGCCGATGATCGAGAAACCCTGACCGGCCGAGGCAAGACCGCCCTTTATCCCCTCCATGATCTCCACTGCGGCAATGTCATTCCAGCAAAACAGCGCCGTGGCATCATGCTTCCGCCCGGCGATATCGCTCAGCAGTTCGAGAGGTGTACGCTCCTCACCGCAAACCAGCACAGCCTCGCTTCCCGGCACATCCGCCATCGCCGTTACAAAGCCGCGCCGCCGCTCGAGGATGGTCGGCCGGTCGCCATAGGTATAATGCAGGATCTTCCTGTGGCCGCACGAAAGCAGGTGCTTCGTGGCCATGTATGCCCCGTAGAAATTTGCAGGCGCCACCGAACTGATGCGCATGAGCGGATCGCTGCCGTTGACGAGCACGGCATGGACATCCTGCTCCCGGCACCACACGGCCAGTTCATCGGGCGCGTCGATCCCCGCCAGCAATACCGCGCCGGCGCCGGCCTCCTTTGCGTGACGGTCTATGAGGTCCAGATTGACGGTCCGCTCGCTGATGACACGAACGTCGAGATCAAGCCCGCAGGCCCGCGCCTCGCTTCGCATGGCATCAAGAATGCTGACATAGAAGCTCGAAAGCCCTCCGGTGGCATTGGCAAAGGGAACGAGCGCGACCACCCGGCGATCCATCGCCCGCAGGCCAGGCATATGCTTGGACCGGTATCCCATCGTCCGCGCCATGCGCTGTACATCCCGCCGAACCGCTTCGGATATGCCCTCCTCATTCGCCAGCGCACGCGAGACCGTGCTGACGGAAACGCCGAGCCTGGAGGCGATATCGGTCTGGTTGGGTCTGCGGCCGGTCGAGGTCATGTTGCTCACTGCTGTCATTGCCTGAATATCGATTACGCAATTTTTGCGATTTTTGAAAGCCCTGCCACGGTTACTTCAGCGCTTTCCGTATCCAGGGTTCCCCTTGTTGGTGCTCTGACAAGGTGTCCGATGGCACACCACGTGTTCAGGCGTTTGCTTCCCGTGTGCAGTTTACGACAAAACGGCAGGGGTGGATGGGCCGTGGATCGATATTCCACGGCCCATCGCCGGATTACAGGCTGTTCTGCATGACGACAATGGCGCTGAATTAAGGAAGCGGGCGCTTGCAGGAAATACGGAATCAAACTTCAACTCATGTCGCCCGCAACGTCTCGCTTCGGAGAGCACATCCATGATGAGAGCGGATCACCTAACTGGCACAACAGGTGAACTCGCTTTCGGTAGAAAATGGCCGTTCAGGTTGCGGCCGGTCAAAGCCAACGCCGTGGGAAAGAGAGGACATCCACAGTCTTCCTGCATATGATGGGAGGCATATTCGCGAACCGGGAAAGCCTGATGCATATTGTTTTGTGGCGCCGCCTTGATCGAGAGGGGCACGATGTCTGCCGCTATTCGGAAATATCAGACGGTTGGAACTTTGAGGGCGTGGCCGTTTTCGATCACGCCGGATCTGCTGCCAATCTCTCATACAGTGTGTCCTGCGACAGGGATTGGCGCAGTCGTAGCGCCGCCGTATCGGGATGGATCGGAGAAACAGTCTTCAACCTGACAATTGAGCGCGAACATGCAGCCAATTGGCGCGTGAACGGAACGATTGACCCTGCTCTGGCAGGTCTCGAAGACATTGATCTCGGATTCACGCCTGCCAGCAATACGAATGCTGTCAGGAGAATGAACTTGTCTGAGGGCGCTGGCACGGACTGCGTAGCGGTATGGCTCGATACGGAGGATTGGGCCGTCAAGAGATTGCCCCAAAGCTACCATCGAATTGGACAGCGAACTTTTGCCTATGTCTCACCGCAGCATGACTATCGTGCAACTCTCGTCACGGACCAATTTGGCGTGGTCATCGAGTACCCAGGCCTCTGGACTGCGATATCTCGAAATTGAGGTCCATCGCGTGCCCGCGCCTGGCAGTCGGCGCTGAAGTGAGCGCTTGCCGCGCGCACAGTCGAGGGACTGCGGGACACAGTCGGCCAGATCGTCGCCATGTTCGAGCCGCAAGAATGCGCCAACCACTTCATATCCTGCGGGTATGAACCCGAGTAAAGTGGATGTGCTCTAACAGATAGCGTCCTGCCTGCCTCAACAGCCAGATCGGCGGCGGGTTTACGGTCTCGCCATATGCGGGGCCGGGCACGGGCGCCGCTTCAGCTTGCATGCAGCAGCCACAGCGTTACCTGCGGGAACAGGACGAGGATCAGGATCCGGACGCAATCGGCCAGGAAGTATGGCGTGATCCCGCGATAGATCGTGAAGAGCGGTATGTCCGGCCTCATCGAACTCAGCAGCATCACATTGATCCCGATTGGCGGCGTCAGCATGCCGACGCCTACGAGTGCGACATTCAATATGCCCCACCAGACCGGATCGTAGCCCATCGCAATGATGATCGGCAGCACGAAGGGCAGCGTGACGACAATGGCCGCCACCTCGTCGAAGATCGACCCGAGGAAAAGATAGACCACCACCAGGATGAAGATGATGCCGAGCGGCGGCAGGTCCAGGTTGTTAATGCCGAGCACGATGTCGGTCGTCACGCCCGATATGCTGATGAAGTAGGAGAAGATCATGGCGCCGAAAACCATGATGTAGATCATCACGGTCGACACGCTGGCGTCGGAGAGCACGACCAGAAACGTCTTGCGGTTCAGCCGCCCGCGAAAGATCGCAAACAGGAATGCAAGGACCACGCCGATCGCAGCCGCCTCGTTGACCGTGAAGACGCCCGAGTAAATGCCGCCGAGCACGATGACCGCCAGCATTATCGCGCCCCAGGACTTGCCGATCGCCCTGATCCGGTCCTTGTAAGGCAAGCGTTCCGTTCCCGGCATTGCGGCCGGATTGCGCTTGGCGACGATCCAGATGGCAATCATGTAGAGCGTTACCGACAGCAGGGCCGGGATCACCGCCGCCGTGAAGAGCGAAAGCACTGACTGCTCCGTCAGCACGGCGTAGAGGATCATGATGCTCGACGGCGGCACGATGATGCCGAGCGTGCCACCGGCGGCGACCGAGCCGGCGGCGCTGCCGGGAGAATACCCGCGCTTGAGCATTTCCGGCAGCGCGACGCGTCCGAAGGTCGCGGTGGTGGCAACGCCCGAGCCGCAGACGGCGCCGAAACCGGCGCTTGCGACGACGGTCGTGGCGGCGAGCCCGCCGGGACGGTGCCCGACGAGCGCTTCCGCGGTCTCATATATATCCTTGGCAAGGCCCCCGGCGGTGGCGAGACCGCCCATCAGCATGAAAAGAGGGATGACCGCGAGGTCAAGGCTGGCCATTGTCGAGGCGGGTTCCGAAGCGAGAAGCGACAGCGCCGGCCCCCAGCCGGCCAGAAAGGCAAAGCCGACAACGCCGACAACGGCCATCGAAACGCCGATCGGCACATGCGCGGCGACCAGAGCGAACATGACGGCAAAGCCGATCAGGGCAATGACAGAAGGCTCCATTTTTATGCGTCACTTTCCGAATTCGGGTTGCGGGAAGGCACGAGCTTCGTTTCGACTCCTTGCGGATCGACCCGCCCGCCGGTGACCATCACGATTATATCATTGATAAAATTCAGCAATTGAACGAAGGCGGCGAGAAACAAGAACGCCGTTGCCGCCGCCCACCAGGGCCAGACCGGCCAGGCTAGCACCCAGGTCTGGCGCGCGGTCCTGTAGGTTTCTTCCGTATAGGGCACGAAGTACCAGGCCATCAGCGACATGAAGATCAGAACCACCAGGCTTGAGAACGCCCGAAACACACGCTCAAGCGACGGCCCGCCCATGGAGCCGAGAATCTCGACCGAGATATTGCTCCGGTCATAAAGACTGGCGGGTATGCATGACGCGATCACCACCGCCATGACGACCGAACTCACATCGTTGACGCCATGAATCGGGGCCGACAACAGCGACCGCGAGAGCACATCGATCGCGGTCATGATCGCTAGCACGAGAAGGCCGCCAAACCCCAGCAGCGCCAACCAGCGTGTCGCGTAGCGCGTGATTTTATCTATTGACGACAAAGGACTTACTCCCCTCGAAAACGGTGAGGTTCAGGTTTCGCGGCAAGGCATTGGAGAGAATGACAAGCGAGCACGAACGGCGGCCGGATGCGTTCTTCATCCGCGCCGCCGCCCATGTTCGGGCGAACCTACTGGCTCGCCGCGGCGACTGCCTCGCTGTATTTGTCGAAGATCTGCTGGCCGTTCGGCGTCTGCTCGATCCAGCTGTCGACCACGGTCTGCAGGCGGGCATCCCACTTGGCCTTCTCCTCGGGCGAAAGGGTCACCATCTGCTGGGAAGGATCTTCCAGGGCCTTGGCGCGGAACTTTTCGTTGTTCCCGTCAAACTGCTCGCCCCACAGCCGTGAGAAGGCTTCGCCGGCGTTCTTGTCGATCGCCGCTTTCTGCTCATCCGAAAGGGCGTCGTATTTCGCCTTGTTCATCACGACCATGATGGGAGAGGTCCCCATATTGACGTCGAGATGAAATTTCGCGGATTCGATAACGCCGAAAATCGTCGCTGCCACCCATTCATTCACAGAACCTGCCACGAGCCCGCGCGACAGCGCCTCGCTGAGGTTCGAGCTGGTGATGCCGCCGACAGGGGTTGCCCCGAGCGCCTCGATCGAATGCAGTAGTTGCGGGCCCGCTCCGCGAAGCCGCATGCCCTTGACCTCATCAAGGGTCTCGACCTTGGAGGTGGTGTGCAAAAGCGTGGGCGCGGTCGAGAACATGCCCAGTATCTTCACCTTGTCCATGCCAACGCCCTTGAACAGGCCCTCCTCGACCATCATGGCGCCGGCAATCGAGCCCACCGTCGCGGAAGGAATGACGCCAGGCAGCTCCATCACCGTCGTTTCGGGAAAGGCGCCCGGGGTATAGCCGGCCACGACATAGCCGATGTCGGCTATGCCGCTGGAGACCATATCAAGGTGCGACGCAGGATCCCGACCCAAGGCCCCGGCCGGGAATACTTCCACGTCGAGCGTGCCGTTGGAGGCATCCGTCACATTTTTCGCCCAGACCGAAATGATGTCCTTGTACAGGAACGAAGGGGCCGGAAGGCTGGTCACCATGCGCAGCTTTTCCGCCGCAGAGGCGCCGGCAACAGAAAAAAGAAGCACTGAGCAGGCAACGCCTACCGCGGCAATACCACTGGTAAATCTGGTAAGTTTTGACAATCTTTCCTCCCAAAGAAAGTTTAATTTTGCGCCTTCAAATTCTGCTTCAGGATAATCTCCAAATATAACCCCTGCAGAATCAGAATCTTGAATGCCTTAAGAACGGATTTTGCTTCGGTTACCCCGAAATAGAGCGGCAATTGCATTTGAGAAACATGCCGCCCCGCGCCGAGCCTCCCCTTCCCGCTTTTGAGACAAAACACCTGCCGGGCAATCCTTGCCCGATCCTCCTGGATTTGCCTCAATTCCATTCTGGCATGCCAAACTAATTGATCAATGGCAAAATTCAAAGAGAATTATTGATTTTTTGCAAAATGGCATGCTATTTTGTCGAAAGCGTCGGATACACGAGGCCGACTTGCGCTGTCCACAACAGTTCCCGCGCTCCCAAGAGGCCGGAATTGATGTACAAGGCGAGGTCTGGATCACTGGAGTGTTAGGTGGCACATTCGAACACAGAGTCTCAGAGCAAACTTCAGCTTCGCACTGGAACGCTCACAAACACCGAAATCGTGGCGCAGAAACTGCGCGAAATGATATTGGGTGGCGAACTGCAGGCCGGCAAACGCGTGCAAGAGCGCGACATTGCCGAAACATTCGGCGTTTCGCGCACCCCGGTGCGCGTTGCCCTGGGCATGCTGGAGGCGGATGGTCTCGTTGAGGGCCACCCGAACAGAGGGTTCACAGTTTGCGAGTTCACTGTCGACGATATCCTGTCGGCCTACGACGTCCGCGCCGCGCTTGAGGGCCTCGCCATCCGCACCGCAATGGAAGAAGGACATCTGGCCGGCAGAGGCATGGAGGTCTTTGAGGAATCCATTGCCGAGTGTGAGGATCTGTTGTCGGGCGCCGGCACGTCGGCCGAGAAGCTTTCGCGATGGACACGGGCGAACGAGAAATTCCACCTCAACATCATCCATGCCGCCCATCGCTCAACGCTCAGCAAGGTCTATGCGAATATCAGCCGCATGCCGCTCGTATCACCGGCGACCTTTCTTTTTACGGTGAAGAAGGACCGGGACGGGCTGGCTCGAATGGAGGAGGCCCATGTCCAGCACAAGGCAATCTATGGCGCGGTCCGCAAGGGGCAATCCTCCCGCGCGGAAGGCCTGATGGTCGAACATGGCTATACGGTCAGGGACCGGGTGCGCGAGATATTCGAGAGCGATCTTCAGGGACGAGAAATGTTGCCGACCGCAGCCAATGTGCGGACTCTGGCGCGCTGAACCGGGCCTATACGCCGCTGCCTGATCGAGGCCAATGATTTGGCATGCCAGCCAATGACCGGCCGACCGGGTTCACAACACACGGGACGCGCGAAACACCCGCCCACCAATCTCTACTATCCATGCGACATATTCGCGGCCAGAGGAGGAAACCATGAGCCAAACCGTACTATATGCCTATCCTGGCGCGTGCTCACGCGTAACGTTGACAGCGCTCGAGGAGGCTGGTGCGCCCTATCTCGATCGCTGGATCGATATCCGCGCGGACCAGCAATATAGCCCTGACTACATTGCGCAGAACCGGAAGGCGAAGGTTCCGGCACTCTCGGTTGACGGCAAGACCCTGACCGAGAATCCGGCAATTCTGTTCTACCTGCATCAGAGCCTCCCCGACGCGGGCCTGTTGCCGCGCAGCGGCGACCTTTTTGATGATGCCCGCGGGCTGAGCGACCTTGCCTGGTGCGCCAGCATGCTGCATCCCATGGTCCGCCAGATCCGAAATCCGAAGAAATGGACCAAGGGCGATGTCAGCGGCATTGCGGAGGACGGCTTGGAGAAGTTGAACAAGGAAGCGAGCTTCGTAGAAAAAACGCTGTCGAAGTCCACATGGTGGTACGGCGAGCAATGGTCGATCGTCGATGTCTATCTATACTGGGTGTTCTCCACGGCGGCCAAGGGCGCGTTCAACATGGAGGACTATCCCGCTCTGGCTGCCCATGCCGAGCGCGTTCGCGCGCGCCCTTCGTTCCAGCGCGCGCTGGCGCGTGAGCGGGCGGCTGTCACGGACAACAAGCTGAATATCGACGCATCGAAACTCTGAAGCGTTCGGCCGCTGCCCCCGTTTTGATATTGGGGGCAGCACCACCTCCTCTTGCGCGCCGGCAGAAAGCGCATGCAGGCAAGAGAGATCAATCGCCGAGTTCCTCGATCTCGTATTCGAGATTCTCGACCTGGGCGGAGATCCTGTTGGCGGCTTCGATGAGCGGTTCGCGATAGCTGGCCACGGCTGATTCAAAGCTCAGCGCCGACTTGATCCAGACCATCGTCAGGCATGCGATCACGCGCTTTCTGAAAACCACCGGAGCGGAGATGCTCATGGTTCCGCTGCGAAAGCCCTCGCGACGAAACCCGACCCCCAGATCTCTGCATTCTCCCAGTATCTTTTCCAATGGGCCGTCCACGGTCACGAAAGGCGGCTCAACGCCCAGCTCAACGCTCAGGCCGGCCAGAACATGCTCCCGTTCGTCATCCGGAGAGAAGGCCAGATAGGCGCGCCCGCTGGAACTGCCCAGCACGGGCAGGCCCAGGCCAACCATGCCGTGATCCAGGGAATACGGGCTGAAATTATGCGTTGATTCCCGAATTTCCATGACGGAGTTGCGAAATGCGACCAGATCGAGCGGCCACAGAACCTGACGACCCAGCCGCACCATCTCGGGTACCGCGGTCTGAATGACCCAGTCCTCGTCGCGGAAACCGGAGCTAAGCGATTTCGCGTGAATGGCAACACGCCAGCTGTCGCTTGTCTGATCCTTCACGATCAGGCGCATCTGCTCCAGCGTTTCCAGAAGCCGATAGACGGTCGGCCGCGGGATGTCCGCGATCGCGGCGATTTCAGCGGCCTTCAGGCCGTTCTTCTGGTTTATGATCTGTAGGATCGCGATACCGCGCTGCAACGATCGCACGTGATTGAGTTGGCTCATCTTTGCTACAGACCCGCGCGTTGTGGAGATCGGCCGCTTCCAGACGAGATATCGCATGGGCGGTGGCCACGGTAAAGGTTTGGCGCGGCGATCCGCCGGTTCCCGAACTTCAGGACGGCACCGGACAAAAGCAGGCGCGCCTGCGGCGCATTTATGGTTCCTCGGCGCAACGCCGGCCCGCAACCGTGCTCCACAATTCCGTCATTGCTTCGGGAACCCCTTCGCCGCGCCAGCAGACATGCCCGTCCGGCCGCACCAGCACCAGCGGCTTTTCGTAGAGCGCGCCGATTTCTTCCTCCTCGATCAGATGCATGCCGGCAGGTATGCCCATTCGTCTGGCTTCGGCCAGAAACGCATCGGTTCCCGCTACAGTGCCGAAGACCATCAGGATATAAGCCTTGCCGAACAGGTCGAGCGTGGAACGACCATCATTCATCCAGGCATGCGGCGCCCGGCCGCCGGGATATGTTGACGGGCGATAGAGCATGTGATCGTCCGGCGGTTCCAGACTGTTATCCGGAACGCAGACCGGCGATTGGCGATAGCGGTGTCCCAATTGTATGCCGGCTGTCGCGAACTCCCGGTAGCGCAGGGCAAAGAGACGATCTCTCAAGCGCTGGCGCACTTCCGCGCCTTCTTCGCCGGCCTCTTCCACTTGCGGCTCCGACGCGATCATGTTGTCGAACACCCGGTTGTTGGCCGCCTCGTTGGTATTGCGTATGGCGATCGGCCGCCGTTCGGTCTCATAGCTGTCCAACAGGACCTCTCCGCCCCATCCCTGCAATCGCGCGGCAAGCTTCCAGCCCAGGTCCACGGCATCGCCGATGCCCGTATTGGCGCCGAAACCGCCCTTCGGCCAGCGCAGATGATTTGCATCGCCCAGCAGAAACGCGCGATTATCGCGATAGCGCTCCGCTACCACGCGGTGCCCCGTCCAGGGCTGGGCCTGGATCACCTCGAAGGCGAGCTCCGGGCCGATGACCGCGGCCACCACGTCTCTCGGGTCGAAATCCCGCTTTTCTTCGGTGTACATGGAGAACCGCCATTCATCCCGGCCGTCAACCGCCGTGATATAGGCGCGGTTGGCGTGGCACACGGTATGCACCTGCGCCATCTTGCGCCCGAACAAGCGGCTGAGTTTGTCTCCCAGACCCTGGCAGCGGAAATAGACCGCAAAGTTGAAGCCTTCGCCGAAGCTTCCGATGTAGCTGATGCCAAGCTGTTTGCGGACCGTGCTGCGCGCGCCGTCACATGCCGCAAGATACCGGCTGCGTATCTGACGCCTTTCCCCAGTTTGCAGGTCTTCGACGGTGCTCGTCACATAGTCTGAGTCCTGATCGAATGAAATCAGCCTGTGGCCATATCGCAAATCGCCGCCCTTTTCTTCAGCGGCCTCACGAAGCGCAGGATCGAACCCTTTCTTGGGATAGAAGAACCCGCCTTCCGGCGAATGGATGTCTTTTCGGGGGGCTTCGGCGTTTGAGACCCCCGGGAAAAGCGCCAGAGGCCAGCCCTCCAGCGTGGTGCAGAACCCCATATTGCGGGGATAGTCAGGCGATATCGCGTCACCGAAGCGCACGCGATCGGCAATGCCCCAGCGGCGCAGATGCTCCATCGTGCGGGAAAAGATATTCTCGCCGGCCGGGAAGAAGATCTTCCCCTCCCCCTCTTCCACAAGGATATAATCGACCGCGCGGTATCCCAACTCGTTGGCCAGCGACAGGCCCACCGGTCCCGCGCCGACAATCAGCACGTCGGTCTCAATCGTTTCAGTCATGTTGCTACCCGTAGTCACGTGGAATCCTCCCTGGCGCCGCGCTGTCACCGCGCCTTGGTCTGCGCGGCGCGGCGGCCCGTTTCTCCTGAAAGGTCAGGAGCCTCCCTCACATTGCGCCTTTCCGGCTTCATCGGCATCTCATTCCGCCACCGCGGCGCCCTTTACGAGGGTCATGTCCAGCTCCGATCTGCTGACCAGCACCGCATCCCGATCTGCATATATCCAGTCGCCACGATCAATGGTGATATCGCCAAAGCGCAGTTGTCCGCCGAACCTGCCCGAGGACGCCTGCCAGCTCCGCCTTGCCGTCGCGCCGAGCGCCTTCACGCCAAACGCCATGGCGTCGATGGCCGCGCTGTCGCGAACCGCGCCGTTGATCACGACGCCGGCCCAGCCATTCATCCTCGCCATTTCCGCAAGTCGGTCGCCCATCACACCGGTCGTCAGCGATCCCCGCCCGTCCACCACGAGGACACGGCCGTTGCCGACAGCGGAAACGCATTTGAGAACCGGCGTATGATCCTCGAATGTCGCGACCGTCTCCGCCGGCCCGAAGAAAGCCTCCCGCTTTCCAAGACTTCTGAACTGGAGACTGCAGACACCCAGCTCTGCATGAAATGTATCGTATATATCGGCGCAGCTGATTGCCGGTTCGGGGTCTGATGCGCCCGTTGCCCGGCGAACGGCGGGTGTCTCCGCGCGAAAGTTCCCTTCGCTATTCTTCAAGGCTTTGCCCCTCCTGCTTTCCGCGTTGCGACGTTTGCGACCGGGATGCCCCTTACACGTCTCGCGCATCGAGGATTTGCTCCCCACCCGTCAATTTATTTGCAGTATTCTCTTTTTAAGATAATATTGCAACGTAAAAACTTTGAGGAGAGCACAAATGCCCGATACCGTCGCCCAAGCCGGCGCATATCTTCACCACGTCGCATTCGAGAGCGCGAACCCGGAGAGGCTCGCCGCGTTCTACGGCGACGCCATGCAGATGGAGGTCGAGAAGATCTCCGAGACCCAGTGGCGTTGCGAAGGGCCGGCCCGCCGCATGATCGTACTGAAAGGGGAGGACAAGAAGCTCGGATTTTCCGGCCTGGCGGTGCGCGACGCCGATGGGCTGGAGATGATACGCGAGCGCGCCCGCTCGCAGAGCGTGGAAATCCTCGACAACCCGTCTCCCTATTTCGAGGACGGCGCCTTTGCTGTGCGCGATTACGACGGCCATCTCGTCGTGTTCGGACTGTCGAAAGCCGCTTATGTGAAGACGATGGGCTGGCCGCGCGCGAACGCCGCAGCCCCCATCTGGGGGCCCGTTCAGCACATGACCTACCGGACGCAGAATATCGAGGGCTTCTATGAATTCTATCACAAGAAGCTCGGCTTCCGCATGGTTGACCGTGTCGTGCGCGACGACGGATCAATCGCCACAATCTTCGTGACGTCCAATCACGAGCACCACACCATCGCCGCCTTTGACGGCGACCGCACGGGCATGGATCACCATTCCTACGAAGCCGGCGAATGGAGCTACCTGCGCGACTGGTGCGAGCATTTCGCCAGCAAGGGAATTCAGCTTATGTGGGGGCCGGGTCGGCATGGACCCGGCCACAATCTTTTTGCGTTCATCGCGGACCCGGATGGCAACTGGATCGAAATCTCCGCCGAACTTGAAGTCATTCATGATCGCCCATGCGAAGACTGGCCCCACGAAGCACGCTCGCTGAACACCTGGGGCAAGGCCATTCTGCGATCATAACACTGTGTTTTCGGGGTTGCCGCCCTTGGAGCCGCAACCCTGAAATCGCTATGTCGTTTCCGGCTCTTTATAATGCTGCGCCAGGAACGCCTGTATCCGTTCGACGGTCTCGGTCAGCAGCGCGATCACGCCGCCGAACGCATCCTCGGTCATGTTATCGGTCTTCACCACGAGACTGAGCGATGCCTCGAGCCCCAATTGCCGATCGAAAAGCGGAACGGCGATGCCGATCGCGCCCTGGTCGACCTCGCCGCGGGAGATCCAGTAGCCCTGTTTGCGCGCCGTAAACACATCTTCGAGAAACCGGCTCAGGGACGGGCCCTTCAGTTCGGTTTCGCGCTGCAGGAAGCGCTTCAGGCGGCGTGACTCGATGACGGAGAGGATGGCCCGCGAGGTGGCACTCCTCGTCAAAGGCATCGGCAGGCCACGTTCGAAACTGCTCGTCAACTGCATGTTTGCGCTGTGCGCATCCGCCACGCACATGACCTTGTTGCCGTAAAGCCGCGCCAGAATTGCCGTGCACTCGAGCCCGGACTTTTCGACAAGCTCCGTGAGAAATACCTCGCCCGCCCGCAACAGCGGGTCCGTACGCCGCAAACGGCGCTCGAACTCCAGGAACGCCGGACCCAGCCGATACTGGGCATCGAGCGCGGCCTCCAGAAAACCGAGCGCGACAAGCTCTCCGACCCATTTGTAAACGGTGCTGCTGGCCGTTTCCAGCTGCACTGCCAGATCGGCCACAGTCCATGCCGGACGGTCTTCGGTGAACTGGTCGAGAATCCTTTTGTAGCGTGATCCGCCTTTGGTGGCCATTCTCAACTCGTCTCCGGGTGCACAAGCACAGGGCTTGTCCAGTGGCATGTTTCGCGTCCGCGACCTCTATTAAGGGAAAATCGGGGGCGATGCCAAGCCGGGCGATCGATCAAAGTCCGCCTTGACCCTGTCTATCGGGAAGACACCCATCAACCATAAAAGGCGCGGCGCACAAACACGGCATGCCGGCGGCGGGCAGAGCCGCCGCCCGGGAGATATCGGCGTCGGCCTGTCAGTCGTGAACGACGTCGAGGATGATCTTGCCGATATGGCTGTTGTTCTCCATCATGCGATGCGCATCGGCGGCTCTTCTGAAGTCGAACCGGCCCTCGATCTGCGGTCGCACCTGGCGTCCGAGAAGCGGCCAGACATCCGCGCGGATCATCTTCGCGACCGCGATCTTGCGCGCCAGCGGCAGCGGGCGCAGAAGCGAACCAGTGATACGGATCCGCTTGGCCATGATGTCGCGCAACGGAACGCTGAGGGAGGCGCCGCCGCCGCCGGACAGATGCGCCATCATCCCGTCCGGCGCCATCATCTTCAGGTCCTGCGCCACATGCGCGCCGGCGGAAACGTCCAGAAGCGCCGATATGCCCTTGCCGCCGGTGGCGGCCAGAACCTTGTCCGCAAGGTCGGGATCATCGTAGAGAAAGGCGGCTTTGGCGCCGAAATTCAGCGCGGCCGACACCTTCTTCTCGCTGCCGCAGGTCGCCAGAACATTATACCCGAGCGCCGACATGGCCTGCAGCGCGATGTGGCCCACGCCGCTGGTGCCGCCGTGAAACAATGCGAACTGGTCCTTCTCAAGCGACATGAGGTTGAAGAAGTTCCACCACGTCGTGAAAACGGCCTCGGGAATGCCGGCCGCCTCGGCATCGGAAAGCGTGTCGGGCGCCGGCATCACCAGTCCCGCATTCGCGGTGACATACTGGCCATACCCGCCGCCCTGAACCAGCGCCATGACGCGCTCGCCTTCTGCCACGCCGCGCACGCCCTCGCCCGCGGCGACGACCTCGCCGCAGACCTCAAGCCCGGGAACGGCCTGGCCGTCGCTGTGCTTTCCTGCCGCACGCTGGTGAACGTCATGCCTGTTCACGCCGGCCGCGGAGACCCGGATCAGCACCTCTCCGGGGCCGGGGCTCTGGACAGGCACCTGTTCGGCAACGAGAACTTCGGGACCACCCGCTTCTTTGATGATGACTGCTGTCTGATACTCAGGATGCGGCATTCAATACGGTCTTTCTCGTAGCGGTTTCAGCTTCGGATGCGGAATTCCGGCCGATCGACCTGAAAAGCGCGGCAATCAGGGCATCAGCATCGCCGCCCCGGGAGCTGCGCCACGCCACATGCCCATCGGGACGGACGAGAACCGCCCCTTCATCCGAGACCCCATACAGGTCTTTCCAGGCGTCAAGATCGGTTTCGACATCGAGACCATGTCCAACCAGATAGGCGTTCACCTTCGGCAGTGGCTTGCCGTCCAGGCCGTCAAGCGCCGCCTTCCAGGCTTGCCCCTTCGGGCCCGCAAGAAGCGTGAAGGCCTCAAGATCAAAGAGGTCGATGATCGAAATGTCCCGACCCTCGAAACGGGCCGGAATATGCGGCGCGCGGTGCCCGGGACGCGCCGTTGGCGTGTAGGTTTCCACCTCGGTGGGCGGCTCGGGCGTGCCATCTCCCGTCACGAGGCTGGAATCATAGTGAAAGCCGAAGGTCTGGCCCGGATAGTCGAAATGCGCGCGCTGTTCCGGAATGCCCTCGGCGAGCTTCGCCCGGTTTGCGGCGCCCGCGGGCCCCTCGATGTTGGACAGGAACTTGCTGTCATTGAACAGCATTCCCGACAGGCCCTTCTTCTCCATGGCCCGGGCGTTGCGCGCGCTTTGCTCGACATTGAACTTGGCAACTGGCCGGCGCTCCGTGTCATAGGTCTCCAGCAGACCTTCGGGCGCAAATCTCCTGAGAACGAAATCCAGTTTCCACGCCAGATTATGCACATCGGCAACACCGGTGTTTACTCCCTGCCCGCCCGTGGGCGGCAACGGATGCGCGGCATCGCCGGCAAAGAAGACACGCCCCTTCGACATGGAATCGACAATGCGCGCCTGCATGCGCCATGGCATGATGTTCTTGATTTCGATGTCGATATCATCCGTCCCGATCACCGCATGCAGTATCTCCAGACAGCGCTCCTCGGTGAAATCGTGCCGCGTCTCGGTTTCCGCATAGCCGAAATTGTAGGTCCAGCGATTGCGCCCATCCAGCGATATCAGCACGCCCGACGTCCTGGCGTTATAGATCCACATGAGCAGATAAGGCCGGTCCTTCACATATTCCCAAAGATCGGCATGGAAATAGATGCCGATCTGCTGCCCCATCGACTCGCCGCTGATACCGAGGCCGACCGCATCGCGCGCTTCGCTGCGCGTGCCGTCCGCGGCAATCACGTATTTAGCCTGCGTGGTGCCGGAGGCGCCGTCGGAGTTCTCCCAGCTGAGCGTGACGCCATCATCATGCTGTTCGATGCCGGTGATATTGCAGCCGAAATTCAGCGACACGCTTTCAAAGCCTTCCGCATGGTTGCGGATCACCGGCTCCAGCCTGTCCTGCGGGCATGACCGCTTCAGCACAGGGCTTTGAGTGCGCTCGATGCGCGCCCATTCGGGATCGCTGCGCGTCTTGATCGCGCCGATCTCATCGCCGAGAAGGCTGGTGACAAACCCGATGCCGGCGTGCCGTTCAAGGGGAAGCGCCTCCGCGTCCACGCCCTCGGCTATGCCCATCATCCGGAAAATCTCCATGGTCCGGGTATTCACCACGTGACCCTTCGGATGAAAGGCAGTCGTCTGGTTCCGCTCGAACAGAACACAATTGATGCCGAGTCTGCCCAGCAGGCTTGCTGCGGTCAGCCCGACGGGGCCGCCGCCAATGACGGCAACATCCGCGTGCGTCGGTATCATCTTTGTCCTCCAGCCTTCTTGTCTTGTTTTCTTATTCGTCGGCAATGGTGTTTCGCAGCGTTCCAATGCCCGAAATCTCGACTTCGATCCGGTCGCCGGCTTTCATGAACACCTTCGGATCCCGGAAGAAACCGACGCCGCTCGGCGTGCCTGTCGCGATGATGTCGCCCGGCAGGAGTTCCGTGATCGTGGAGACATAGGCGATCAGATCCGGCACCTTGAACGCCAGATCGCCAATGGACGTTTCCTGCATCACCTCGCCATTCAGCCGCGTGACAAGGGTCTGGCTGTCAACGTCGCCCAATTCGTCAGGCGTGACGATCCACGGTCCCATGGAGCCCGACCGGTCGAAATTCTTGCCGCCCCAGAACTGGGTCGTATGCCGTTGATAGTCGCGGATCGAACCATCATTGAAGCCGGTATATCCGGCCACGTGATCGAAGGCCTTGTCCTTTGCGATGGCGCGCCCGCGCTTGCCGATGACCACCGCGAACTCGCCCTCGTAGTCGAACTTGTCCGACGCCTTCGGCCGGATCATGGGCTGGTCGTGACCAACGACCGTCGACGGGTATCGGGTGAAGATCGAGGGATATTCCGGCCGGTCCCGGCCAGTCTCCTTGATATGGCCCAGATAGTTGAGCCCGATGCAGATGATCTTGTCCGGATTCTGGATCGTCGGGATGAAGCTGACGCTGTCTGCCGTGAGAGTTTCGCCATCGGCAGACCGCAATTCTCCAATCGCATCTGCCGCAATCACCGCCTTGAGGTGGGGGTATTTGGCGCGCAGGCCGGCGCCGGCATCCCTGATCGTATCCCCTTCAACCACTCCGTAAGATGCGGTGCCCTCGGGCAAAATGAATGATGCTACTCGCAACGTCGTCTCCTCTCCGGTTTTTATCTGTTCAAGTTACTGTTTTATTCTGCGTGCACGACGCTATCGAGCCAGGCGCAGTTCGGCTTCGGATCGGGCGCGCGGAACCCGTCGCGGGCATTCTTGTGCCGCATCTCGCGCATCCGAATTCTGACTTCATCGTCTTCGGGCAGATAGACGCGCTCATGCCCCCAGGTCGACGGACCTTCATGCGTCTCGAACGGCTTCCAGGTCTCGGGATCAACCACCTGCGCGCCCCAGCCGTATTCCACGAAGAACTTGGACGGCGTGTTGGTGTAGAAACTCATCATATGGTCATTGGAGTGCCGACCGAGCGTATAGGCAATGCCCTCGTCGCGCTGCTGGGCTATGTCATAGCCCTGGCCCACATCATCGAGCGAGAGCAGTTCGACCATGAAGTGGTGAATGCCCTTGCGGCCGGAGCCGACCATCGCGAAACTGTGATGGCGTCCATTGACGTGGAAGAAGTAGAGCGGATAGGGCTTCAGGCCGTAATCGGTCACGTTGAAACCCAGTATGTCCCTGTAGAAATGCAGGATTCCCTCAACGTTGGCGACATGCAGGACGGCATGCCCCATGCCGAGAGACCCGGTCTTGAAGCCGCTGATCGGTCGCCCGGACAGGAAGGGATCGCTTGCGATCTCGGGCCCGTAAAAGGCTTCCAACCGGTTGCCGTCGGGATCATGGAAGGAAATCAGACGGGCAACGTGGCGTTGATCGGATAGGGACGCGCCGTGCAAGGTGACGGGGAAGCCCGCATTCTCGAGCCTGGCCGCCAGAGCTTCCAGATCTTCGGGCGAGCCGACCTCCCAGCCCATGAAGGCAAGATCCTCCTCGCCTTCGCCGGTCACGATCAGGCGCTGCTTGCGGTCATCCATCCGGAACATGCGCATGGGACCGCCCTGATCCACTTTCTGCATGCCAAGCAGATCCGTGGCGAAGCCTTCCCAATCACCCAGCCTCTTGGAATTGATACCCATATATCCAAGGGAAATAATCGACATCTATCCACTCCTCCCGTTCGGCTTTCACTGTGATAACGCACACCCTCGGGCTACGTTTTTCAGCAAGAGCCGGAACCTGTTTCCGTGTCGCTTTCACCACCATAAGGACGCCATCCGATTGAAATCCAGCCGGAATTCGAATTTGTCCAGCTAGTGGACAACGCTGCCGGCCGGGCCGGATTCAAAAGGAATGCGCCGATGCGAGACATGCTCGAACAGCAGCCTCATCTTCAAAGGTCGGTGATCGTTCCTTCGAAGATTTCAGCGGCAAGCCCGATGGTCTCGGACAAGGTCGGATGGGGATGAATGGTGAGCGACAGGTCCTCGGCATCGGCGCCCATCTCGATGGCGAGCGCCACTTCGGCAAGCAGTTCGCCCGCGTTCGGACCGCAAATGCCGGCGCCGAGAACGCGTCCGCTATCGGGATCGAACAGCAGCTTGGAAACGCCGTCCGAACCGGCCATGGCAAGCGCCCGCCCGGAAGCCGCCCAGGGAAAGGACGCCTTTCTATAGGCGATGCCTTTTGACCTGGCCTCGTTTTCCGTCAGGCCCACCCAGCCGACCTCCGGCTCGGTATAGGCGACGGAGGGAATGGCCCGTGCATCAAAGGCGGATTTCTGGCCGGCAGCGACTTCCGCGGCGACCTTGCCTTCATGCGCGGCCTTGTGCGCCAGCATTGGCTGCCCGACGACATCGCCAATGGCGAATATGTTCTCCCGGCTGGTCCGCATCTGCCGGTCGACCCTGATGAAACCGCCCTCATCGACACTGATCCCCGCTTTTTCGGCGCCGATCAGCCGGCCATTCGGCCTGCGGCCCACCGCCGAGAGGATCTTGTCGAACAGTTCCTCGCCGGTTCCCTCCGACCCTTCAAACGTGACCCTCATTCCCGCCTTCTCGGATTGCACCTTTGTCACCTTGGTCTTCAGGAGCACGTTCTCGTAGCGCTGCTCGATACGTTTCATCAAAGGGGCGACGATATCCCTGTCAGCCCCCGGGATGATCTGGTCCATAAGCTCGACAATGGTGATGCCCGCACCGAGCGCGTGATAGACCTGCGCCATTTCAAGGCCGATAATGCCGCCGCCCAGCACCAGCATGCGCTTGGGGATATCGGCAAGTTCGAGTGCGCCCGTGCTGTCGATGATCCTGTCATCGTCCGGCAGGAAAGGGAGCCGCACCGGCTCGGAGCCGCAGGCGATGATCGCCTGCTTGAAGGCGATGGTTTTCTCGTCGCCCGCATGCGACACGCGCACGAGATTGCCGCCTTCGAACGCGGCAGACCCGCGCACGATCTTGACCTTGCGTCTCTTGGCAAGCCCGGTCAGTCCGCCCGTCAGCTTTCCGACCACATCACTCTTCCATGCGCGCAATCGATCGATATCGATTTCGGGTTTCGGGAAGGCAATGCCGTGGCCCGACATCGCCGCCGCCTCGTCAATCACCTTGGCCGCATGCAACAGCGCCTTGGACGGTATGCAACCGACATTCAGGCAGACGCCCCCCAGATTGGGGTCGCGTTCGACAAGGGTCACATTCAGGCCGAGGTCAGCCGCGCGGAAGGCGGCCGTATAGCCGCCCGGCCCCGCCCCGATAACGACAAGGTCGGCCTCAGCGTCCGCATCCGGCAAACCTGGCGCGGCGTGGACCGAAGGCGTTGTCAGCGGCGCGCGCGACGATTGCGCGACGGCCGGCTGCGCGCCCGACTCCCTTGCAGCCTCGCTTCTCCCGGCCGTAGAACCGGTTCCGGCTTCGACCTCCAGGATGACGCTGCCCTCACTGACGCGATCGCCGACAGCGATGTGTATGGCCGTGACCCTGCCCGCGACGGGCGAGGGAATATCGAGCGTCGCCTTGTCGCTTTCCAGCATCACGACCGTGTCGTCGACCCCGATGATGTCACCCACTGCGACGCTCACCTCGACGACCGGCACATTGGCGAAGTCCCCTATAGCGGGGACCTTGATGTTCGTTTTCATCAACAGATCTCCTAAAGGGTAATACGCCGGAAATCCGACAGCATGTCTTTCAGCGTCACCAGGAAGCGCGCGGCGGCCACGCCGTCGACGGCACGGTGATCCCAGCTCATGGAAAGCGGCTGTATCAGGCGCGGCTCGAAGTCCTCTCCGTTCCACACCGGCTGCATCCTGGCCCGCGTCATACCCAGAATGGCGACCTCGGGCGCATTGATGATCGGCGTGAAATTCGTACCGCCGATGCCGCCCAAAGACGATATCGTGAAGGTTGCGCCCTGCATGTCCTGAGGCTTGAGCTTGCCGGCTCTCGCCTGAGCGGCGAGCTCGACCATTTCCGCGGCGATCTCGATGATCCCCTTCTGGTCCGCGGCCTTGACCACAGGCACGACCAGCCCCTCCGGCGTATCCGTGGCCACCCCGATATTGAAATATTTCTTCAGGACGAGTGCATCGCCATCGAGCGAAGAATTGAACTTGGGGTGCAGCCTCAGCGTGGCCGCCGCCGCCTTGGCAACGAACGGCAGGATCGAAAGCTTGAGGCCGTCTCTGGAATCAGCGTTGAGAGATTTCCGGAACGCCTCCAGCTCGGTGATGTCGGCCTCCTCGAAATTGGTGACATGCGGAATGATCGTCGCATTGCGCGCCAGGTTGGGGCCGGAAAGCCGGGCGATACGGGAAAGCGGCACGCGTTCCGTTTCGCCAAATTTCTCGTAATCGACTTTCGGCCAGGGAAGGAGGTCCAACCCTTCGCCGGTGGCAGCATTTGCCGATGGCGCGCTGCCGCCAAGCCTCGATTTCACAAAGGCATGCAGGTCGTCGCGCGTTATCCGGCCCTTGGGGCCGCTCCCGCTCACCGACCCGATCTCGACGCCGAGTTCGCGCGCGAGCTTTCGAACCCCGGGCGAGGCATGGGCCAACCTTCCATCGGCGACCGCCGTCGTGGTTGTCGCCAACGCCGGCTTTGACGCCGGCGCGGCGGCGGCGTCCGGGGGCTCGGCAGTGGCGGTCTCGACCGCCGTCTCTTTCTCAGTGCCCCGAGCCTCATCCGAAGCTGCATTCTCGGCGCTGATCTCGACGATGGCGATCAGCGAGCCCTGGCTGACCCTGTCGCCTTCACCGACGCACACTTCGACGATCCGCCCGGCAATGGTGGAGGGCACATCCAGCGTGGCCTTGTCGGATTCAAGCGATATGACGGAGTCGTCGATCGATATGGTATCGCCCGGCGCGACATGGATTTCGACGACAGGCACGCTAGAGAAATCGCCGATATCGGGCACGGTGAATTCTATGGTCTTGCTCATGTCCGACACCCTCAAACTGTCCACGGATCCGGCGACGTGCCGTCGATCCCGAACGACTTGAGCGCCTTGGTCAAAGTCTCGGGTTCGCTGTGCCCCGCCCGAACAAGCGCCTCGATTGCAGCAATGGCGATGCTTTCGCGATCGACCTCGAAGAACCGGCGCAGGGCCTCGCGTTGATCGGACCTGCCGAAGCCATCCGTGCCGAGGGCGACAAGACGGCCTTCGACATAGGGAGCGATCATTTCGGGAACGGCGCGGACATAATCGGTCGCGGCGATAATGGGCAGTTCGCCAGGCAGACATGTCTCGACATAGGACTTCGCCCGTTCCTTTTGGGGCGAGAGCCGGTTTCGCCTTTCGACGCTGCGAGCCTCCCGTGAAAGCTCCGAGAAACTCGTCGCCGAAAAGATCTCGGATGCAATGCCGAAATCGTCAGCGAGGATATCGGCGGCGGCGATGACCTCGTTGAGTATCGTGCCGGAGCCGACCAGTCTGACCTTGACTTCGGATTCTGCCTTGCCGCGTTCGCCGAGCTTGTACAGGCCCTTGAGGATTCCGTCCTCGCATCCTTCCGGCATGGATGGCTGGGCGTAGTTCTCGTTCATCACGGTCAGATAATAGAACTCGTCCCTCTGCTCATCCATCATGCGCAGGATGCCCGCATGCATGATCACCGCGAGCTCGTAGGCAAAGGCGGGGTCGTAGGCCTTGCAGTTCGGAATGGTCGCGGCAATCACATGGCTTGCGCCATCCTGGTGCTGCAGCCCCTCGCCGGACAGGGTCGTGCGGCCCGCCGTCGCGCCGAGCAGGAACCCGCGGGCGCGCTGGTCGGCCGCAGCCCAGATCAGGTCGCCGACGCGCTGGAAGCCGAACATCGAATAATAGATGTAGAAGGGCAATGTCGCCGTGTCGTGAACCGAATAGGATGTGGCAGCCGCCGCCCAGGATGAAATGGCGCCGGCTTCCGTAATCCCCTCTTCGAGCAGCTGGCCATTCTTCGCTTCCTTGTAGAACAGCATCGAGCCGGCATCCTCCGGTTCGTAGAGCTGGCCCTCGGGCGCATAAATGCCGATCTGGCGGAACAGGTTATCCATCCCGAAGGTGCGCGCCTCATCGGCGACGATGGGCACGATGCGCGGTCCGACCGACTTGTCCTTCAAGAGCGCGCTGAGCATGCGCACCGCCGCCATCGTGGTCGACATTTCCTTGCCATCCGCCTCCAGCGCGAATTTCGCATAGTCCGCAAGTTCGGGAATGTTGGGCAGCGCGGCGCCCTGAACGGTGGTGCGCCGCGACGGCATCGACCCGCCCAGCGCCTCGCGGCGCGCGCGCAGATAGCGCATTTCCTCGCTGTCATCCGCCGGCTTGTAGAATTTCAGGTCTTCGAGATCTTTCTCGCTCAACGGCAGCTTGAACCGGTCGCGGAAGCTCACCAGCGCTTCCATGTCGAGTTTCTTGGACTGATGGGCCGTCATCCTGCTTTCGCCGGCATTGCCCATGCCGTAGCCCTTCTTGGTCTTGGCGAGGATGACCGTGGGCCGCCCCTTATGCGCCTTGGCGGCGGCAAAAGCGGCATGAAGTTTTCTGAGATCGTGCCCGCCGCGCTTGAGCGTGTGGATCTCGTCGTCGGTCATGTGCGAAACCAGATCGCGCGTGGCCGGGTCGATGTCGAAGAATTTATGGCGGTTGTAGTCGCCGTCCTTGGAGCCGAGATTCTGGTATTCCCCGTCAACGGTTTCGGCAAAGCGCCTGAGCAGGACCAGATCCTTGTCCCGGGCGAAAAGGCCGTCCCACTCCGACCCCCAGAGCACCTTGATGACATTCCAGCCAGCGCCGATAAACAGGCTCTCAAGCTCCTGAATGATCTGGCCGTTGCCGCGCACCGGCCCATCAAGCCGCTGCAGGTTGCAGTTGACGATGAAGGTCAGGTTGTCGAGCTTTTCACGCGCGGCCAGCGTCAGGCCGGCAACCGATTCCGGCTCGTCCATCTCGCCGTCGCCGAACACGCCCCAGACGTGCCGCCCGGCGGTGTCGGCCAATCCGCGGGCTTCGAGGTAACGCATGTAGCGCGCCTGGTAGACGGCGTTCAACGGGCCGATCCCCATCGACCCTGTCGGAAACTGCCAGAAATCCGGCATCAGCCAGGGATGCGGATAGGAACAGAGCCCGTTGCCCGACAGTTCCTGCCGGTAATTGTCAAGCTGCTCTTCCTGCAGCCTGCCTTCCAGGAAGGCGCGCGCGTAAACGCCCGGCGCCGAATGCGGCTGGAAGTAAACGAGATCGCCGCCGAATGTCTCGGTCTTCGCGCGGAAGAAATGATTGAACCCGACCTCGAAAATTTCCGCCACGGAGGCATAGCTGGCGATATGGCCGCCCAGGCCGCCATAGGCCTTGTTGGCGCGAACCACCATGGCCAGCGCGTTCCAACGCATGATCGACGTCAGCTTCTCCTCGATGGCGAGGTTGCCCGGATAGTGCCCCTGAGACGCCACGGGAATCGTGTTCCGGTAGGAGGAATAGGGCTGACCGCCGACAAAAACGCCGTTGCGCCGTCCGACCTCCTCCAACTGCCTGAGCAGGAATTGGGCGCGCGAACTTCCATTGGCCTCGATCACCGCGGTGAGCGCTTCGATCCATTCGCGCGTCTCCAGAGGATCGGGATCAATATGACCGCCAATTTGAAGTTCGACTTTACTCATCGTGCTCGCCTCCCAGACGCAATGTTTTCCCGATCATAGGCGAAGAGACGGAATATGTTCTGCCGTTCATATATTGCAAAAACCAAATAATCAGTCTTTCATGCTGCCAAGCGAAATCTCAAGGAAATAAAATGCGGCAAATCGCACTTGATAAAATAGATAGAAAAATCCTGTCCGAGCTGCAGGTGGATGGCAAGATCACCAATGTGGAACTGTCCGGTCGCGTGGGGCTTTCGCCCTCGCCCTGCCTGCAGCGCGTGCGCGCCCTGGAAGAGGAAGGGGTTATCGACCGCTATGTGGCGTTGGTGGATCCCAAATCCGTCGGCCTGTCGATCAGCGTCTTCATTCAGGTCACGCTCGAACGCCAGGTGGAAAACGCGCTCGAACTGTTCGAGAGCAAGATGGAATCCTATCCCGAGGTCATGGAATGCTACCTGATGACAGGCGACAGCGACTACCTCATTCGCGTGGCGGTCGCCGATGTCGACCTGCTGCAGAAATTCATCATCAATTACCTGACCACGGTCCCCGGGGTCGCGAATATCAAGTCGAGCTTCGCCCTGAAGCAGGTCAAATACAAAACCGCCCTGCCGATCGAAAATGCGCCCTCGGGTTAAGAGCCGCCCTTCGAGAGGGGCGGCCCTTCATCCCATGACCGAGGGAAGATAAAGCGCTATCGGCGGATAAAACACGATCAGCGCCAGGCGACATATATCCGCCACCCAGAACGGCGCTATTCCCCTGAAGATGGCGCCGAGTGAAAGTTCAGGGATAACCGCCTTCATGACAAAGGCATTCATCCCGATCGGCGGCGTCACAAGCGAAATCTCGGTCACGACGACAACCACGATTCCGAACCAGATGAGGTCGAAGCCCAAAAGCGACACGAGCGGGGCGAAGAGCGGAACGGTCAACAACACCATGCCCGCGCCTTCGAACACGCACCCCAACAAGAGATATATGGCCAGAATCAGCCACATCACCTGCATCGGCGACAGGGCCAGCGTCTCCATCCAGGTTTTGAGTTCTGCCGGCATGCGGGCGATTTCTATGAAATTCGAGAAAACGAGCGCTCCGAGCGCCACGGTGAATACCATCGCCGTCATTTTGCCGGCCTCGAAAATCGATTCCAGAAAACCCTTCAATGTTATCCTCTTCCGGATAATGCAGAAGACAAGCGCCCCCACGGCCCCCATGCCGCCCGCCTCCGTGGCGGTGAACATGCCGAAATAGAGCCCGCTGATCACAAAGAAAAACAGCAGCATGACCGGCCACACCCCTTTGAGCGAGGCAAACCGGTATCTCCAGGAAAAACGCTCCCCTCTGGGCCCGATGCCCGGGAATAGCGTCGTCAGTCCGACAACGACCAGCAAATATCCGAAAACCGTCAGAATCCCCGGGAGAATTCCGGCAATGAAAAGCGCGCCAATATCCGACTCCGTTATGATCCCGTAGAGGACCAGGATGACCGAGGGCGGAATGAGAATACCGATCGTCCCGCCAGCGGCAATCGTGCCCGCGGAGAATGACGGGCTGTAGCCGTATTTTATCATCTCCGGAAACGCCACCTTGCCCATGGTGGCCGCCGTCGCGACGGACGATCCGCTCACCGCGGAAAAGCCTCCGCAAGCGACGATGGTGGACATGGCCAACCCGCCGCGAAAACGCCCGAACCAGGCGTAGGAGGTTCTATAGAGATCCGAGGCCAGATCCGCCCGATAGATGAGGTTTCCCATCAGCACGAACAGGGGAACGACGATAAACCCGTATGACATGCTGTTTGAGGTCACCGTCTGGCCCAGCATCGCAAGCGCCGCGTCGGTTCCGCGCACCATCGCGAAACCGCCAAAGCCTACGAGCATCATGCAAAAGCCGAGGGGCACTCCGATAAACGCCAGGGCCAGAAGCAAGCCCATTCCAACCAGACCAGCGATCATAGCTCCCACCCTCCCCCGGCGTGACTTCCCTGCTCTTCGGTCTGACGGCCCCGGATCACCGTCGCCGCCTGGAGGAGAAGAACGGCACAGGTTACGGCGCCCATCAACGCCATGAAGAACATCACGGGATATTGCGGCAACTCAAGAAACGCCGAGGTCACCCCCCACTGCATTGCCTTTTCCGCCTGGTCCCAGAGGCAATAGGTCAAAAGCGCCACGATCGCGGCACTGATCAAATTCAGAACCGCGCCCTGAACGCGCTTCAACATCGCGTTTCGCCCAAAAAAACCATCGATGAGGGAAACGGTGATATGGCCGCGGTCAAACGTGATGAGGGGCAGACCCGCAAAGATCAGGATTCCCATGCCATATTGCTGAATTTCAAAGGCGCCCGGGATCGGCGCGTTGAATACGTAACGACCCACAACATCGAAGAAGGTCAGGACGAGAATGCCCAACAGGGTAACCGTCAAGACAACCTTTAGGAGCGTTTCGAAAACCGTGCTGGCGCGGCTGGTCGCCGTATCTGGAGCGGCGGCCATTCAGTTTTCCAGCTCCTCAAGCTGGGCCCGATAAAAACTGATCACTTCATCAGGATCAAGCCCAAGCCCGGCAACCTTTTCCTTCCACTTTGCAATCGCCGCTTCAACCTCTTCGCTTTGACGCAGTTGGGCTATCTGATCGGCGCCGGCCTCGATGACCTCCATGCCCGCTGGCTCCAGTTCGGCGCGGGCCTGTTCGGTCGCATCATCGAGATTGCCGCCTGCAAGCGCCGCCAGCGCTTCGCCGCTGACTTTCTCGATTGCGGCCCTGTCGGCCTCCGGCATGGCATCCCAGACCTTCTGATTGAAGATGATCGAAGCCGTCGATCGATAAAGGCTGCCCGGATAAAGCGTTGCGTATTTTAGTTCTTCTAGCACACCGAGCCCTTCAACCGAGGAGATTGGCAGGACGGTGCCATCGACCACCCCGCGCTCGACGAGTTCAAATGTATCGACCGCCGGGCGAGAGACAATCACGCCGCCCATGGCAGCGATCACGGGCACGCCATTGGGATTGACCCGCAGCTTGAGACCGCTGACATCCTCGGCCACTTCGACAGGACGCTTGTTGTTCCAGATGTGATTGCCCGTGAGCGCCACCAGCGCGACGACATGGACCCCGTCAATGGGCTCCGCTTCGCGGAAAAACTTCTCATATGCGCGCCACAGAGCAATGGAATGCGCCTTGGCGCTGTCGCGATCGAACAAAACCGGCAGTTCCGAAATCAGCGGCGCAAGCCACTGAGACGCCGTGAAGGATGAAATATTCATCGCCGCATCGGCAACGCCCGCCCGGATCATCTCCAGTTGGCGCGGCGGCGGCGCCAGCGACGAGGCCGTGAAATCGATCTCTATATTGCCATCAGAGGCCTCTTCCACGGCATTGGCCCAGGGCCGAATGACATTGCGCATGATCTCATTATGCTCAGGAAGATAATTGTTGAAGACCACGCTGGTTTCCGCCTTGGCCGAAGCTCCGGTCAGAAGCATCACCGCCATCGCAGCGGTCAGAGTTCTCGATATCATTGGCACGCCTCCCTCTCGGTGCCTGTCGCACCCGGTTTTCATTGCACCGGCCGGCCGAGCCATATTCCGCATCGATGCACGCCGATAGGGTGCATGGTGACAGCCTTGCCGATCCAGATCTGAACGTCTCTCCCTCGCAACTCATTTCATAAAATTGCATGCAATTCAACAATCATTTTTTGATACATGCGAATTTTCGGGTTGTATTACGCGCATATTCCTGCGATTTTCCAGCCAAGAGGATTAAAGAGGTTACAAATTGCATGCAATCACGATCTGCACCGAGCAGCAATACAGAGGCGGTGACAAAGCGCCTGCGTCATTTGATCATGACGGGCGACATATCCCCGGGCGACCGGTTGACCGAGGTCGGACTTGCCAAGCTGCTCGATGTTTCACGCACGCCGGTGCGCCTCGCACTCGCGCGGCTTGAGCAGGAAGACCTGGTTCAAGGAGAACCGCATCGCGGCTTTCGCGTGCGGCGCTTCACCATTGAAGAGATGCGGGAGATCATTGAAGTCCGGGCCACGCTCGAGGGCATGTCGGCGCGACTTGCCGCAGAGAGAGGCGGATTTCAACAATACGAAGATGAAATGATGCAATGCATCGCGATCGTGGACGGGCTCATCGCCAAGGGCGACGGCGGTGAATCCTCCCGAAACGTATTTATAGAGGTGAATGTCCGTTTTCACGCGGCGATCGCAAGCATGGCCGGCAATTCAGTCCTGACGCGACGGCTTGAACAAAGCCCGTTTCGGGCCTCTCCGCTGTTTCATGCCTTCACCGATGAAGAAGCGGTCGAGGGTTTCGCGACATCCCAGTTCGATCACAAGAGAATTGTCGAGGCGATCAGGAACGGAGAAGGGACGCGGGCAGAGTTTGCCATGCGTGAACACGCGCTGGTTCCCCTGGGTAAGGCGGAGCTCATTTTCAGGAACCTTCACAGACTGTCCCAGAAGACATTCCCAGGTCTGGGCGAAAGTCACACCGAAAGCGGCGATGATGAGAGCTAAGCGGCCCAATTTTCTCTATTTCATAACGGACCAGCAGCGCGCCGACTGGCTTGGATGCGCCGGACACCCCGTGGTCAAAACGCCCAATATCGACCGCATTGCGGAAAACGGAACATCGTTTGAGGATTTCCACGTTGCGCTCCCCGTTTGCATGCCAAACCGGGCTTCGCTGATCACGGGACGGTATCCGTCGGTCCACGGGCTGCGTTACAATGGCTGCGCTCTCACCGAACGGGCAAACACATTCGTGGAGGTGCTGGCTGCTTCGGGCTATGCCACCGCCGCGATCGGCAAAAGCCATTTGCAGGCCTTCACCGACGCCAAGCCGCTCGGGCGCAAGCCGTTTGAAGCCGGTCCGATCGCGGAGGCCTGGAAGGCGGAGCAGACCGGCTACGATGAGGAGGCGCCGGGCAGCTACGAAAAGACGGAGCCCTACAAAATCAAGACGCCCTATTATGGCTATCAGCATGTGGAGATGGTGACAGGCCACGGCGACAAATGCGGCGGACATTACGGCCAGTGGTTTCGCCGAACGCACCCCGACTGGCGAGACCTGCACGATCCGGCCAATGAGCTGCCGCACGACTATACATGTCCTCAAGCCTATCGAACGCCTGTGCCCGAAGATAGCTATCCGACGGCCTGGATTGGCGACAGGGCTGCTGAATGGCTGCGCGATCGCGAGGGCGACGAAACGCCGTTCTTCGCGTTTGTCTCGTTTCCCGACCCGCATCACCCTTTCAATCCGCCGGGCAAATACTGGTCGATGTATGATCCAGACGATTTTGAGGTGAGACTGCCCTACTCCGCCCACAAGAACCCCAACCCCATTTTCGAACACATCAGGAAAATGTGGGAGAACGGGGAAACCGCGCCGCTTCTGCAGACCGCGTTCTACGCCGACGACCGGCAAATCCGCGAGGCGATGGCGCTTACCGCGGGCATGATCACCATGATTGACGATCAGATCGGCAAGGTGATGCAGGCGCTTGAAGAATCCGGGCATGCCGACAATACCGTTGTGATCTTCAACTCGGACCACGGCGATTACATGGGCGACTTCAACCTTCTCCTGAAGGGAATGTTGCAGATGCGCGGCCTGACGCGGGTGCCTTTTATCTGGAGCGACCCGTCCAACACCGACGCCATAGCCAAGTCCGGAACGCTTGCTTCAACGGTGGATGTCGCGGCAACGATCCTTGAACGGGCAGGCGTCAAGCCATATTGGGGCATGCAGGGGAAAAGCCTGATCCCGGCCATGGCCGAGGGAGGCGAAATTCGCGACGCCCTGCTGATCGAACACCACGACAGCGGCGCGCGCTACAATCTCGAGGAGCCCGCCCGCATCCGTACCCTGATCACCAAGCGATGGCGGCTGACCATCTTCATGAATTTCGAATGGGGCGAGCTGTACGATCTGGTTGCCGATCCGGACGAGACAGACAATCTATGGTCCGATCCCCGCTATGAGTCCGTGCGCGGCCGATTGTCCGAGCGTCTGGTGAGGGAGATGATCGCGGTGATGGAGGAAAGCCCCCGCGCCCAACGCATCGCTTGAACGCGTGAAATTGTGTTTTAAGCAACGGCCTCGACAGCGGTGACGGTGTGCCAGGGACACAGCGTCCCGGGCCGCCCATTGTGTGATTCCATATCTTGTGGAACTGACGCGGTGGCTTGGTCGAGCTTGCCGGAACCTTTCACGCCAGATCTGGTCGATTGTTGACGCAAAACCAGGATTCGGCTGGTCCGCTAGATGGACAGGCCGGATTTAGACCTGTCTTTCCCGCGGCGCAAGGGCGATCATTCGGCCCCCCAAGGCTGTATGCAATACCGAGTGGAGCCCGTTGCAATGACCGACAAACCCATCCTGCCGCCGCTTCAGGACAGCGACTGGCCGCCGGAAATCGCAGACCTGAAGGACGGTTTTGCCGGCGCGCTCAATGTCTATCGCACCATGGCGCATCACCCGGACCTGCTGCGCGCCTGGGCGCCGCTGCGCCAGCATGTGGTCAAGGACACCGCGCTCGGCCCGGAGCGCTCGGAAGTCGTAATCCTGCGCGTCGCCTTCCGTTTCGGTTCAGGCTATGAGTGGAACCACCATGTCGACCGGGCGACACGGCTCGGTTTTTCCGCCGAGCGCATCGCCGCGCTTCGCGCCATGCCGGAGGGCGAGGACGGTTTGATCGTCCGCGCCGTCGACATGCTGATCGACCAGCGCCGGCTTGCGCCCGAAACCGAAGCAGCACTTGCCGAAGCACTCGGACGACCCGCGGTCTTCGACCTCATCGCCACCGTCGGCTTTTATGCCGTGCTCGGCTATATCCTGATGACCTATCGCACCCCCCTCGACGCCGGCATTGCCGATGTGTTTTCCGGTACTGGGAGCTAGCCCGGCGCCCAACCGCGATGACGAAACTCGCAGCAATCCGTTCGGCAGTCTCCTCAAGTGGAACGGCTCAGGTTTCGACAAACTTTTCCATCGGCTTAGCTGCGCAAGTCAAGTTCATCAAGACGAAGTCGATGACGCCTTCGGTGCCCAAAGGTCTTGATGGGAATCGGACCAAAAAATCTGCCGTATTCTGTCAAAGTATTGAAAAAACTAGACAAATCAGTGTTCCGAGAACTCCAAGTGCGTCCGGGATTAGTCGAGCATCTTTTTGATCGTCGCGATTGGGGTGAAGATCCGCATCGCATTTGTTGGCAGAGGCTGGAAACCGTATTCATTGTGAAGCTTCACTCGCTTCTCGGTCCGTTCTGCATCACAGCAAGCCGGAGAAACAAGCGGGCAGCTCCGCGGCTGATGCGCAAACTGCTCGTGGGGCAGGTACCACCCCACGGGTTATGGACCCCGACAAGCGGCGTTCCCACTCCGCCGCGTGTCTCAATTTAAGGCGACGCCGCCCAATCGACTCATCCATGCGAGACAAAGACCGAAAGTGCGCGTGACCGCCACAGCGAGGGTCTGCATTCTATTAAATCCACATATCACTACAAAATTGCGCTTGGCAGAATTAACGTGAATGATTATCCTCCTCTCAAAATGGAGGAAATCGATGAAAACCAATGAGGGCGTCATCAAGACGTTTATCGAGGCCGGCATCACGCGCGGCTTCACGCTGCCGGGTCTCGGCATCACATGGTCGCTGCCGGCGTTCTTTGACCGCAAGGACGAGTTCGAACTGGTTCTGGCGCGCTCCGAGCAGTCGGCCTCGGTGATGGCCCAGGTCGCCGGCAAGCTCACCGGCCGTCCGGGCCTGTTGATGGCGCAGGGACCATTTGCGAGCTCCACCGGCGCTTTCGGCATTCTGGAGGCCTATTTCTCCTCGACGCCGATGGTCGTTCTCACCGACACATCCTGTTATGACGGCTTCGCCCAGTATGGCGTCTACCAGACCATGACCGGTGATTATGGCGCTGGCGACGCCTTCGCGGTGATGAAGACCATGACCAAGTACGCCACCTACGCGACCACGCCAGCAGAGGCGATCTACGGCACTCAGCTTGCGGTGAAACACGCCATGACCCCGCGCCAGGGGCCGGCGGCGGTGGTGATGCGCACCAACATTATCAAGGAGGAGGTGCCCGATCATCCGCGCGCCAAGCTTTACCCGACCGAGGGTTATCTGCGTTCGACGCCGATGAAGCCCGATGGCGATGCGCTGCACAAGATCGCCGAGACCCTGAAGGCAGCGGAACGTCCCGTCATCATCGCCGGCAATGGCGTCTATATGAGCCGTTCGGGCGAGATGCTGTCGCGGCTCGCCAATCGCGAGGGGATCGCGGTGGCCTCCAGCTATCACGGCAAGGGCGTCATCGACGAGACCACGCCCATCGCCGTCGGCATGATGGGCAACTGGGCGGCGAAATCGGCGAACCGCATGGTTCAGGCGGCCGATGTCATCCTCGTGCTCGGCTGCAGCCTCGGCCCGGAATATACCCGCTTCCGCGATGAAAAGATGATGCGCCCGGGCGAGCAGACGATCATTCAGGTCGACCTCGACCCGCTGAATGCCGGCTGGGTGCTACCGGTCGACCTGGCGGTGACGGCGGACGCCGCCGATGTGATCCGCTATCTGCTCGATGTCTCCGGCGTTGATCAGGCGCAGGCGGAAAAGCGCAGGGACTTCATCGGCAAGATCAAGGCGGACAATCGCTACGGCGACCTGCCGCATTTCAAGACCCGCCCCGGCACGGTGCATTACGCCGATATCATGCGCTCGCTCGACGGCTTCCTGACGCCGGACGACTTGCTGACGCTCGATGCCGGCACCAACCGCATCTGGGCAACATCGTCGCTGCCGCTCAGAACGCCGCATCAGCTGGTCGCCCCCGGCGGTATCGGCGGCATGGGCTGGTCGACGCCGGCTGCCACCGGCGCCAAGGTCACATGCCCCGAAAAGCGCGTCACCGGCGTGATCGGCGATGGTGGCTTCGTCATGACCATGGATGCGATCGCGACGGCGGCGGAACACAATCTTGACGTCGTCTATGTGGTCGCCAACAATGCCGGCCTCGGCATGGTGCGCGACAATCTCGGCAACAAGGCGATCGGGGTCGACTTCGGCGATCATGACTTCGCCAAGGTCGCCGAGGGTCTCGGCGGCTCCGGGATCACGGTGACGGAGGCTGACCAGATCGGCGATGCGATCAGGGAAGGCCACAGGCGCGGCGGCCCGGTCGTCATCGACGTCAAGGTCGACCCGGCGGCAAGCCACCGTGATTGCTCGGATTACGACGACCTGCCGGATCCATCCGCCCTCAAATAGGAATTTTGTCCTTCCCGCGCCTTTCAAACCCAATGACAAACGGGCGCGGGATGGGCTAAACAGGGGTCATGAGCGAGGACAATCAAACAAATGATCAACCTGTCCGGCGGCGCGGCCGCCCACGGCAGGATATCGGGGCCGCGGCCCTGAACGAGGAGCGGCCGTTCGTCAGTTCGCTGGCGCGCGGCCTTTCGATTCTGCGCGCCTTTAGGGCGGATGACAAGGTGCTGGGGACACAAGCGCTTGCCGAGCGCACCGGCCTGCACAAGACCACTGTGTCGCGGCTGCTCGGCACGCTCACCAAGCTCGGCTATCTGCGCTACATGCCCGAATACGGCAAATATGCCGTCTCCAATCAGGTTCTCACCCTCGGTTATGCGGCGATCGGCCGGTTCGGCTTCGGCGAGCTTGTACGCTCCCACATGGACCAGATGGCGGCGGAAGGCGATTGCGTCGTGGCGCTGTCGGTGCGCGATGGTCCCGATATGATGTTCGTGGAACTGGTGCGTCGGCCCACGGCGGTGGCGCTCAATCTCAATGTCGGCTCGCGCATTCCGCTGGCCGAAAGCGCCCCCGGCCGGGCCTATCTGTTCGCCATGGGCGAGGAGGAACGCGCCGAGGCGTTTGCGCTGCTGGCCGGCATTCACGGCGATGCCTGGGCGAAGGAAAAGCGCCCGGCGCTTGAGGCGGCTCTGTCGCGCATGGCCGACAACGGCTATTCGGATTCCTTCGGGGAATGGGTTGCCGGCCACAATGCCGTCGGCGTCGTCCTGCGCGCGCCGATGACCGGCGACATCTATACGCTGAGCGTCGGCGGCAATGCCCGCAACCTGCCGCCGGAAAAGCTGAAATCGGTTCACCTGCCGATGCTGATGCGCGCCGCCCAGGAAATCTCCGCGCTGTCAGCCAGCAATTTCTAGATCACCTAGCAGATCGTTCATCGAACGCTTGGGGTCTCAGCGTTTGACCCGGGCATATCCCTTGCGCAGCAGCGGCCAGCAGAGCGTCAGCGCGGTGATGACGAACAGGATGGCTGCGATCGGGCGCTCGAAGAACGCCCAGAAATTGCCATGGGTCAGGATCAGGCCTTGGCGCAGCGACATTTCGATGGTCGGCTGCAGCACCATGCCGATCACGATCGGGGCGACCGGGAAGCGGAAATGCCGCAGCACCACGCCGACGACGCCCGCGATGAAGGCGACCCAGACATCGAACGGATTGCCGTTGACGCCGTATGCGCCGACGGTGGCGATGATCAGGATCAGCCCGATCAGGATCGGCTCGGGAATGCGCAGCACCCGGGTGAACAGCGATGCGCCCAGCGCGCCGATCGCGAACATCGCCAGATTGACGATGATCAGGCAGAAGAAGATCGCATAGATCAGGTCGAGATGATTGGCGAACAGCTGGGGGCCCGGCGCAATACCCTGCACCACCAGCGCGCCGAGCATGACGGCGGTCACCGGATCGCCGGGAATGCCGAGCGAGAGCGTCGGCACCAGCGCCGAGCCGGTAACTGCATTGTTGGCGCTTTCGCAGGCCACCAGCCCGTCCGGCTCGCCCTTGCCGAAATTGTCCTTGTGCTTCGAGGCGCGCCGGGCCTCCGAATAGGCGATGAAGGCGGCGGTGGCCGCGCCCGTGCCCGGCAGCGCGCCGACAAAGGAGCCGATCAGCGAGCCGCGCAGCAGCATGCCAAGCCGGCCCTTCCATGCGGCTAGCGGCGGCATGCGGAAGCCGACCCGCATCTGTTCGGGCGGCGGCCCGTCGCGATCGATGGTCAGCACCCGCATGAACATTTCCGAAAAGGCGAACAGGCCGACGATCACCGGGATCAGGCCGATGCCGGCGGACAGCTGGAAACTGTCGAAGGTGAAGCGCAAATCGCCGGTGACCGGATCATTGCCGACGGTGGCGAGCAGCACGCCGAGCGCGCCCGCCGTCAGCCCCTTCAGCAGATTGCCCGAGGATACGCCGGCGATGCAGGTCATCGCGAACAGGCCGAGCGCGAAATATTCGATCGGCGTGAACTGCAGCGAAAAGGCGGCAAGCGAGGGGCCGGCCAGCACGAAGACGAGCACCGAGAACAGCCCGCCAATGGTGGATGAGGTCGTGACCCAGCCAATGGCAAGATCGGCCTCGCCCCGCTGGGCCATGGGAAAGCCCTCCAGCGCGGTCGCCGCCGATTGCGGGGTGCCCGGCGTATTGAGCACGATCGCGGTGATCGAACCGCCATAGACCGAGCCGCAATAGACGCCGAGCATCAGCGCGATCGCCGGTATCTGCGGCATGGAGAAGGTGAAGGGCAGCACCATGGTGAGCCCGATCACCGAGCCGAGCCCCGGCAGGACGCCGACGATCACGCCGACCAGCGTTCCGGCGACGATGGCGAGAAGCGTCAGCGGTGTCGCGATCTGGGTTGCGGCCGATACAATGAGATCCATGAAACGTCCCTGGTTATCGGTTTATCGAGGTCACCACGGCCACGAAAAGCCGGGCAGAAGGATCAGGAACACCCGCTCGAACAGGAACCAGACGGCGAGCGAATAGCTGACAGCGACGGCGGCGAGCACAAGAATATCGCGCCGGCCCAGAATGGCGGGAACCACGATCGCGAAGACGATGCTGGATGACAAGAAACCGATCACCGGCATCGCGGCGCAATAGCCCGCCGTTGCCGCCATCAGCGCCAGCATGCGCAGCGCGGGCTTAAGCGCCGGCAGCTCCGAACCGCGATGGCGCGCACCCGGCAACAGCAGGATCAAAAGCGCGATCAGCAGCGCCATGACCCCAAGCACGAAGCGCGGAAAGAAGAAAGGGCCCCGACCCTGGCTCGCGCGGGCAAAGGCGCTGATTTCCTCGAAGGTCTGGATGAAGAACACGAGGACAAGGAGCGCGAGCGCGCCGATGACGGCCGCCTCGCTGATGCGCGCTGCCAGGGATACCTTGCCGTCGCTGATCTGCCGGTCGGCCATGCTTCCTCCAAGCCTGTTTCGACGTGACAAAGATGATGCCGGCAGGGTCTGGCCTGCCGGGAAATCAAGACAATAGATAGCCTATTTTCACCGTCTTCAGAAAACCATGGACTTTCCGGGACGACTGCCGCCAAGGGACGGCAGCCGTCGGAAGATCAGTTCGCCAGCAGCCCGGCCTTTTCGAGCAGCTTGCGGTTGGTTTCGTATTTTTCGTGCACGAAAGCGTCGAAATCGGCCGCATTCATGTAGGCGATCGGCTGCTTGACCGCTTCCATACGCTCCTGGAAGGGCGCGGAATCGATCGCTGCCTTGCAGGATGTCTCCAGCCTGGCGATGTCTGCGTCTTCCAGACCTTTCGGCGCGACCAGGCCGCCCCAGATCGGGAAATCGAGATTGTAGCCCTGCGCAGCGGCAGTCACGAGGTTCGGCTGTTCAGCGAGCTTGTCCTTGGAAAGCAACGCCAGCGATTTCAGTTGATCCGCATTGCTGGTGTAGAAGGACACGTGGGGAATGAACACGTCGGCTGTACCGTCAAGCAGCGCCTTCAGCGCTGGACCGTCGCCATCGACCGGCAGATAGGTCATCTTGATGCCGGCGGCATCTTCAAGAGCAAGACCGGCGATATGCGGGATCGAGCCGATCGCCTGCACGGCGAAGGTCACGCCTTCCGGATTTTCCTTGGCGTAAGTGACGAGCTCTTCGAGGTTGTTGAACGGCGAATCCTGCCTGACCGCGATCACCGTCGGCGCCGAATAGGCAAGGCAGATATAGTCGAAACTGTCGACATCATAAGGCAGCTTGCGCAGATGCGGCTGCGTGGTCAGCGGGCCGACCGGGGCCATGCCGAGCGTGGTGCCGTCCTTCTTCGCGCGGGCAACCTCGCCAACGCCGATCGTGCCGCCTGCGCCGGCGGTGTTCTTGACCGCCACGCTGACGCCGAGCGATTCCGACATGCCTTCCTGCATGGCGCGGGTGGTGATGTCTGTGCCGCCGCCGGCCGCAAACGGCACCACGATGGTTACAGGACGGTTGGACTGGGCATCTGCGCCGCCTGTCAGGGTGACAAAGGCCGCGGCGACTGCCATTGCGGATACGAGGCGGCCCGTGGCCCCCTTGGCTGATTTCATCATGAATCTCCTCCCAAATATTCACGCGCTCCGCCAGGAGCTCTGGCAAAAACCATTGGCAGAATGCCAAAAGTTCTGCATAGTGGTATTATGTACCATTTTTAATACGGGTCAATCCCTCATTAAAAGGGGAAGGCCAAAGGGAGGATATATGGAAAGGGTGAAGGGCAGAACCGCGCTGGTTACGGGGGCTGCGGACGGGCTGGGTGCCGCGATTGCGGCAAGGCTCGTCGCCGAGGGCGCGCGGATCGGCATCATCGACCGCAGCGCGGAGGCGATCGACAAGGCGCGTCAGACGCCGGAACTGCGTGACGCCGTCTTCATCGCCGGCGACCTGACGGATGGCGACGATATCGCCCGGATGATGGGCGCATTCGCCGCCAAGGGCATGATCTTCGATATCCTCGTTAACAATGCCGGCGGATCGCTGCATACGCCCAAAGCCTTTCTGGAGGAAAGCGATGAAGACTGGGAGCGGGTAATGGCGCTCAACGTCACGGCGGCGGTGCGGGTCAGCCGTCATGTGCTGCCGGGCATGATCAAGACAGGCTTCGGCCGGGTGATCAATCTCGGCTCCAAGGCCGGGCGCTACGGCAGCCTGTTCACCGGCGCGAATTACGTTGCCGCCAAGGGCGCGATCCAGTCGATGACGCTGCAGATGGCGCAGGAATTCGGTCCCCACGGCATCACCTGCAATGCCGTCTGCCCCGGCGCGATCCTGACGCCGCGGGTGGAGCGGCTGTTGAGCGAGCGGATGTCGCCGGAGGAGCGGCAGAAGGCGGTGGAGGCCATTCCCGTGCGTCGAAACGGGCGGGTCGAGGATGTCGCCGCCGCCGTGGCCTTCTTCGCCGCAGACGAGGCCGGCTTCATCACCGGGCAGTTGATGGACGTCAATGGTGGGCAGGGGATGGCATCATGAGCAGGCAGAACGCGAAGCGCATGCCGCTGACGGTGCTGGTCACGGGCGGCTCGGGTTTTCTCGGGCAGGCGCTGACAGACGCGCTTGCCGAGCGCGGCGACAAGGTGGTCGTGTTCGACCTCAACCTGCCGGCGGAAGACGCCCGCCTGCCGGGCGTTACCTATGTCGAGGGCGATATCACCCAATCGGGCGCGATCGAGGCGGTGATCGCCGGCTTCGGGATCGACGCCATCCTGCACCTGGCCGCTCTTGTGATCCCGGCCTGCAGGTCAAACCCGGTGCTTGGCGCCAAGGTCAACGTCATCGGTCATATCAATATCCTCGAGGCGGCGGTGAAGGCGGGCATAGAGCATGTTGTCTACGCAAGCTCGCTCGCCGCCCGGCCGCGCGGACCTCTGGCCTCCCCGGTCAATCTCTACGGCGTCTTCAAGCATTGCTGCGAGGAGATATCGAAGGTCTATTTCCTCGATCATGGGCTTGGTTCGGTCGGGCTTCGGCCGAATGTCGTCTACGGTCCTGGCCGCACCAGCGGCGAGACCGCCGCGATCACGCTTGCGATGCGAGCGGCGGCCCGGGGTGAGGCCTATGAATTGCCGTTCTCCGGGAGGATGTGTTTCCAGCATGTCGACGAGGTGACCGAGATATTCCTGCGCTGCCTCGACAAGCCGGCAAGCGCGCCGGTGGTCAGCGACCTGACGACCGAGATCGAGTCCATGCACGACGTCGCGGACGCCATCCGCGCGGTCGTGCCCGGTGCTGCGATCACCGTGGCGGATAATCCTCGGCCCGTGCCGGAGACGATGGACAACGCCCCGCTGCGCGCCTTTCTGGGCTCCTGGCCGGCCATATCGCTCATGGAAGGAACGCGTCGGACGATCGAGGCCTTTCGCGAAACCGTCGAAGGCTGATAGCCTGAGCGCGCGCCTGTTGAAGGGGTCAGAACAAGAGGCGTTCAAAGTCCTGCGCTAAGGGCGAACGAAAATGAACTTCATCCCGCAAATGCACGGGTTCCTGTAAGTCGCAAGGGCCTGAAGCCGCCCGCGAGGCGTCACCCGTTGATTGATATGGTGATCTGCCGCCATATTGCGATGGCGTGGGAGCGAAGCTTTCGATGATCTGCGACGGTGAGATGTTTGCGGTGAAGAAGGAAGAGATTGGCGATCTGGCCATGTGTAGAGACGAAACATTGGCGTTGCCGCTCCGACTTGAAGCGCATCATGCGCCGTTCGCGTCGCCGCACGGGAAGATGTGAATGTTCGGCGCGATTATTGAACCCCTTGTGTGACAATGCTCGACGTCAGGCATCAATTTAGCCTTCGCGGCGGAGCAGAAACGCCGCTTGTCGGTGTCCATAACCCTCGGGGTGGTACCTGACCCTTGAGCAGTTCGCGCATCAACCGCAGAGCTGCCCGCCTGTTTCTCCGGCCTTGCAGCAGGGCATCGCGCACATAGCCGCTGGCACCGACGGCGCGCCACAGCCAGTATTTATTTCCCTTGATCGTCACCGCCATTTCATCGAGCTGCCACTTGTCGGCAAACTGGCCTCGCGAACGCCGGCGCAGCTGATGAGCGAATTTGCGGCCAAACTTCGCAGCCCATTCCGAAACGGTCTGAAACGAGACCGCAATGCCACGCCCGGCCAGCAGATCTTCGACGTCTCGAAAGCTGAGCGTAAAACGATAGCAGAGCCACGCCGCATGGGCGCTGATCTCGGCGGGAAGCGGTGGCGTCTGACGTGAGCAGGCAGGACTTCGGTCATTGCCACCAAATACCAACCGGTTCACGACAAACCCCGTTAACCCGACGCTGCTGCCAGACACCGAGCTGGCGGAGGTTGCCGTCCAGCAAGCGGCGCCAGACGGCTTGGCCTGCCAAAAGGACGAGTGGGTTATCCTGTATGACGCGGCTAGTGATATCAGCGGCAGCATAAATCAAACCGGAAACCACCTAAGAACGAATATCCGCCTGTTCAGACAAACCGAGCCACGTCATCTCGGCGGAGCGCCACGCTTGAAAGGGCTTGCAAAACAAATGTGCCTTGTTATATGACCTATACGTCATCTAAATTACCTATGTGTAATCTTGATGCGCAAAGCTTTTGGCGCCGATGGGGATAGATTTCTATCCGTACTGGGAAAACGGAGGATACGCAGCCATGAGAGTGCTCGTGCCCGTCAAGCGGGTGATCGATTACAATGTGAAGGTGCGGGTGAAGCCGGACGGGTCCGGTCCTGACCTCGCCAATGTCAAGATGTCGATGAACCCCTTCGACGAGATTGCCATGGAAGAGGCGATACGGCTGAAGGAGAAGGGCATGGCGCAAGAGGTGATTGCCGTCTCGATCGGGGTCCGCCAGGCGCAGGAAACGCTGCGCACCGCGCTTGCCATGGGCGCCGACCGGGCGATCCTGATCATTGCCGCCGAGAGCGCTGCGACCGATATCGAGCCGCTCGCCGTTGCCAAGCTCCTGAAGGGCGTCATCGAGGCCGAGAAAATTGATCTGGTGATCGCCGGCAAGCAGGCGATCGACAACGACATGAACGCGACCGGCCAGATGCTCGCGGCACTACTTGGCTGGCCGCAGGCGACCTTCGCCTCCAAGGTGGAGATTGCCGATGGGCGGGCGGAGGTCACGCGCGAGGTTGATGGCGGGCTGCAGACGATCTCGGTGGCGCTGCCGGCGATCATCACCACCGATCTGCGCCTCAACGAGCCGCGCTATGCCTCGCTGCCGAACATCATGAAGGCGAAGAAGAAGCCGCTGGAGGAGAAGACTGCGACGGATTACGGCGTCGATATCGCCCCGCGCCTCGAAATCATGCGCACGCGCGAGCCGGAAGGGCGCAAGGGCGGCATCAAGGTCGATACCGTCGATGCGCTGGTCGAAAAGCTCAAAAACGAAGCGGGGGTGCTGTGATGTCTGTTCTTTTGCTTGCCGAAACCAGCGGCGACGCTCTGGTTCGCGATGCGACCGCGCGGGCGGTCAGGGCCGTCTCCGGCCTCGGGGAGGTCACCCTGCTTGTTGCCGGTGCGGGCCTTTCCGCCGCCGCCGGCGAGGCCGCGCGGATCGACGGCGTTTCGAAGGTGCTTGTGGCCCACGCCGATGCGCTCTCCCACCGGCTGGCGGAATCGACCGCCGAGTTGATCGTCACGCTTGCGGGCGATTACGACGTGATCGCCGCGCCCGCGACCAGCGACGGCAAGAACATCCTGCCGCGCGTCGCCGCCCGGCTCGATGTCATGATCATTTCGGATGTCACCGCCATTCTCGACGCCGAGACCTTCGATCGGCCGATCTACGCCGGCAATGCGATCCAGACGGTGAAGTCGCGCGATCCGGTGCGGGTTTTGACCATCCGCACATCGGGTTTCGAGGCGGCGGGCGCGGGCGGTGCGGCGCCGGTCGAGCAGGTGAGCGCGCCGGATGCGACGGTCGCGTCCGAATGGGTGGCCGACAAGGTTGCCGAAAGCGACCGGCCGGAACTGACCTCGGCCCGCATCGTGGTTTCCGGCGGGCGCGGCGTGGGCTCATCCGAACAGTTCGCGATCATCGAAAAGCTCGCCGACAAGCTCGGCGCGGCCGTCGGCGCCTCGCGCGCCGCCGTCGATTCCGGCTATGCGCCGAACGACTGGCAGGTCGGCCAGACCGGCAAGGTGGTGGCCCCGGACATCTATATCGCCTGCGGCATTTCCGGCGCGATCCAGCATCTGGCCGGCATGAAGGATTCGAAGGTGATCGTCGCGATCAACAAGGACGAGGAAGCGCCGATCTTCCAGGTCGCGGATTACGGCCTTGTCGCCGATCTTTTCGATGCGGTGCCAGAGCTGACCGAAAAGCTCTGAGTTCTGCCATGCAAAGCCCGCCGGCGCGATGGTTCCGGCCGGCTTTTGTTATGCCGGCTCCCAGAGCCGTGCGCAAGCGGCGCGGTATTCGGCATCAAACCGGTCGATGAGCGCCGCCACCGTCGGGATGTCGTCGATCGCGCCAATCCCCTGACCGGCGGAGCATATCGGCCTCTAGGCCTTCGCCTCATGGGGGCGGTCATCCGGCCCGTGCTGTTTACGTCTTGGCGTCCTCGCCGCCACTGGCTCTCGCCCGTTCCTCCGGCGACATCAGCAGTGCGTAGGCTTCCGGCAGCGGCGGGCTTTCCGGCAGCGGGCCGAGCGGGGCGAGCATCTCCGTCGCGGGCAGCTTTCGGCCATCCTTCAGCATCACCGCGCGCACTGTCGCCGTCACCGCGACCTCGCCCTTGTGTGGGCCGCTGAGCGGTATGATACGGTGCTCCATGAAAAGCGAGTTCTCTGTCCAGCCGGCGAGCCTGGTTTCGAGCCGGAACCGCTGAAAGACCCCAAGCGAGCGCCGGTAACGCGCGTTCACCCCGGTCAGAACAGGCTGCCATTTCTCGCGCAATACCTGTGCGCCGAGCCCGGATCGGGCCAGCAGATCGAACCGGCCAATATCCATGAAGGCCAGATATCTGCCATTGTTCACGTGCATATTGATATCGAGGTCTTGGGGCCAGACTCGCAGGACAATCGAGGAGATATCTTCAGGCGGGTGGATCGCAGGTGCGAATTTCGCTTTGATCATGGCCCTGATCAGTCTTCCCCAAACATACATGCTGATGCCCCAAACCCTTCTGTAACCGTGGGAATACACTGTCTTCAAGGTCCGTGCCAGATCCGTCAACATCGGTCTTGAATTATATGACGTATACGTTTATAGGATATCGTAATGGTCATGTCGAAGGAAAATTGTGCGGAGGGAAACCTTGAGGAGGGTGTCCGCGCAAAAAGGAGGAGGCGTGCAAGAGGATTTCGATACCGAAACGCCGGGCGGCGGGGCAGATACGCCCAACCGCACTGAGGCTTGGGCGGCCAATGGCGCCGCGAGCCGGAACGCCGATACGCTGACGGCATTTCTGGCTGAATCGGTCGCACGCTTCGCTGATAAAGCGGCCGTGGAGTTCTTTGACCGAACCTGGACTTATAGCGAGATTGATGCCCTGTCCGACCGGTTTGCCGCGGGGCTTGCGTCCGTTGGTGTTCGCAAGGGCACGCGCGTCGGCCTCTGCCTTCCCAATTGTCCGTATTCGGTCATTAGCTTCTTTGCCGTGCTGAAGGCGGGCGGCATCGTCGTCAACTTCAATCCTCTCTATACCGGCCGCGAAATTCGCGATCAGGTTCGCGATTCCGGAACCGAGTTCATGATCACGCTCGATCTTGCGGCGGTTTACGGAAATCTGGGCTCCATCGTTGGCGAAACGGGTCTGAAACAGGTGGTCATTTGCCCGATGGCAAAGGCCCTGCCATCGATGAAGGGTCTGCTGTTTCGCCTGTTCAAGCGCTCCGACCTGGCGCGGATTCCCGACGATCAGCAGCATCTGCGTTTCGACGCGCTGATGCGGGATGCCGCAAACGCCCCCGTTCCGAAAATCGAAACCGCCCCGTCCGATATTGCCGTCCTGCAATATACCGGCGGCACGACCGGGGTGCCGAAAGGCGCCATGCTGTCGCATGGCGCGCTGGTCGCAAATGCGCGCCAGCTGGTGCACCAGGGCAACCAGTGCGGTCTGCTGGTCGAGGGCGAAGAGATGGTGATGTGCGTGCTGCCCTTTTTCCACGTCTTCGCGATGACCGTCTGCATGCTCTATGCGGTGCAGATCGGCGCCTCGATGCTTCTGGTGCCGCGTTTCAATCGCGATGAACTGATCCCGCTGATGGAGCGACGCAAACCGACGCTGTTCCCGGCCGTTCCCACAATCTACGGGGCGATCAACAGCGTCGCGCAAACGCGCAAGGTTCATCTCGAATCTCTGAAACTGTGCATCTCAGGCGGGGCGCCGCTGCCGAATGAAGTTCGCGTCGACTTCGAAAAGCTGACCGGGTGCCGGCTTGCGGAAGGCTACGGCCTGACGGAGTGTTCGCCGGTCGTCTCCGTCAATCCGCTGGACGGCAGTCCGGGGCGTCCGGGGTCCGCCGGTCTTCCCATGGCGGGGACGACGCTGGAAATCCGGGATTCCGAAAATCCGGCGGTGCTGCTGCCGACAGGCGTCAAGGGCGAGCTCTGGGTGCGCGGTCCGCAGGTAATGTCGGGCTACTGGAACCGTCCGGACGAGACCGCCCATGTGCTGCGCGACGGCGCGCTTCGAACCGGCGATGTCGGCTATCTGGATGAAGACGGCTATCTCTATCTCGTCGACCGGCTGAAGGACCTGATCATCTGCTCGGGCTATAACGTCTATCCCCGCGTCATCGAGGAGGCGCTTTACGAGCACGATGCGGTGGCGGAAGCGATCGTCATCGGCGTTCATGACGCGTATCGCGGGGAGCGGCCGAAGGCCTTCGTTTCGTTGCGCAAGGACGCGCAGGTCACGGTCGAGGAGCTGCATGAATTCCTGGTTCCGCGTCTCTCCAAGATTGAATTGCCGCGCGACATCGAAATTCGCGATACGCTGCCGAGGACCATGGTCGGCAAGCTTTCGAAAAAGGAATTGATCGAGGAAGAGCGTCGTGCCTCTCATGATGGCGCAAAGGTGAATGTCGGGGAGGCAGACAGTCATGTTGACGGATAGGTCAGGGGGCCGCTATGGTGAATCGCTCAAGAAAGAGAAGGTTTTACGTGGCGGATCAGTTTTTTACCGTGACCCAGTTGGCCGAAGAGCTCGGGCTCACGCCACGGGCCTTGCGGTTCTACGAGACCAAGGGTTTGATAACCCCGGGCCGGGCCGGAAAGACGCGCATCTACACGCAGCGCGACCGCGCCCGTCTGATCCTCATTCTGCGCGGCAAGCGGCTTGGCTTCTCGCTGGAGGAGATCAAGGAGTTTCTGGACCTTTACAAGGTCGACCATACGCAGCAGGAGCAGTTGACGGCGCTGTTGCGGGCGGTGCACGAACGCATCCAGCTTCTGGAAGAGCAGAAGGTCGCGATCGACCTCACCCTCTCGGAATTGAAGACCGTCGTGCGCGAAACCGAAGAACGGCTGTCACAAAAGGCGGGCAAGCTCGCCAGCTGATCCGCGCCGGTGGATCGGGCGACCCTGTCGTCGTAGCTTCTTCCGCAACGTTCAAAGGGATGCCCGCGTCCCTGTTGCCCCCAATCACTGCCACATGTTCATTGCCGGTTGCCCGTTCGGGCGGAACCGGCGACCAACGCATTGCGTCTGAAGGCCGGGCGCCTCGCGCTAATGCGCATCGCTTTCTATTTTCAATCCAAAACATCACGTTTGCCGGGAGTAAACCATGACCAACGTTGTCATCGCGGGCTATCAGCGCTCGCCGTTTTCACTTGCCACCAAGGGCGAACTGGCCCGTGTCCGTCCGGATGATCTGGCGGCCCAGGTGGTGCGCGGGCTGGTCGAGAAGACCGGCGTCAAGATGGAGGACATCGAGGACCTGATCCTCGGCTGCGCCTTTCCGGAAGCCGAGCAGGGCTTTAATCTCGGCCGTCTCGTGGTGCTGATGGCGGATCTGCCGCAGTCGGTCGGCGGCGTCACGGTCAATCGCTTTTGCGGCTCCTCGATGCAGTCGATCCACATGGCCGCCGGCCAGATCCAGCTCGGCGCCGGCGAAGTCTTCATCTGCGCGGGCGTGGAAAGCATGAGCCGGGTGCCGATGACCGGCTTCAACCCAATGCCGAACCCCGCGCTCTACGCCAAGGTGCCGGGCGCCTATATCGGCATGGGCGACACGGCGGAAAACATCGCGACCAAATGGCAGATTTCGCGTGAGCAACAGGAAGCCTTTGCCGTGAAGAGCCAGGAAAAGGCCACCGCTGCCCGCAGCGAAGGACGGCTGAAGGACGAGATCGTGCCGATCAGCGTGAAGGGCGGAACGGTTTCTGAAGACGGCTGCATCCGTCCGGAAACCACACCCGAGGCGCTGGCCGGCCTGAAACCGGCCTTCTCGGCCAACGGCACGGTCACCGCCGGCACCTCCTCGCCGCTGACGGATGGCGCTTCGGCCGTGCTGGTGTGCTCGGAGGAGTATGCGATGAAAAACGGCCTGACGCCGCTCGCCCGCCTGACCTCCGTCGGCATCAGCGGTTGCGCGCCGGAAATCATGGGCATCGGCCCGGTCGGCGCCAGCCGCAAGGCGCTGGAGCGCGCCGGCCTCGATGCCGGCGCCATGGATGTGATCGAGCTTAACGAAGCCTTCGCCAGCCAGTCGCTGGCCTGCATCCGCGATCTCGGCCTTGCCGAAGACCGGATCAATATCGATGGCGGCGCCATCGCGCTCGGTCATCCGCTCGGCGCCACCGGCGCGCGCATCGTCGGCAAGGCGGCGTCGCTGTTGCAGCGCGAGGGCGGCAAGTATGCGCTCGCCACCCAGTGCATCGGCGGCGGCCAGGGCATCGCAACCATTCTGGAGCGAATCTGATGTCTGATAGCGAATTCAAGATCAACACGGTTGCCGTTATCGGCTCCGGCGTGATGGGATCGGGCATTGCCGCCCAGGTCGCCAATGCCGGTCACAAGGTGCTGCTGCTGGACATCGTGCCGGAGGGTGCTGCCAACCGCAACGTGATCGCGGAAACCGCGCTCGCCAGGATGAAGAAGGCCGATCCCGCGCCGTTCATGTCGAAACGGGCCGCGAAGCTGGTTGAAACCGGCAATATCGAGGACGATCTCGAAAAGTTGGCCGGCGTCGACTGGATCATCGAGGTCGTTGTCGAAAAGCTCGATGTCAAGCAGGCGCTCTACCGCCGGATCGACGCCGTGCGCAAGCCGGGCACGGCGATCTCGTCGAACACCTCGACCATTCCGCTTGCGCGCCTTGTGGAGGGCATGCCGGAGGCGTTCGTCCGTGATTTCATGATCACCCACTTCTTCAATCCGCCGCGCTACATGCGGCTGATGGAACTGGTGACGGGCCCTGACACGAACGAAGCGCTCGCCGCGAGCGTGACCGATTTCGCCGATCGCAAGCTCGGCAAGAGCGTCGTCGTCTGCAACGATCGTCCCGGTTTCGTCGCCAACCGCCTCGGCGTCACCTGGATCCAGCTCGGCGTGCTGAAGGCCATGGAAGAAGGGCTGACGGTGGAAGAGGCCGACGCCGTGATGGGCAAGCCCTTCGGCATTCCCAAGACCGGCATTTTCGGCCTGATCGATCTCGTCGGCCTCGACCTGATGCCGCATATCGGCGCGAGCCTGAAGAGTGCGTTGCCGGACGGCGACATGTTCCACGCGACCAACCGCGACCTGCCGCTGGTCAACAAGATGATCGCCGACGGCTATACCGGGCGCAAGGGCAAGGGCGGCTTCTACCGGCTGAACCGCGAGGGCGGCCGGAAGATCAAGGAAGCGATCGACCTTGGGAGCGGCCGCTACAGCACCTCCGCAAAGGTCGAGAGCCCCGAACTGAAGGCTGCGCGCAAGCCGCGTCAGGTGATGGAAATCGACGGGCCGCTCGGCCGCTATGCCTTCGGCGTCATGGCCAATACGCTGTCCTATGCGGCAAGCCTCGTCGGCGACGCCGCCGACGATATCGCGGCGATCGATGAGGTCATGCGGCTTGGCTACAACTGGCGCTGGGGTCCGTTCGAACTGATCGACATGATCGGCGCGCCCTGGCTCGTCGCGCGGATGCGTGAGGAAAATATTCCTGTTCCCGACGTGCTGGAAAAGGTGGGCGAGCGCACATTCTACCGCATCGAGGATGGAAAGCGTCAGGCCCTCCAGCCGGACGGCAGCTATCGCGATATCGCGCGGCCCGAGGGCGTGCTGATGCTCGAGGATATCAAGCGCGTCAGCGAGCCGCTTCTGAAGAACGGTTCGGCCGCGCTCTGGGATATCGGCGATGGCGTCGTGTGCTTCGAGTTCACCTCGAAGGCCAACGCCATGGACGACCAGATCATGACGCTGCTCGACAAGACCATCGGGCTTGTGAAGAAGAACTACAAGGCGCTGGTGATCTACAATGAGGGCACGAATTTCTCGGTCGGCGCCAATCTGGGCCTCGCGCTGTTTGCCGCCAATATCGCCGCCTGGGGCGAGATCGAGAAGCTGGTCAGCAACGGTCAGGCGACCTATCGCAAGCTGAAATACGCGCCGTTCCCCGTGGTTGCCGCGCCCTCCGGCATGGCGCTTGGCGGCGGCTGCGAGATCGTGCTGCATTCCGATGCGGTGCAGGCGCATGCCGAAACCTATATCGGCCTCGTGGAATGCGGCGTCGGCCTGGTGCCTGCCTGGGGCGGATGCCGGGAAATGCTGACCCGCTGGCAGAACAATCCGGCAGCCCCGAAAGGCCCGATGCCGGCAACGGCCAAGGTCTTCGAAATGCTGTCGACCGCGACCGTCGCCAAGTCGGCCGACGAGGCGCGGGAGCTCCTGTTCCTCGGCAAGGATGACGGCGTGACCATGAACCGCTACCGGCTTCTGGCCGATGCCAAGGCGCGCGCGCTTGCCATGGTCGACGGCTATCAGCCGCCGGAACCGCAGGAAATCGTGCTGCCCGGCCCCTCGGGCAAGATAGCCCTTGAAATGGCCGCCGAGGGCTTTGCCCGGCGCGGGATCGCCACGCCGCACGACCTGACGGTGGCGCGCGAGCTCGCGACCGTCTTGACCGGCGGCGACACCGACATCATCGACCCGGTGGATGAGGACACGATTCTCGAACTGGAACACGAAAGCTTCATGCGTCTCGTCAAGACAAAGAAGACGCTCGACCGGTTCGAGAGCGTCATCGAAACCGGCAAACCCCTGAGAAACTAGGAAAGAGGACGAAAACCATGCAAGTCTATAATGCGCCCATAAGGGACATGCGTTTCGTTCTGCAGGAACTGATCGGCATCGGCGATTACCCCGAGATTCCCGGTCTCGAAGAGGTCACGCCGGATCTGGCCGACGCGATCCTGGAAGAATCAGGCAAGTTCTGCACCGAAGTGCTGCTGCCGCTGAACGCAACCGGCGACGAAGAGGGCTGCGTGCTGGAAAACGGCGTCGTGCGCACGCCGAAGGGCTTCAAGGAAGCCTACAAGGCGTTTGCCGAAAGCGGCTGGACGGCGATGGCCTCTGCTCCGGAATGGGGCGGGCAGGGCCTGCCGGAATCCATCAACAAGCTGGTGGAGGAGATGAGCTGCGCGGCCAATCTTTCCTTCGGCCTCTATCCGGGCCTCACCCACGGCGCCTATCAGGCGATCGTCGACCATGCGAGCGAGGAGTTGAAGCAGACCTATCTGCCGAAAATGGTCGAGGGCACGTGGTCGGGCACGATGTGCCTGACGGAAGCCCATTGCGGTACCGATCTCGGCCTGCTCAGAACCCGCGCGGAGCCGCAGGATGACGGCTCCTACAAGATCACCGGCTCTAAGATATTCATCTCCGCCGGCGAGCATGACCTCACCGAAAACATCATCCATCTGGTGCTGGCGCGGCTTCCCGATGCGCCGAAGGGCGTCAAGGGGATCAGCCTGTTTCTGGTGCCGAAATTCCTGCCGAACGCCGATGGCACGCCGGGCCAGCGCAATGGCGTGACCTGCTCGGGCATCGAGCACAAGATGGGCATCAAGGCCTCTGCGACCTGCCAGATGTCGTTCGACGAGGCCACCGGCTGGCTGGTCGGCGAGCCGCACAAGGGCATGCGCGCCATGTTCACGATGATGAACAGCGAGCGGCTGTCAGTCGGCGTTCAGGGGCTGGGTGCGGCGGAAGCGGCCTATCAGGGCGCCGTCGCCTATGCCAAGGAGCGGCTGCAGGGCCGCTCGCTTGCCGGCGCCAAACACCCCGACAAGCCCGCCGATCCGATCATCGTCCACCCCGATGTGCGCCGCATGCTGATGACCATGCGCGCCAATGTCGAGGGTTGCCGTGCGCTTGGCGGCTGGGTGGCGCGCAATCTCGACATGATGAAGCACCATCCCGATCCGGAAACGCGCAAGGAAGCGGAGGATTTCACCGCGCTGATGACTCCGATCGTCAAGGCGCTGTTCACCGATCTCGGCTTCGAAACCGCCTCGATCGGCATGCAGGTCTATGGCGGCCATGGCTTCATCCGCGATCACGGCATGGA